>NZ_CP146092.1:1652672-1983207 GCF_037023145.1 Ralstonia sp. RRA | reverse complement strand
CGTGTTCGTGACGTTGTATGGCTTGAGGCATCCGGACTATCCGTTGAAAGGGGCGGACGCCAGCCTGGGTTCTGATGATGCATCGGCGGTTGCGCCGTAGATGGCTGCATCCCTCAGCTCTTCAATTGACGGGAGCATGCATGGCCACAAGAGAAAATCGAGAGGGCGCGCCGATTGGCGCTGACGCGGTGCAAAAGCGAGACTTCGTTCGAGGTGTCACGGTCTTTCCCCTTGCAGCTTTGACCTGCAGGGTGATCCTGACGCTTGGTGGCAATAGCCAGGACTGGGGTGTCGGATTTCGCCGTGCTTGCCGCAAGTGTGCTGGCACTCGGCGTCGTGATCTGGACGCTTGTCGCGGGATTGGCGCACAAGACATTCAAGATCAGCGCGCTAGGATTGACGGTTGGATTGGTGCTTGTGGGGGGTGTCGGCGGGTTTGTGTAGGCCGATTTCTCCAACGCTACGGAGATGAGGCTACCTCCGTGCGACGCGCGGGCTTCTACAGTCACGCAGACACGGACTAGATGTAAACGACAACGCCCCAGCCGGGCATACCCCGGCGTCAATGTGCTATCGTCCCCGCCACACAAATTTCACAAACACCGGGTATGCACGACGTTGTTATCAGCGGCACGGGCCTGTGGGTCGCGCCGGAGGTCATCACCAACGAGGAGCTGGTTGCCTCCTATAACGCCTACGCGCAGCGCTTCAATGCGGAACACGCAGCAGCCATTGCTGCGGGCGAGCTGGCGCCACTGTCGGAATCGTCGGCGGAATTCATCGAAAAGGCATCGGGTATCCGCCAGCGCTATGTGATCGAAAAGACCGGCGTGCTGGACCCAGCGCGCATGCGTCCGCACCTGACGCAGCGTCCGGACGATGCCCTGTCGCTGCAGGCGGAGATTGGCGTGGCAGCCGCGCGCGAGGCCCTGGCCGCCGCCGGGCGTGATGCCGCCGATATCGACATGCTGCTCTGCGCCACCTCCAACTTCCAGCGTCCGTATCCGGCACTGGGCGTCGAAATCCAGAACGGCATCGGCGCGGGCGGCTATGCGTTCGACATGAACGTTGCGTGTTCGTCGGCCACCTTTGGGCTGGAGCAGGCCATCAACGCGGTGCGCAGCGGCACCGCACGCGCCGCGCTGGTGGTGAGCCCCGAGATCACCTCCGGCCACCTGGATTGGAAAGACCGCGACTGCCACTTCATTTTCGGTGAC
This sequence comes from Ralstonia sp. RRA, assembly GCF_037023145.1. Classification (NCBI taxonomy): domain Bacteria; kingdom Pseudomonadati; phylum Pseudomonadota; class Betaproteobacteria; order Burkholderiales; family Burkholderiaceae; genus Ralstonia; species Ralstonia sp. RRA. The sequence continues at coordinate 1,981,990 of NZ_CP146092.1, read as the reverse complement.
GTGTGCACGGCCGTGCTAGTTGAGCGCGCAGATGAAACCCGTTCGGCCGACGCCTGGCGCGTGCTCGGCACCAAGTGCGCAACCAGCTTCTCGAACAACATCCGCAACAACGCCGGCTATCTCTCGCGCAGCGAAGACCGCAACCCCGACGACCGCGACCAGCTCTTCCGCCAGGAAGGCCGCAAGGTGTTCAAGGAAGTCTGCCCGATGGCCGCCGAGCACATTGCCGGCCATCTGCAGCAACTGGGGCACGCGCCGGCGGATGTGCGCCGCTTCTGGCTGCACCAGGCCAACCTGGCGATGAACCAGTTGATCGGCAAGCGCTTGCTAGGCCATGAGGCCTCGGCCGATGAGGCGCCGGTCATTCTGGATGAGTTCGCCAACACCGCCTCGGCGGGTTCGATCATTGCGTTCCACCGTCACCGCGCCGACATGAAGGCTGGTGACCTGGGGCTGATCTGCTCGTTTGGTGCGGGCTATTCGATCGGCAGCGTGGCGCTTCAGAAGCGCTAAGCCGCCGGCGGGCGATGCTCAGGTTTTGGCCGGCAGCGTCGCCCGGAAGAAGTCCAGCGCACGGCGCACGGCCTCGGCGTGGACGACGTCACGATCGACGCTTGCCTTGTCCTGGCACAGCAGTGGCAGGTGCGGTACCGCCCCCGGGTGGCACGTATCGATGAAGGTGTAGTGCGACGCGCCTGGAACCAGCAGCACATCGGCATTCGGCACCAGGCCGGCGATGCGGCGCACGTTGCTTTCCACGGGCACCGTCACATCGGCATCACCTGCCATCAGCGAGACCGGCAGCGCAATACTGCGCAGGGAGTCTGTATCCAACGCCATGCCCAGGGCTGGTGCGATGGCAAAGACGGCCTTGATGCGCGCATCACGGTAGGAGGCGCCTGAGCGGGCAAGGGAGGCTTCCGTTGCTGCCGTTTTCGGCGCATTGGGTCCGGTGCTTGGCTGCAAGCGATCCATTTCTGGCGGTCGGCAGATCGCATCGCCTTGTGGCCCGCCGCAGAACGCTTCGAACGCCGCCACATTGGTGCGTGCGCCTGCTAGCTCCAACACCGTATAACCCCCCAGCGAGAAACCTACTGCGCCAATGCGTGTGCGGTCGACATGCGCGCCCAAGACCGGGTCGGCGAGGATGCTGTCGAGCGCCTCGCTCACATCCGTTGCGCGTTCCCACCACAGCATGAAGCCGTCGCGCGTGAGTGGCTCCAGCGCGTTGTTCCCCGGATGGTTCACACCCGCGACGATATAGCCGTTGGCGGCCAATGCAGCAGCCAACCAGTCGAGGCTGTCGGCTGTGCCCCCGGTGCCGTGCGACAGCATCAGCAGCGGGTAGGTGGAGTGGGCGGGCGCCAGCGCCGCTTCACCGGCCGATGGATGGCCGCGAAATGTTGGCCGACCGGGCTCGCCGATGTTGCGTGTCGTTTCAGGCACCGATGCATCCACCGGATACCAGATGTTGGTGACGAGCGCTTCGGTGCGTGCGCCACGCCAATGCCGCTCGACTTGCGGATGGAACACGCGGCAGGTTCCGCCCACGTGATATGGCGCGGCGGGCTCGGCCGCGCAGGCAGCGCCCACGACAAAGACCGCCATGGCGGCGGCAAGGCAACGACGCAACATCTTTACTCCTTGCGGATGGGGATCATCAGGTCGGTCACGCACGCACTCGGCACTGGGTGGCGGGCGGGACTGCGGTACAGCTCCAGCGTCGGCCGGTCATCCGGTTCGAAGCCGTAGCTGGGCAGGCAGCGGCCATACAACGCTTGCATCGTCGGTGCGATCAAGGCGTAGGGGCCGATGAGGCGGTGTGAGGCATACAGGCCGCCTTCGATGCGCATCGGCTGCAGGCGGCCCGTGATGGCGCGTGGCGTATCGAGAATAACGCCCGCAAAGTACTCAAACGAGCCGGGCGTTTCCGGATCGCCATGGCAGATGCCGATGCGATCGGGTGCGTCTAGCGACGTGCTCTCGATGCCCAGCGCTTCCCATAGCGCAATGAAGGTTTGGCGGATGGTCGCGATCGGGCCTTCGTGCCGCAGGCACAGCGCGCTCAGGGGCGGCAGCTCGACCAGTTCGAGCGGCGGCAGGCCTGCGGTTTCCGTGGTCGGTACGATCAGTTCCTGCTGCCGAGTTTGAAAGGCGCGCGGGCTCACACCCGTGAACTCGCGAAACGCACGGGCAAATGCCTGTGGGCTGCCATAGCCGACGTTGAGGGCGACGTCGGTGACGGAATCTTCCGCTCCGGTCAGGCGCTGGGCGGCCTGCGCCAGACGCACGCGCTGCACGGTCTCGAACACACCCTCGCCGGTGAGCGCGCGGTAGATGCGGTGGAAGTGAAATGGCGACAGGTGTGCGACCTCCGCCAGGCTCTGCACGGTGTGCGGGGCGGCGGGATCAGCCAGGATCGCCTCGATCACGCGGGCGATGCGGCGGTGGTAGTCGCGAATGGTGCGGGGTTTCATGCGACAAAGCATAGTCGCCCGGTGGACTGCGTGCGGTGCAGCGATTGCGCAAATGTGCGCCTGCAGCGTTATCGCCCGGCCGTTGCGCGCAGGGTGGTGGAGAAGGTGCGCAGCGCCTTTTTTGCCACCGGATCGGCCACCCGAGAATGCAGCACCACGCTGCGCGGTGGCAGCGGCGGCAGGCCGAGCGATTCACCCACGTCGATGGTGCCGGGCGGTGCCACGCGCCGGCTGAGAGCGGCCACGGCCAATCCGGCCGCCACGGCTGCGCCGATGGTGCCCACGCCGCCGCCGACAAACACTTCCTGCCACGCAATGCCCGCCGCATCCAGCACGTTGACGGCCATCTCGCGCACGCGGCAGGGCTCGGACTGCGTGGCAAGGTAGAGCGGTTCTCCGCTGCGGTGTTCAAAGTCGGGGGCGGCCATCCAGCCGAAAGGCTCTTCCATGAGGACTTCGCCATCGGTGCGGCGGCTGTCGTGACGCAGGATCACGGCCGCATCCAGTGCGCCGTCTTCAAATGCGTCGAGGATCTCCCGCGAGCTGTCGATGCGGATTTCCAGCGTCAGGGCAGGTTCGGCCCGGCTCATCTGGCGCAGCAGGCGCGGCAGCTCCGCCCCGACGATGTGGTGGCTCATGCCGACCGACAGCCGGCGCCGCTCCACCCCGAACGAGCCCATCGCACCCTCATGCGCGGCCACCAGGTCGCGTGCCGGCCCGAGAAAAGCGCTGCCGTCCTGCGACAGCCGCACCAGGCGCGGCGTGCGCTCCAACAGGCGGCGGCCCAGCGTGTCTTCCAGCCGCTTGATCTTCAGGCTCACGGCTGATTGAGTGGAGTCCATTGCCTCGGCGGCACGCGTGAAGCTCTTCAGGTCGGCGGTCAGTACGAAGGCTTGTACGGCCTCCAGATCGAGCATCCTCATGGTTCAATCATTTTGAAATCGAATGATTGAAATATCTTAGGATGTCTTTTTGAAATGAACAACCCGAGGCATGCTGTGAGCACGGTTCATCACCCAACACGGAGTCCACCATGCCTCTCGTTCAAGTGTCATTGCGGCGCGGCAAGCCCGCTGCCTATCACCAAGCCATTTTCGACGGCGTTTATCGCGCCATGCGCGAGACCTTCAACGTGCCGGAAGACGATCGCTTCATGGTGATCACCGAGCACGACGCCAGCACCTTCAGCGTCAGCCCCACGTACTTCGGTATCGCGCGCAGCGACGATGTGGTCATCATCCAGATCACCGCCAACAACACGCGCAACCTGGAGCAGAAGCAGGCGCTTTATCGCCGCATTGTCGAACTGCTGCTTGAGGACCCAGGCGTGCGGCCGGAAGACGTGTTCATCAACCTCGTGGAGGTGTTGCCAGAGAACTGGTCGTTCGGCCACGGCATCGCGCAGTACGCGGTCAAGACGAGCTGAGGTGCGCCATGCTGCTGGCCCACTACGTTCACCACCTGCCTGCGGACTACGACATGACGCGCTTGCACGCTCGTGCGCGTCAACGCGGCCCGCTGTGGGACGACGCGCCGGAACTGTTCTTCAAGGCCTTCCTGCTGCGTGAGCGTGGCGAGTTTGGTGCGACGGCCAATGCGTATTCGTCGCTGTATCTGTGGAAGCAGGATGCGGCGTTTCGCGACTTTCTGGTCAACGGCCGCTACCACGTCGTGACCGAGAGCTTTGGCCGCGCGCCCATCCATACGCAGATGGCGCTCGACGCCCGCAAGGGGCCGGCGCAGATGGCGCGCTTTGCCTATATCGAAGTTGAAGACATTGCGCCCGACGTGGGGCTGACGGATGTCTTCCGGCGCGCCATCGAACGCAACCATGAGGCCGCCGCGCAAGCCGGGACGGTGGCGGCAATCGTTGGTGTGGACACCGCGGCGTGGCGGCTGACCCGCGTGCGCTTGTCGGAGACTCTGCCGGGTGACGACGAGATCGCCACGTGCCACCAACTGCTGCATCTCGCGCAGCCGCTGCTGGAAACGCTGCCATGACCACGCGTCAGATTCTGTTTGCCTATGCGGGCGGCGTGCTGTGGGGCATGGCACTCATCGTCGGCGCGGCGGTCACGCTGGCGACCGTCGCGCGCGACGTGCTGCGGGTGCTCAGTCCTTGAGCGAGTTGCCCAGCATGTCCAGCAGGAACTGCGAGCCGCGCTCGCGCGAGCCAGCATCGTCGTAGCCATCAAGGAAGGCGCCTTGCTCGGTCATGACGAGGTGCGTGCCGCCCGAGCCATCCTTGGCCGGACGCAGTTCCAGCGTGGCAAGCGAGGCGGAGATCTTGCGGTCATCCAGGTGCATCACGTACGAGTAGACGACGCGCTCGTTGGGGATCACGTCGTGGTACAGGGCCTCGAAGCTGGAGACGACACCGCTGTCCCACCGGCCCTTGACGACTTCACGGCCGCCGGGGGTGGCATCCATCTCGCGCACCAGCAGCGTGTAGCCGTTGCCGCCGGCAAACCACTTGGCCTTGGCGGCAGGGTCCGTCAGCGCCTTGAACACGCGTGAGCGCGGGGCATCGTACGTACGCTCGACCGTAAAGGTGGCATGTACGACCGAGCGCTTGATGCCATCGGCCAGCGGCACACGCGCGGCTTCGCGCTCCAGCTTGTCGAGCGTTTGCTTCCAGCCTTCGGGCGCGCCCTTGATCATCATCTCGGCAATCGGGGCGAGCGGCGTGTGGGTTTGCGTGACTTCCATGCGCGTGCCACCCCCTTCTTCGGCAAAGGTGACGACGGTGTGGGCGTTCATCAGCGGGCGGTTGTCTGCGTCCACCACGTTCATGTCGATCACCAGGCGCGCGTTGGGCACGATCTCGACAAAGTGGCCGCGCGACCAGTGGTCTTGCCCTTCGGGCGAGCGCATGCACACGTCAAACTTGCCACCCACGCGAAACTCGACCGTCGCGTCCGGCACCGTGTAGTGCGTCGGGCAGAACCAGCGCTTGATGTGTTCAGCGGTGCTCCATGCCGTGAAGACCCAGTCGCGCGAGACGGGGAAGGTGCGCGAGATCACGAGCGGGCGCAGGGTGCTAGCGGTGGGGCTGTCAATGGTCGTCGTCATGCGGGTCTCCTTGGGTTTTGAGGGTTTCCAGATAGGCGCCGAGGCGGTCGAAGTGCTGTTCCCACTCCAGGCGCCGTTGGTTGATCCACTGCTCGGCCAGGCTCAGGGCTTCGGGTTCGATCCGGCAGGTGCGCACGCGGCCCACCTTTTCCGATCGCACGAGACCGGAGTTCTCCAGCACGGACAGGTGTTGCATCACCGCCGGCAGCGAGATGTCGAGCGGCTGCGCCAGCTCGCTTACAGAAGCCGGGCCACGCACAAGCTGGACCAGCATCGCGCGCCGGTTGCCGTCTGCCAGCGCCTGGAAGGCGAGATCGAGAGAAGTGTCATGGTTAAGCATGTTGTTAACTATAGCGACTCTGAATAGTTAAGCAAGTACTTTATCTTTCGGTGGTTGACACGTCGATTTACTTCGCATACAAAGTAAAACACTTCGCATGCGAACTAAATTGGCCGATGACCAGCACCCTCCAAACCATTCCCGCCGCAGACGGCTACCCTCTGGGCGCCACGTTCTGGGCGGCTGCCGGCACGCCGCAGGGCGTGGTCGTCATGCACCCGGCCACGGGGGTGCCGCAGCGCATCTATCAGGCCTTTGCGCAGTTCCTGGCCGAACGCGGCTTCCACGCCATCACGTACGACTACCGCGGTATCGGCGCATCCCGGCCGAAGACCTTGCGCGGCTTTGCCGCCCGCATGCGCGACTGGATGCTGCTCGATGCGGAAGGCGTGACGCGCTGGGCGCGGGCGCGTTATCCGGAGCTGCCGCAACTGGCCGTGGGGCATTCAGTGGGTGGTCACGGCATCGGCATGTGCGGTGCGGGCTGGGGGTTGGCCGGTGCGGTGCTGGTGGCGTGCCATACCGGCAACTCGCGCTTCATCCGCCAGCGGGGAGAGCGCTGGCGTGTCGAGCTGATCCTGCGCGGTGTCGGCCCGGCACTGGGACGGTTGATTGGCTATGTGCCCGGCAAACGCATGGGCCTGGGCGAAGACCTGCCGGGTGGCGTTGCCATCGAATGGGGCGCGTGGGCTGGCATGCAGCGCTACTTCTTCGATGACCCGACGCTCGGCGCAGTGGAGCGCTTCAACCGCGTAACGAACCCCGTGCTTGTCTACGGCTTTGACGACGATCCTTGGGCCACGCCACCCGCCATCAACGCGTTGACGCAGCATTTCACCAGCACCTGGGTCGAGCGTCGCCAGATTGCGCCAGCGGAGGCAGGCGGTGCTGTTGGGCACATGGGTTTCTTCCGCCCAAAATTTGTCGACACGCTCTGGCCAGGTCTGGCCGATTGGCTTGCCGCGCAGGCAGCGGCTGCACGCGTGCCTGAAGCTGCGGAGGCTGCATGACGGCACCCGAGCGTCGCCTCGTCTATCTGATCAATGTCGGGCAACGCCGCCTGCAGCGCTGGATTCAGACGCGCACCGGCGAGGGCGTGACTGCTGCGCAATCCGGTCTGCTGTTCTTTCTGGAGAAGAACGACGGCGCGCTGATGCGCGAGGCCGGTGCCGCGCTCGACCTTGGCCCCTCCGCCATGAGCGGCCTGGTGGATCGCACAGCAGATGCGGGCCTTATTGAGCGCCGCGCCGACGCCAAGGACGGCCGCGCCTGGCAACTCTGGCTGACCCCCGCCGGCCGCGCCGCATTGGCCGAAACACGGGGCGGCCTGACCGAACTGAACGCACGCCTGACCGAAGGTTTTACCGACGCCGAGATCGACGTTGTCGCACGCTGGCTGGCCAGCCTGCAAACCAAGTTCCCCACAGGAGACGAGCAATGAGTGAACACATCCAGAGCAACAACGCCGACGGCGTGCTGACGCTCACGCTGGCACGCGCCGACAAGAAGAATGCGATTACCGATGCCATGTACGGCGCGCTGGCCGACGCACTGAACGCCGCCGAGCACGACAACACCGTGCGCGTGGTGCTGCTGCGCGCCGAGGGCGACATGTTCTCGGCCGGCAACGACATCGGCGAGTTTGCCTCGGTGGCCATGACCGGCGGCAAGAGCGATGGCGAGCGCAACGTCATCCGCTTCCTGCATGCGCTGGCGCGCGCCACACGTCCGCTGGTGGCGGCGGTGCAGGGGCGTGCAGTTGGCATCGGCACGACCATGCTGCTGCATTGCGACTTCGTGCTGCTGGCCGACAACGCACAGCTCTCCACGCCGTTCGTCAATCTGGCGCTGGTGCCGGAAGCCGCATCGAGCCTGCTGATGCCCGCGCGACTGGGCCACGTGCGTGCGTTCGAGATGTTTGCGTTGGGTGATGCGGTGAGCGCGCAGTCTGCGCTCGCATGGGGGTTGGCGAACCGGGTGGTGCCGCTCGACAAGCTCGGCGACGAGGCACAGGGGATTGCGCAACGCCTCGCGCGTCAGCCGCTGGGTGCACTGACCGAAACCAAACGCCTGATGCGCGATGCTGAACTGCTCAAGCAGCAGATGGATGTGGAGAGCGCCTCGTTTGCCAGACGTTTGCAGTCTCCCGAGGCGCATGAAGCCTTCCGGGCGTTCGTCGATCGGCGGCCGCCCAATTTCAACGCCGTGGCGCACTGAGCGCGGCGGTGTCTCCTTCGGCGGCCCGGGTCTGGCCGCCTTTTTTCTTTCCGAATGGCCCGATCGACCACGACGCGGCAGTGGTCTCCCCACGCACCCTCAGCCCGCATGGGGGCGATTCAAACGCCTGAGCGTGCACTTGCTCTGCACCCCCTCCAACGGGTGCTGTAACAGAACAGTCACGTTGCATTACTACCCTACGCGCTTACTTCACACTTGCGCGTTGTGAAACACGTCCGCACACCGGGCGATGTCGCACGCGTCTCTCACTGACCGGGTATGGCTGGAAACGTCGCATCGGGTGGTGCGCGGCGGATACTGCCTTGGTGCATCGCGATGATCGGCATCTGCGTTTTCCATCCTGCCGTGTCTGCCGGCCCTGTCGAGCCGGAGCCGGCCGTCATTGCCGGCGCGCCGCCTCTGGATGTCGAGCGCTGGTTCGATATCGAGCCGCAGCCGCTGCAGCGTGCGCTGGAGCACTACGGTGCTGTCACCGGCATGTCCTTGCTGTATGACGGCGCGTTGACGGCGGGCCGTGCTGCGCCTGCCGTGCGTGGCGCCATGACGCCGCACATGGCGCTGCTGCGCTTGCTGGAGGGCAGTGGCCTGGCCCCGCGCTACACCGGTGCCGACACGCTGGTGCTGCTGCCCGTGCGCTCGCAAGCCAATGCAGAGGCAAACGATACCGATACCGCCAACCAGTTGGCACAACGCCGGTACTACGGCCTGATCCAGCACCGGATACGCGATGCGTTCTGCGCGAACCCGATCCTCGCGCAAGGCCGGCATCGCATTGCATTGCGCTTGTGGGTGGATGCGCAGGGCAGCATAGGCCCGGTGCATCTGCTCGATTCCACCGGTGATACGGTGCTCGATCGGCTGGTGATGAATGCGCTGCAGGGCGTGTCGGTGGGCGAGGCGGTGCCGGCATCCGTGGCGCAGCCATTCACCTTTGTCGTCATGCCGCGTGCCTCGGGGCAGAGCTGGGGCTGCATTGCACCGGCTGCGTCCGTCTCCGTCATCTCAGCCGGAGAGCGCCATGGCTGAGGGCAGCCGCGCCGTGCTGCGCGATTTTCTGGTGGAGCGCTACAGCCACCTGAAATACCTGCTCTCTCGCCGGCTGGGCAACCCGGATCTGGCCGGCGACGCACTGCAGGACATCTGGCTGCGCCTGGAAGGCAACGGCAACACCGACGCCATCGAACCGGTGCAGAACCCCGGTGCGTATCTCTATCGCATGGCCTTCAACGCGGCGATTGACCAGCAGCGTGCCGAAGACCGCCGCCTGAGCGTGGGCGAGGTGGAGACCATGCTCGAACTGGTCAGCCCCACACCCGGCCCGGCCGAGGTGGCCGAAGCCAACTCCGAGCTCGACGCGCTGATCCGCGCGATGGAGCAGATGCCCCAACGCCGCCGCGACATCCTGCTGGCCGTGCGCCTGGAGGGCACGCCGCAGCGCGAGGTGGCCGAGCGCTTTGGTATCTCGCTGCGGCTGGTGGAGCTGGAGCTGCAACGCGCCCAGGAGCACTGCGCCGCCAAGCTTGGCCGATAACGACGCGCCTTTGCACGGCCGACGCTGCCGTGGCAATCGATCGATTAAAAAATCTTCAAAAATGCTTGCGGGTTTGCGAGGCGGGATTCGTCATACCGATAAGACCGTCGGAGTGGCGGCAGAGGCAAGCCGTGGCCGCAGAAAGAACGGCGGTATGACAGATGGTTGAACGCATGAAGGCAGCACCCGAACCCCTCAAGACGACGCTGAAGATTCCGCACACACTGCGCCGCGATGCGCATGCGTGGGTGCGCCGTCTGACCTCGGGCGAGGCCACCGTGGCCGACGCGCAGGCACTCAAGCGCTGGTGCGATACGAGCGATGCGCACGCGGCCGCCTTTGCCGAGGCACGCCAGTTGTGGAAGGACTTTGGCCCGGCGGGTGAGGCTGTACGACGTCGTCAAGCCGCCAGGACACGGCGCGCGCCCACGCTGGGCCGTCGCGCTTTTCTGGGGGGCGCTTTTGCGACGGCGGCCGGCGCTGCCGTGGCTGTGGTTGCGCCGACTGGCCTGTGGGGTGCGTTCCCCTCATTGGCCGCAGACCTGCGCACCAAGACTGGCGAGCAGCGTCGGGTGGCACTGGCCTCTGATGTGACGATCGACTTGAACACGCACACCAGCGTGGCGCTGCGTCGTGATGCGGGTGCGTTGCATGGCGTTGATCTGCTCGATGGCGAGATCGCCGTCAACAGCACGCGTGGCTTGGCGCAGCCGTTTGTGGTGGCAGCAGGCCCCGGTCGTGCGATTGCCACGCAGGCCAGCTTTGAGGTGCGTAATCTTGATGCGCGCGTGTGCGTGACCTGTTTGTCGGGCGACGTGCGTGTGGAAGTGGGCGGACGCAGCCTGACGCTCACGGCCAACCAGCAGGTGACCTACGACAAGCACGCGCTGGGCGCCGTCGCACAGACCGATGTGGCCACCACATCAGCGTGGCGCAATGGCGTGCTGGTGTTCCGCCAGACGCCGCTGTCTGACGTGGTGAGCGAGATCAATCGCTATCGCCCTGGCCACGTGCTGGTGGTGGACGACAAGCTCGCACGCAGCCGCCTGAATGGGCGCTTCCGTATCGACCGGCTCGACACGGTGTTCGTGCAGATTCGCGAGGTGCTGGGTGCCAGCGTGACGGAGCTGCCGGGCGGCATCGTGCTGCTGGGGTAAGGCGCACGCACCTGCGCGAGCATCGCGCATTGCCATATTTCTGTCATTGCGGGTTCGGCTTGTGACCTTCGTCATAGCAGGAGAGGCCGCACGGATGTGAACGACGCGGCCGCCGTCCGATCGTCCGTTTGCCTCCTGACATGCAGCCGAGCCAGCCCGCCCAGTCTTCTTCCATCACGTTTCTGTCGCATCGTCGGCGCGTTCATGGCAGGCGGTCAGTCCGCGCCTGGCGGATCAAGCCGCTGGTGCAGGCGGCGGCACTGACGCTGCTGGCGGCTAGCGCCCATGCGCAAACGCGCGCCTTCAGCGGCGCCTGGTTTGCCGAGCGCGGCGCGGCGCAGAACACGGCAGCCGCCACCGGACGCTTGCCCAACGGCACGCCGGTCGCGCTGATCAACGACCCGCAGCAGCAATCGCAACAAGCACGCCAGCAATTGCAGCAGTCGCTGGCCAACCTGAACGGTGTGGCGGCAGCCATTGCGGCTCAGCAGGCCGCACAGAATGCAGCGCGGCAAGCTGCACTCAGCGGTTCATCAGACGTGCCGGATGGCCTGGCCGATGGCGGCCTGAAGGTCGATGCGAATTCGCTCACACGCGGTTGGGTCAACGCCAACGCGCCGGTGCAGTCCAACAAGGACGGCCGTGTGAACGTGGCTATCCAGCAGACCGCCGACAAGGCCGTGCTGAACTGGGAGACCTACAACGTCGGCCGCAACACGACCGTGGAGTATCAGCAGCAGTCCAACTGGTCGGTGCTCAACCGCGTCAACGATCCGAACGGGCGGCCCAGCCAGATTCGCGGCCAGATCAAGGCCGACGGCACGGTGCTCATCGTCAACCGCAACGGCGTGATCTTCACGGGCAGCAGCCAGGTCGACACGCGCAACCTGGTGGCCGCCGCCGCCAACGTCACCGACGACCAGTTCCGCAAGGGCCTGTACGGTGACAACGCCACGCCCACGTTCACCAACGCGGGCGGCAAGATCAAGGTGGAAGCGGGCGCGCAGATCAGCACGCGTGCGCCGCAGTCCGTCACGCAGGGCGGTGGCTACGTCTTGCTGGTCGGCACCGAGGTGGAGAACGCCGGCACCATCACCACGCCCAAGGGCCAGACGCAGCTGGCTGCGGGCGACAACTTCATCATCCGCAAGGGCGTGGGCACGGACGGCAACACCATGTCCACCACGCGCGGCAACGAGATCGCCCCGCAGTTCGTGGCCGACAGCACGGCAGGGCGTGTGGTCAACAGCGGCCTGATCGTTGCCAGCCAGGGCGACATCACGCTGGCCGGGCGCGACGTGGCGCAGAACGGCGTGGCCATCTCCACCACCACCGTCAACACGCGCGGCACGATCCACCTGTTGAACTCCGCCGCCGACACCCAGGGGCGCGTAACGGTTGGGCCCGGCGCGACCACCGCCATTCTGATTGAACAGGATGCAGCCACGGCACTCGACAGCCAGCGCAATGCACTGCTGAAGGAATCTGCTGCGCAAGACAAGCTGCGTGCCGACACGGCGCCGGGTGCGTTCGATAACCTCTCGCGCCTGTCGGACCGGCGTGACCTGTCGCGCATCGAGATCGTCTCCGGCGGCGATGTGCTCTTCGCAGACAACTCGCTGTCGCTGGCAACCGGCGGGCAGATTCAGGTGAGCGCCGCGCGCCGCGCGCTGGTGACAGATCGCGCCCGGCTCGACGTGGGCGGTGCGGTGGGCGTGCAGGTGTCGATGGAGTCGAACAACGTTCAGGTGAACGTGCAAGGCAACGAGCAGCGCGACGCGCCCGGCAACCGCGACAGCGGCGTGCTGAACAACGCCAACGTGTGGATCGACCGCCGCCGCCTCATCTACGTGCCCGCCAAGCCCGGCGTGTATGACAAGGACCGCTACTACACCGCGGGTGGCCTGCTGGAAGTGGGCGGCTATCTCGACAACACCGGCCACAGCATCGGCGAGTGGGCTGCGCAGGGCGGCACCATCATGCTGGGCGGCAAGGAGGTCGTCACGCAGCGCGGCTCGTCAATCAACCTGTCGGGCGGCTCGCTTGATGTGCAGACGGGCTTCTTGCGCCAGACGTTCTTCAAGGGGCGTGACGGGCAACTCTACGATGCTTCGTCAGCACCGATGGACGTGCTCTATACCGGCGTCTACCAAGGCTTTGAAGCTGCGCACCCGCGTTGGGGCAGCAAGACCACCGAGTACTACTACAGCCCGCTGATTGCGCCGCGCCAGAAGCTGGAGAACGGCTACACGGCCGGGCGTGATGCGGGGCAACTGATTCTTTCCACGCCCACGGCGGTGGTCGATGGCGACATCGTGAGCGCGGTCTATAACGGCCCGCGCCAGACCCAGGTGCGATCGACGAGTGCCACCGATGGCTACATGCAGGCACAGACCGCGGTGGCCATTCCGGCTACGCTGCGCATTGGCCGCTACGATGGCTACGGGCTTGCTGGCGCGTACGACACGCAGGTGCGCATTGGCGACGTGGCCGCGATTGACCCGATCACGCTCAAGGATGCGCTGTCAGCCGATCGCATCAACACGATCCAACTGGACGCGCAACGCCTGAACGACATGGGGCTGGGGGGGCTTTCCATAGCGTCGCAGGGCAATGCGACCATCGATAAGCGTCTTGCACTGGCGGATGGTGGCACGGTGTCGGTGGCGGCATCGTCCATCGATGTGAATGCCGATGTGGTTGCGCACGGCGGCAACGTGAGCCTGAGCAACGTGCTGCGTGTGGGTAATCCGACCGCGCAACCAACACCGCTGGCCAAGGACGGCAAGTCGCGTATTGCGCTGGCACAGGGCGCAACGGTGGACGTGAGCGGTCTGTGGGTCAACGGCGCGCTTGATCCGGCAACCGTAGCCGGCATGGCATGGCTTAACGGTGGCAGCGTCAGCATGGAGGGTGTGCAGGGCATTGCGCTGACGAGCGGCAGCACTATTGACGTGTCGTCGGGCGCAGGCATTCTTGCCAATGGCAGCGTGCGCGGCGGCAAGGGGGGCAACGTGACGCTCACGGCCAACACGCCGCCCAACGCGCCAGATGTCGCCGACGGCAGTTCGCTGCAACTGGGCAGCACGATCAAGGGCTACGGCGTCAACGGTGGCGGCACGCTTACGGTGGCCGCCGACAAGGTACTGATCTCCAACGGCAGTGGTGCGCAGGCGGGGCAACTGTTGCTCACGCCGGACTTCTTCCGTCAGGGCTTCTCGGCGTATGACGTCAATGGGTATCGCGGCCTGACCGTTGCGCCAGGCACGGCGTTGAATGTGGAGATGCCGGTCTACTTCGTGCCCGATGCGGCGCGCAGGGTCGGCACCAGTGTCCGCCCGGCCGACGTGCTTACGCTCTGGACACCGCCGGTTTACCAACAGGATGCGGTCAACGCCAAGCTGATCCAGCGCGGTGGGGCGAGTCTGACACTGCAATCAAATCGACTTCTGAATCAGTTGGTCGGTTCGCAATTGCAGGTGGGGCAGGGTGCACGCATCGTGGTGGACCCGGGGCAGACGGTGACGCTGCAGACGCCGGGGCAGATCACGATGGATGGGGCGATTACCGCGCCGGGCGGCACGATCAAGGTGCTGCAGATGAACCAGGCCACCGTTAGCCCCGCCGATTACTTCGATCCTCAGCGTTCTATCTGGATCGGTGATCATGCCGTGCTGGATGTTGCGGCGAAGGCGGTGACCGCTGTTGATCAGTTCGGCCGCCGTTACGGTGTGGCAGGAAATGGCGGCACGATCGCCATTGGCCCGAATGGCCCGCGCGCCAATGATGGCATTGAGCCTGCGGCCAACGCGTTCATCATCATCCGCCCTGGCGCCGTCCTGGACGCATCAGGGGCCGGTGCGGTCGTGGATGTTCTGCAAGGGGCCGGCCAGACGTTGCCGACTGGGTTGGTCACGCGACAGGTGGCCTTAGCGGGAGATGGCGGAACCATCGCGCTGGCGTCCTACAACGGTATCCATGCCGACGGCACGATGCGCGCTGCTGCAGGTGGCGCGGGCGCGGCGGGTGGAACCCTGTCAGTCACGCTGGAGACACCCCGCTACAGCACCACGCCTGATAGCAGGCCATCGCCTGACATGGTCGTGCCACGCGAATTGCTGATCGGCGCTGTGTATCGGCCTGCGCTGCCGGTTGACTTCCAGCCCGGCAAGGCGGATCCGGCGCTGGCGTTCGGCAAGACGCGAATTGGCGTCGACCGTATCGGCGCGGGCGGGTTTGATGCGCTGTCGGTCTATGCCGATATGGTTACGTTTGACGGCCCGGTCAATCTGTCGCTGGGCCGCAACCTGCAGATTCGCAGCAATGCGTTGTCCAGTGCTGATGCAGGTTCCGCTGTACACCTGAGCGCACCGTACGTTCGCCTTGATCAAACCACTGTCAATGCGCTCGGCGGTACGTTGTATCCGATCGTTGGCGGTGGTACCACCGCTGTGACAGAGCGGCTCAAGTTGCAGAATCTCTCGCCGCTTGCCACCAAGGCAGCGCTGACGGTGGATGCAAACCTGATCGATCTGGTCTTCGCCTATAGCGCAGGGGCTTACGGCAGCTTTGATCAACCCATTCCGCAACCACCGGGGCAGATTACCCGGGCGGGCTTCGACGCCATGACGCTGAACAGCACCGGCGACATCCGCGTGCAGTCCGGTGGTGGTGGCTCGCGCCAGCTCACGCTCAATGCTGCGCAGGTCTACCCGGTTAGTTCGACCAACGCCCGGTTGGCCGCAACCGAGCGCATCACGCTTGGACGCAGCAGCACAGAGATTCCCAACGTGCCCGACAGCGTCTTCGGGACGCTGTCCGTATTTGCGCCCTCCATTGATCAAGGGGGGATCTTGCGTGCACCGCTGGGCAACTTGTTGCTGGGTACCACGAGCGTGAGTGATCTACCCACGCCGACTAGCCGGGTTCGCTTGCTGCCTGGCAGCCTGACCTCGGTCAGCGGTGCGGGCCTGACCTTGCCGTACGGTGGCACTTCCGATGGGGTGACCTATACCGCCAACGGTGCTCCGGTCTCGGGTGCTGGTTCGATCGACACCTTCTATTCCGGTGTACTGCGTATCAACGGCAACTCGGTGGATGTCGCACCCGGTGCAGTGCTCGATCTGTCAGGCGGCGGTGTCATTGCCGGGGCGGGCTTTATCAGCGGGCGCGGTGGCTCGGTAGATGTGCTAAAGACGCCGTTCATCAACGCCAACCCAGCATTCACGTACAGCGCCCAGAACAACGCTGTCTATGCCATCGTGCCGGGGTATCGCAATGCCTATGCTCCGTTCGATGCCGGCGCGGACGTCGCTTCTGCGGGGCGGCAGATCACGATTGGTACCGGCGTCCCGGGGCTGGCTCCGGGCGTCTACACGTTGCTGCCGGCAGCGTATGCCTTGTTGCCGGGCGCTTACCGTGTCGAGCTGGGTCGCACCGGAACCTTGCTACCAACCGTATCGCAGGTGGGCGCCGGAACCTACCTGACAAGCGGTACGCTGGGGACAGCCAACACTGGCGTGCAGGCTGCGCTGCCGACACAGATCATGCTCACCCCGGGCAACGTTGTGCGCAGGCATTCCCAGTACAACGAAACAGGCTATGCCGATTTTGTGCGTGCCGATGCCAACCGCTTCGGCAACCTGCGTCCGCTATTGCCTGCCGACGGCCGGACGTTGCAGCTTCTGTATGGTGCCCCGGCTGATGGTGCGCCAGCGCTGAAATTTGCCGGATCGGCGCGCTTTGACGGTGCCCCGGGCGGCTATGGCGGCTCGTTGATGATAGACGGCTCGACAATCGGGGGTAGTCCAAACATTGAGGTCACGCCATCCGGCGCCACGCCTACCGCAGGGTTCGTCTCGCTGGATGCCAACGCGTTGAATGCAATTGGCGCACCCCGGATGTCGATCGGGGGAGGGACACAGTTGTTCGATGGCTCGCAGCGCATGCTAGGCGGAAAGGCTGCCTCGGTGACGCTGCGATCGGGGGCTGAACTCAAGGCCCGTGAAGTGCTGCTGATCGCGCAGGCCGGCGGTGTCATTGTTGAGGATGGCGCGCGTATCAGCACGCTAGGACAAGGTGCGGACACACCTTATCCGTCCACCGACGGCTATACGTTTACGACGAAATCAAATCTGTTGGCGGTCTCCAATGGCCAACTCAACGTGACCCAGACAGCGGTGGCGGGGGCATCGAAGGGTATCTCGATTGGTCAGGCCGAGCTGTATGGCGAAGGCTCGTTGCTGTTCTCCACGCAGGGCTCCGGTCAGCTGAAGCTGAGCGACAGCGCACGCTACGGCGCGAAGTCCCTCACGCTGTCGATGTCCAGCATCAACATCGGTGAGCAGACGACACTTGATTCGGCCGCAAGCGTATTGCCTAACGGCTTGCGCTTGAACCAGGCGTTGCTCAGTCGTCTGCTGGCGGGCAATGCGGGTATTGGTGTGCCCAAGCTGGAAAACCTGCTGCTGACGGCATCGCAGTCGGTCAATTTCTACGGCACAGTCGCGCTCAATACGATCGACCCGATGACGGGCAGGTCGTCGCTGGCGTCGTTTGTGCTGAACACGCCGGCAATCTATGGGCAAGGCAACTCCGGCGATGTAGCGACTATCACCACCGACAAGCTGATCTGGAACGGCCTGAGCGATGGCGTTTTACGCTCCGGCAACAATAAGGCCCCATCGAGCCTGCGGCCAGGTGGGGTCATCGCCGGCGGCGCCGGTACGGGTAGCGGCACTTTTAACGTTGTTGCGCGCGATGTGGTGTTCGGCTACGGCCCGTTCACGCAACCCGACACGCAGTTGACGCTGGATCGCCTGGCACTTGGCTTCTCCAACTTCAACGTGCAGGCCAGCCAGCGCATCACGTCCAACAATCGCAACACGCTGTCGGTGTACCAAACGCAAGGTGCATATCAACCCACCACGGGGTATCAGTACAGCGGTGGCAACCTTAACCTCGTCACGCCGTTGCTGACGGGTGACTCCGGTTCCATCAACCGGTTCACTGCGGGTGGCGCCTTGACGGTGTCGGCACCGGCTGGTGCCAGCCCTGCCACGGTAACCGCGGATGCGCTAGGTGCAGAGATCGGCTTGAAGGGCGGCTCGGTCAACATTGCCAGTGCCATCGTGCTGCCGAGCGGCAGGCTGACCGTGTCGGGCGATACCGGTGTCGCACTGGGCGATGCGGCGCGTATCGACATGGCAGGCCGTGCTGTGCAGATGGTTGACGTGACCAAGTACAGCAGTGGCGGTGACGTGTTGATCGACAGTGCACACGGCAACGTGAGCCAGGCGGCAGCGTCGCTGATCGACGTGTCTGCGCAAAACAACCGGGCAGGCAGCGTATCCGTCACGGCACTGGATGCCGCGGCAGGCCGGGTCGATCTTGCCGGCACCATCCGCGGCGGCACCAGCGGGCGCTACGACGCTGGCGGCACCGACGTGCTGTGGCAGCCCGGCAGCGTGGATGTGCGCGCGCAGACGCTGAATGATTTCGCGGGCCTAAACCAACGCCTGACGAGTGGCGGTGTGACAGGGGCGCGCAGCTTCCAGATCAAACAGGGCGATCTGGTGGTCGGCAGCGAACTGAAGGCCAATACGATCAATGTGTCGGTTGATGGCGGCAGCCTGATCGTCAACGGCCGCGTCGATGCCAGCGGCGAGCAACCGGGCACGATCCGCCTGGCGGCACGCAACGGCTTGACGCTGGGTGCCGGGGCTGTGCTGGATGCGCATGGCACACGTCTGCGCGTGGACAGCTACGGACTGCCGATCGACGCGCCCAACCGTGGCATCGTCGACCTGCGCGCGACCGACGGGCGTTTGACGCTGACCCCCGGTGCGGTGATCGACGTGCGTGCCGCAGATACCGTTGCGCGCGGCACGGTCAGCCTGAGCGCGCCACGTATCGGCGCGGATACGCAGGGCGATATCGCAATCGACGCAGCAGGCCCGCTGGATATTCGTGGTGCACGCAGCGTGGCGGTGTATGGTTTCCGCCGCTATGACAACGCGCCGCTGGATGCGTCGCCGTCCGTGGACGGCAAGCCCAGCCAAGTCATCACGCAAGACTGGCTGGACGGTATTCATGCCGACAGCCAGCGCTACATCAACGCCGCTTGGACGAATGGCGACCTGCAGGCGCGCCTTGCCGGGTTGCGTGCAGCGGGTAGTGCTTACCACCTGCGGCCGGGCGTTGAGATTGTCAGTGCCACGGCGGATGGCAACCTGACCGTGAAGGGTGACCTGGATTTCTCGGGCTACCGCTACGGTCCCAATGCCGATGCCAACCTGCGCGGTTCGGGTGAGCCGGGTGCGGTGGTGGTGCGCGCAGGTGGCAAGCTGCAGGTGTTCGGCAGCGTGACTGACGGGTTTGCACCGCCGCCTACGACGCCTGACGAGCGTGGTTGGGCACTGACAATGGGTTTGAACCCATATAGCAATGACATTGTCGTGCCACGCACTGGCATCTCCCTGGCCGACGGCACGACTTTCCCCGCCGGGGCGGTGTTGAACTACGACGTGCCGCTCAAACAACTGGTGTTGCCGGCTAACTACGTTTTGCCGGTGCGCGTGACCTTGCGCGCCAACGTGACCTTGCCGGCCGGTACCGTACTGCAGGCCGCAGTGCGCGATTCAACTGGCAAGGTGCTCTACGCGGCCGGAACTGCGCTGCGCCAGGATGCCGTGCTGCGCTCGGGCATGATGCTTGACCCGGGCAGCATCGTTGGTTCGACACTGTCCGTTATGCGTTTGACTTGGCCCAAGGGTGTGCCGCTGGCGGTGGCGTCCGGCAAGCCAACGCTGGATGGGGCGTTGGCGTTGAAGGTTGGCGCCGTCATTCCTGGAGCAACAGATGTCAAGCTGCCGGGCGGGGCGCAGTTCGTCAATCTGCGCGATGTCGTTGGCGGTTCGCAGGGCAAGAACTGGGCTGTTGCATCGATGCTGCCCGGCGGGAGCGATTCGTGGTCCATGCGCTTGGTGAGCGGAGCAGATACACGGGCGGCTGACAGCCGCGCCACGCGCCCGGATGCCAAGCAGAATGGCGACCTTGTGCTGGGCGATGCGCATGGTTCTGGTGACCTGCGCCAAACCAATGGTGGGTGGTACTGGCTAGCTGGCAATCCTCAGCAGAAAAGGCCCTTCGAACCGGTCGACCCGAGCGACGTGAGCTACTACTGCTCGATCCCTGGGAACTGTATCAACCTGCCAGCCGGCGATGTGCTGGTGCCGCGCTTTCCGCTTTTTAGCGTGCTGAGGACGGGTACCGGGGATCTGGACCTCGTCAGCGGCGGCAGCATCGACATGCGCTCGGCATATGGCATCTACACGGCAGGTACGCAGTCCGCTGCCATGCGAAGCAGTGATGGACGCAACCTCTACAACCAGCCGCGTGGTGTCGAGCTGTCTAACAGCGGTACCACTGTGCTGGGGCCGGCCGGCACGGTTTTCGAACCCTTTGTCAACGGGGATCCTGCTACGAGCCTGTATCAGGCCTGGTATCCGGAGCGCGGCGGCAACGTGCTGCTGTCCGCCCAAGGGGCGATCCTCGGTCGTACGCAGAGCCGTACCAACGATGGCTCGGTCCGCTCCAACAACAACCCAGGCGACTGGCTGTGGCGCCAGGGCGGTGCGGAATCGGGGCTGCCGACTGCCTGGTGGGTGAATTTCGGTACCTATGTCTACCCGCTCGCGCGCACTGGTGCGCCGCTGAACGGCGCCGACGCGTCGAGCCCATTCGTTACGGGTTTCACCGGCATTGGTACGCTCGGTGGCGGCAACCTTCAGGTAACAGCTGGCGGCGATGCTGGTATGTTGTCCAATCCAAACGCGGGTGCAATGCCCGCCAGCCAGGCATTGAACGTTGGCATTGCCAGCACTGGGCGCCTTGGCGCGGATGGCAAGCTGGTGCTGACTGGTGGTGGAGATCTGCTGCTCCGCGTTGGCGGGGCGATCAACCCGATCGAGCGGACATTTGCCGTAGGCAGTGTGAGCCAGGAAAGCAACGGTGTGCTGACCAACCTGCGCGGCAACATTCGGGTTGATGCCGGGGCGATCGGGCGCCTTGATCTGACCTATGGCAAGACAACGACCAGCGACCCGCGTGGCGTCGACAAGTTTGCTGCCAACGACGCAACGCCTTTCGGTGGTTTGGTGGTGGTGCCGGGCGATGCCAATGTTGATCTGTCCACGCGCCGCGATCTGGTCTTGAGCGGTGCTGGCGACGCCGGACGGCTCAGGCAGCCGGCTGCCACGCCCTATCAGCCAACGCTGGGCGGCGTGCTGGTTCCTCAGCCCGGCGGCGGTTATAGCTGGTTCTCACTGTGGACGGACCGGACTGCGCTCAATCTGCTCTCGGCCGGCGGCAATCTCTCGCCGACCACGCAGAGCGCTGCACCGCTTGTTTCCGCTGGAGATGTGGGTGAAGCAACAGACTACCGCTTTATCTTCCCCGGCACGCTACGGGCTGCATCAGCGCAGGGCAGCATTTACTACGGAGGTAGTGCGAATCCGTTGACATCGCTGGTGCTGGCGCCGTCGCCACGTGGCCAACTGGAGATACTCGCCAACGGATCACTCTATGCAAACGGGTATGCGATCAGTCAGTCTGGCGCCGCACAATCCGCGTTGGCTACGCCATTCCACCCGGGCTTCCGAGGCTACGCGATGGGAACACCGAGTCTGTTGGTGAACAACACCAGCCCGGAAGGCTCGTTGCCTCCAGGTGTTGATGGCACGCCGCTGTTCACGTTCGGGCCGGACTCCGCATCAGGCTTGCTGCACATGGGGGACACGCAGCCGGCTCGCTTCTATGCTGTCAACGGCGACATCGTTGGCCTGCGTACAGGCGAGATTCTGGACTTCACCCGCGGCGGTAATGTGCCGTCATCGAAATCGCTGTCCACGTGGTACGTGGCCGCCAAGCCAGTCTGGATCATTGCGGGCCGAGACATTGTTGGCGCGGGCACGCCGCCTGGCAATTCGACGGATAGCGGCTGGGGCCCGACCTCCACCGGCAACCTCCTCCTCAACAACAACCCGAACGACATCTCCGTCGTCTCGGCGGGCCGCGACATCCTCTTCGGCAACTTCCGCGTGGCCGGCCCTGGCACGTTGGAGGTCACCGCAGGCCGCAACCTGTATCAGGCGGACAAGGGGTTGCTGGAGAGCATCGGCCGTATTGGTACCGCGATCTCTGTCAGTCCGGACGATCGCGGCAGCGGCGCAGGCATCAGCGTAATGGCAGGCGCGGGTGCAGCAGGCGCGGATTTCACGACGTTTGCACGCCGCTACCTCGATGCTGCGAACCTGGCCAACCCGAACGCCCCGCTGGCCGATCAGACGGGCAAGGTTGCCAAGACGTACGAGAAGGAACTGCTCAACTGGCTGCAGACCCGCTTCGGC
This sequence comes from Ralstonia sp. RRA, assembly GCF_037023145.1. Classification (NCBI taxonomy): domain Bacteria; kingdom Pseudomonadati; phylum Pseudomonadota; class Betaproteobacteria; order Burkholderiales; family Burkholderiaceae; genus Ralstonia; species Ralstonia sp. RRA. Next base: position 1,959,767 of record NZ_CP146092.1, on the reverse strand, counting down.
TATACCGGCACGCAAGATGGCGCGCTCGCGTTCTACCTGGGCTTGCCGGCAGAGCAGCAGCGTGTGTTTGCGCGCTCGGTGTACTTCAACGAGCTGCAGGCGGGCGGGCGTGAGTACAACGACCCCACCAGCCGCCGCGTCGGCAGCTACCTGCGTGGGCGCCAGGCCATCGCATCGCTGTTCCCAGACAAGGATGCGCAGGGCCGACCGATCCAGCGCGACGGCACCATCACGATGTTCGGCCCGTCGGGCATTCGCACGGACTTCGGTGGCGGCATTCAAACGCTCACGCCAGGCGGCAAGCTGATCGTGGGTGTTGAGGGGCAGGTGCCACCGGTCACGTCGGGTCTGTTGACGCAAGGCTCGGGCGACATCCAGATCTATTCGAAGGACAGCGTGTTGCTGGGCCTGTCACGCATCATGACCACGTTTGGCGGCGGCATTCTGGTGTGGTCGGCAGAAGGCGATATCAATGCGGGGCGCGGCTCGAAAACGTCGCTGCTCTACACGCCACCGCTGCGTGTGTATGACAACGCGGGCAACGTCACGCTGTCGCCGCAGGTGCCGAGTTCGGGTGCGGGCATTGCCACACTCAACCCGATTCCGGAAGTGCCCCGCGGCGATGTGGACCTGATCGCGCCGCTGGGCACGGTCGACCCCGGCGAAGCGGGCATCCGCGTGTCGGGCGACATCAACGTGGCAGCACTGCGCGTAGTGAATGCGGCCAACATCCAGGCGCAAGGCGAGTCGCGCGGCATCCCGACGGTGGCGCTGGTCAACGTGAGTGCGCTCAGCTCGGCCAGTGCGGCGGCCAACTCGGCCACACAGGCGGCGCAAGACGTGATGCGCCAGCAGCAGGCCGCAGCGCGCAATGGGCTGCCGTCCATCATCACTGTGCAGGTGCTCGGCTACGGCGGAGCAGGCGGTGGCGAGAACGGCGACGGCGCACAGAAGGCACCGCCGCCAGAGCGTCAGGACCGCAGCAGCTACGACCCTGGCAGCGCCTTCCAGATGATCGGCAATGGTGATCTGACCGAGCGCCAGAAGATGCGGCTCACCGCTGCCGAACGCAAGAACCTGTGATGCCGTAAGCGGGCAGCAAGCGTTCTTCAACACATCGTCATCGCGCAGTCATACATCGCGCGATGCTCTCTCACTCTGCGGCGCATCCAAACCTATGGACGTGCCGCAGAGCCCCTTCCCATGCGGCTTCGTGGCGTGTTTTCGATCACGCCATGACGTGTCGCGCCTCGCTTCATGAAGCTTGCGTGACATCACAAAATGTTTGCGGATTTGCATTTCAGCAAACGTCATTCCTGTGAAGACCGACGGCTGGCCAACGACACAGCCGAACGTCGCACAACACACGAATGAATGCCGAATCGGCACCGAGCCAACGCATGTCCCAATTCAAACAACGCCGCAAACAACGCAGGTCTGCGGGGAGTGTCCGGCTGGCGATGCTGTCGCTGCTGATGCCGGGCGTGGTCCTGGCGCAAGAGCCACCCGCACCGGTTGCAGCGCCGTCTTCCGAGCCTGCACCGCAGCGCAAGGTCAATATCAATGAGTACGTCGTACGCGGCAACACCACGCTCGACATCCGCACCATTGAGAAGACCGTCACACCGTTTCTTGGTCCGGATCGCACGCTCAAGGACATTGAAGATGCGCGTGCCGCGCTGCTGGCCGTGTATCAGGCCAAGGGCTTTCAGTCTGTCTATGTGGATCTGCCAGAACAGCAGGTGACGGGCGGCGTGGTGATCCTGCAGGTGAATGAAACCCGCGTGGGCCGCGTGCGCGTGACGGGCGCCGAGTACACCTCGCCGCGTTTGGTGCGTGAAGGCGTGCCTGCACTGCAGGAAGGTAAGGTGCCGGATTTCACGCAGGCGCAGACGGAGCTGTCGACGCTCAACCGGGCCGATCGCCAGGTGATTCCGGTGGTGCGTCCGGGGGCGGTTCCCGGCACGATGGATGTCGACCTGAAGGTGGACGACAAGTCGCCAGTGCACGCCAGCATCGGCCTGAACAATGACCGCAGTGCCGAGACGCGCCCGTTGCGGATGACGGCCTCAGTCAGCCACGACAACCTGTGGCAGCTCGGGCACCGTGCCTCGCTGTCGTTCTTTGGGGCACCTCAGGATTTCAGCCAGGCGCGCGTGTGGTCGGGTGCATACACCGCACCGATTCCCGATACGAACTGGAGCCTGGAGTTCTCGGGCTACAAGTCCGACAGCAACGTTGCCACGACGGGCGGCACCAGCGTGCTGGGCAAGGGCCACGCCGTGGGCGTGAAAGCCAACTACGTGCTGCCGACGGCGGGCGCATGGTGGCAGCAGCTTGGCGTGGGCATCGACTTCAAGGACAACGCCGAGAGCCTGCGCTTTGGCAGCACGAGCGACCACGTGCCGCTCAAGTACGCGCCCATCTCGCTGTACTACACGGGCTATCGCCAGAGCGAGCGTGACACGCTCAGCCTGAACCTGAGCGCCACCGCTGGCACGCGCAGCCTGTTCGGCTACGGCAGCGATGAGCGCGCCTACGACTACAAGCGCGTGAACTCGCGTTCGAGCTTCCTCGCTTTCAAGGCTGACGCCACCGAAACGCACACCTTCCAGGGCGGTTCACAAGCCGTGGTGCGTGTGGCAGGGCAACTGTCGGATTCGCCATTGGTTTCCAGCGAGCAGTTTGCTGCCGGCGGCATGAGTAGCGTGCGTGGTTACCTGTCTGCGGAAGCGACGGGTGACTACGGTGCACTAGCTTCGTTCGAGTGGCGGACTGCGCCGTACACGAAGTTCGCGCCCGCACTGGACGAAGTGCGCTTCTACCTTTTTACCGATGCCGCCTACCTGCGCTTGCGGCAGGCGCAGGTGGAGCAGGCGAGCAGCTTCTCGCTCCTCTCGCTTGGCTTTGGCACCAGTTTCAAGTTGACCGACTACGTGCGTGGCCGCCTGGAGTTCGGCTATCCGCTGCGCGACGGCCCCAGCACGCGTGCGCACACACCGCGTGTGAACTTCAGCGTGAACGCCAGTTACTGAACACGCCAGTGCGCTACGTCCAACCGCTTATTTGCTTTGTCTTCGGAGAGTTTCTGCCATGCGACGCATTCTGTTCCTGCTCACGCTGCTGAGCGCCTTCCTGCCCGGCACCGCGCTGGCGTGGTGGCAACCTGATTGGGCCTATCGCAAACCGATCACCGTGGATGCGGGCCCGCAAGGCGGCGCACTCAAGAGCGATGCCGGCCGCACGCCGGTGCTGGTGCGTCTGCACACCGGCAATTTCAGCTTTGATGGCACGAGCGAGAACGGCGCCGACCTGCGCTTTGTTGCCGCCGATGACAAGACCGTGCTGAACCACCAGATCGAGCAGTTCGATCCGCTGCTCGGCATCGCTCTGGTATGGGTGGATGTGCCGGCGGTGACCACGGGTGCACCGCAACGCATCTGGATGTACTACGGCAATCGCAAGGCGCCCGCGTCGGGCAATGGTCAGCTGACCTTCGATCCGGACTACACCGCGGTCTATCACTTTGGCGAGACGGGCGCGCCGCCGCGCGACACCACGGCCTACGGCAACCACGCACAGACGCCCGTGACCACGCTCGATGGTGCGGTAATCGGTAAGGGTGCGCAGTTCAACGGCACGCCGCTGATGCTGCCGGCGTCGCCGTCGTTGACCACGCAGGCCAATGGCACGTTGACCGTGTCGGCATGGGTGCGGCCCGACAAGCTGGCCGCAGGGCAAGTTGTCTACGCACGCCGTGACGGCGCCAATGAGTTTGTGCTTGGCGTGGACAACGGCGTGCCCTTCGTGCAGGTGAATGGCCAACGCAGCGCCCCTGGACAACCCGTGCGTGAAGGGCAGTGGTCGCACGTGGCGGCCACAGCGGATGAGCAGGGCGTGCACTTGTATGTGAACGGTGCGGTTGCGGCCAACCTGGCAGCGCATCTGCCCGCGCTCAACAGCGCGGCCGCCGTGGGTGGCGATGCACCGGGCGGCGCGGGGTTGAATCCGTTCAACGGTGCCATTGATGAGCTGCGTTTGTCCAAGACGGCACGCCCCGCCGGCTTGATTCAAGCAGACGCCATTGCGCAGGGTGCCGAATCGCGCCTGGTGTCGATGGGCCCCGATGAACAGCAAGCTGGCAAGAGCCACTTCGGCTTCATCCTTGCGGCCATGCCGGTCGATGCGTGGGTGGTGGTGTGCGTGCTGGGCCTGATGATGGCCGGGTCATGGGCCATCATGATCACCAAGAACCGCTACTACAGCACGGTGTCGCGCGCCAACGCACGCTTCATGGCGGTGTTTCGTGAGACGGCAGGCACGTCGCTCGATTCGCTGGCGCGTGGCGGCAAGGTAGGGGCTGATATCCGGCAGGACTCGTCGCTGTGGCGCCTGTATGAGATCGCCATTCGCGAGATGCAGTTGCGGCACGAGCGCGGTTTCGACATCAACGCGGTGTCCGCAGCCACCATCGCTGCCATTCGCGCCGCCATGGAAGGCGTGATGGTGCGCGAGAACGAGCGCATGGCGCGCCGCATGAACTGGCTGTCGACCACCATTGAAGGCGCCCCCTATGTCGGCCTGTTCGGCACGGTGATCGGCATCATGCTGGTGTTCGTGGTGGCGGCCATGGCCGGTGCGGTGGACATCAACTCAGTGGCGCCGGGCATGGCTGCGGCGCTGCTGTGTACGGCAGCCGGCTTAGGCGTGGCCATTCCCGCGCTGTTTGGCTACAACTGGCTCGCCTCGCGTTCGGATGCCATTGCGGCCGACATGGCGGTGTTCGTGGATGAGTTCGCCACGCGCCTGGCGGAAGAGCACGGCGACGGCCGCGCCACCATCGTACTGGGCGATACCGCACCGCGTGCAGCGCATGCAGACCATCGCACCGACACCTCGGGCGGCGGCTTTGTGGCCAGCCCGGCCGCGCCGCACCGCGAGTAAGGGGCCGCCATGGCAAACCTGTCCCGCTTTGGGCCCAAGAAGCGCGCCAGCGGCATCAACATCACGCCGTTTGTGGATGTGCTGTTGGTGGTGCTGGTGATCTTCATCCTCACTAGCAACGCGAGCATCCCCGGTATCAAGGTCAACCTGCCGAAGGCCAGCGCCAGCGTGGCGCTGGAGAAGCCCAAGACCAAAGCCATCACCATCGACAACAACGGGCAGGTGTTTCTGGATGCGTATCCGGTGACGCTGCCCGAGCTGGAAGACCGCCTGCGCACCGAGAAGGCCATCACGCCGGATTTTCCGGTGATCGTGCGTGGCGATTCGTCCGTGCAGTACGCCAAGGTGGTGGAAGTGCTCGACCTGCTGCGCAAGATCGATCTCAACCAGATCGGTCTGGTGACCGGCAAGCCGGCGGCGTGAGGGCGGCGCGACCATGCAGCTCGACCTGAACCCGTCCGCGCCCACTGACGATCCGCAGCCTGCTTTCTGGCGGCGTTGGGGCGGCTATGTGATCGGCGCCGTAGCAGCGCTGATCGTCGTGGCGGTGGTGTGGTATCTGCTCGCGGGCACGGCCAGCACCAAGCGTGAAGCACCGTCCACGCCGATGCTCGTGCTGCAGCCGCCACCACCTCCGCCGCCTCCGCCACAGCCCGAAAAGCAACCGGAGCCTGACAAGGTGAAGCCCGAAGTGGTGGAGCCCAAGCCCGACCCCACGCCCGAAACACCCAAGCCTGCAGAAGACACGCCCAACCCGGCGAAGGACCTGTCCGACCCCGTCACCATGAACGCCGACGGGCAGGCCGGCACTGACGCCTTCGGTATCGGCGCAGGCAAGGGCGGCGGCATGAGCGGTACGGGTGCCGGCGGCGGCAACGCTACGTACGGCCGCTATTTCGGCTACGTACTGCAGCAGGCCCTGTCACGCGACGACCGCGTGCGCCGCCTGGCGTTCTTGATGCAGGTGAACGTGTGGTTGGACCCGAACGGCCGCATCACCCGCGTTGAGTTGGTGCACGGCAGCGGCAATACCGACACCGATCAGGCTGTGCTCGCCTCCTTGCGCGCCATCGAGCGTGTGGATGAGCGGCCACCAGCTTCCCTGCAGTTTCCGCAGCGGGTGACGCTGCAAGGCAAACGGCCCGCCGGCTGACAACGACACGCCGGCGCGCCAGGGCGGGCCGGCATTCCAGCATGCAACGCACTTCTTCCAACAACATGGCACTCAACCCCGTTACCCACCCATTCCGTGCCGCAGCACTGGCATCGGCTGTCGGCCTGTTGATCGCGTCGGGCAGCGTGCACGCGCAAGCTGCCACGGGCGAAACCACGATGGTCAAGCTCATCCGCGGCCTGATCCAGAGCGGCGCACTCAAGAAAGACGTCGGCGAAGCGCTGCTCGCGCAAGCGCGTGCCGAAGCGCAAGCCACGCAGCAACTTCAGCGCCAGGTGGCCGCGCAGGCTGCTCAACCTACGCAAACGGCAGGCGTGAAAGCCGAGCCCGGTGACGTGCGCGTGCCCTACGTGCCGCAGACCGTGCGCGACCAGATTCGCGACGAGGTCAAGAGCGAGGTGCTGGCCCAAGCCAAGACCGAGCGCTGGGCTGCGCCCGATGCCATTCCCGCCTGGACGCAGGGCATCCGCGTGGAAGGCGACGTGCGCGTGCGCAACGAATCGCGCTTCCTGTCCAACCAGAACAGCAACATCGAAATCGACTGGGCAGCCATCAACGCCGGTACTGGTTTCGATGTCAACACCAACACGAATACCAAGCTGCCGCCGCTGCTCAACACCTCGCAGAACCGCCGCAACCAATGGCGTGTGCGGGCGCGGCTGGGCGTCTTTGCAGACATCTCCGAGAGCACGCAGGCCGGCATCCGTCTGGCCTCGGGCAGCGACAACAACCCCGTGTCGACCACGCAGTTGCTGGGCACCGCGCAGGGCAAGAAGAACGTGTGGCTGGATCAGGCATGGATCTCGCACAAGCCGGCCGACTGGGTGACGATCACGGGCGGCCGCTTCGCCAATCCATTCTGGTCGACCGACCTGCTGTTCTCGCAAGACCTGAACTTTGACGGCATTGCCGCCAACTTCAGCAAGACACTGCGCGGCGACACCATCACCGTGTTCGGTACCGCCGGCGTGATCCCGCTGGAGTATTCGGCAGACGGTTTCCCGAGCCGCAGCCAGAACAAGAGTTCCAGCGAGAACAAGTGGCTGTTTGCCGCACAGGCTGGCGCGGAGTGGAAAGTGGATTCGCGCAACACGGTGCGTGGTGCAGTGGGCTACTACAACTTCAACAACGTCACGGGGCAGGTGTCGCAACCGTGCGCGTTGTATTCAGGGCTGGACAACTGCAGCACCGATTGGTCGCGTCCGGCCTTCATGCAGAAGGGCAACACGTTGATGCTCCTGCGCAATATCGCGCTCAACCCGCTGGACCCGGCCAACACGCCGCAGCCGCAGTATGTGGGCCTGGCATCCGAGTTCCGCCTGCTGGACTTGAACGCGCGCTGGGACACCAAGGTCATGGGCAACTACGGCCTGCGCTTCGACGCCAACTACATCCGCAACCTGGCGTACGACGCCGACAAGATGTGGCAGCACGCTGGGCCGGGCGGCATCGTCAACAACTTCGGTGGCACCGGCGGTACGAATCGGTCGGACTTCCACAGTGGCGGCAATGCGTACATGTTCCAGGCCACCTTTGGCAAGCCGGCGCCGAGCGCGCGCGGCGACTGGAACGTCATCGCCGGCTACAAGCGCATCGAGGCGGATTCCATGCCAGACGGCTACAACGACCCCACCTTCCACGGCGGCGGTACCAATGCACGCGGCTACTACTTCGGCGGTTCGTACGCGGTGGACAAGAACGCGTGGTTCACCGGCCGCTGGATCTCCACGCGTGAAGTCACCGGCCCGCGCCTGTCGATCGACACGCTGCAGCTCGACTTCAACGCCAAGTTCTAAAGGGGGCGACGTGGACGAGAACCGAATGGCTTCACGGGTGATGTTGGCGTTGTTGGCGGCGACATCTCTGGCCCCCTGTGCTGTGTCGGCGCAGCAGCCCAGCATGGAAGAGCGTTTGCGCACGCAGTTGCGCGCCACCACCACGCAGCTTCAGCAGGCACAGGCGCAGCTCGCCCAACTGCAGGCGGGCGGTGGCGCCAACGCGCCCGCATCCGATGCCTCCAAGAAGGAACTGACCGACTTGCGCGCCCAGCTTGACGCGGAGCGTGCTCGCACGCGTCAGCTGAGCGAAGGCAGCGCCGCCGCCCATCGTGAAGCCCAAACCGTAGCCGACAAGGCCAACACGCAGATCACGCAGCTGCGCGCCGCATACGATGAGTTGCTGCGCCGCGCCCGCGCCAGTGAAGCGGAGCGCCAGAAGCTGGCCACCGCAACCGCCACGCAGCAGAACGCCCTGCAACAATGCGAGGCCAAGAACGCCAAGCTTTATGCCGTCGGCCAGGAAGTCCTCAACGCCTACGAGTCGATGGACGTGACCACCGTCATCGCCGCACGCCAGCCGTTTGCCACCAAGTCGCGTGTCAAGTATGAGCAGATCGCGCAGGAGTATGGCGACAAGCTGTACGACGGCCGCTTTGATCCGCGCGCAGTTGCCGCGCCTGCTCCCGCGTCTGAAGCCTCCGCACCGCACGCAGAAGCGCCGAAGGCGCCCTGAGCTTTTCCTTCTCCGATTTATCCACGCACATGACCACCATGTCCATGCTGACGACCCTTTCCCCCACCGATGTGTCTGACGCCATCAAGGCGGCCGGCGGCGCCGTAACTGCCATCGAGCAAGGTGGCATCACCCATCTGACCAGCGCCAGCCATGGAATCAGCTTCCAGATTCTGTGGGGCAACGCCATCGAGCCAGATCACTATGCAGACTTCACGCTGAGCTGCCCGCTGCGTGTGCAGGGTGGCACGCTGCCCGACGGGCTGATTGCTGATTGGCACCGTTCGCGCCGTTTTGCGCGTCTCGCACAGCACGGTGATTTTGTTGTGCTGGAGATGGACGTGATCGCCGCTGGCGGCATCTCCAACGAGCACTTGGCCATGCAGATCCGCTTGTGGATGCAGATGATGGGCGAGTTCTTCGTCTACCTGCGCAACTACCGCGATGAGCCGGAAGCACAGGCCGTTGCATCGGATGTAAACGCAGCTCAGTCCACGGAAGCCGTCGCGCAGTAATGCAATCCGTCGTTCTGCTTTGATGCTGCAGCGTTTGCACGACCATGAAAAAAACCCGGCAATGCCGGGCTTAAACCTCGCGACAGCGGCGAACCGCTGCCAATGTCGCTATCGATTAACGACCAGCCTTGCCTGCGCAAGCCGTGGTGTTGCCGATGTTGACGTTCTTGCCGTTGACGTTGTTGATCAGGTTGTCACGGATGGCGCTGACCAGCGTGGTCGGCAGCGGAGCGAAACCGTTGTTGCGGATCAGCGGACGGTTGTCGTTCGTACCCGAGTACGTCGTGTGACGATCCAGGAAACCCAGGATCTTGCTTTGCACCGTGGCGTCCTTGTAGCACTGGACTTGGTCCAGGTACGTCAAGCCCGAGATCGGGTAGCCAGCGGCCGGGGTAGCGACCGTCAGCGCCCAGCTTTCGGGCTTGGACAGGTCGGAGCCCACTGCCGGCAGCGAAAGCAGTGCCTGCGTGGTGTTGGAGGAGGTCGGTTGATAGTCCAGACCGTCGGTTGCGTTGGTCAGCGAAGCGGCGGCCAGGTTTTGCGTGGCAACACCCGAGCTCGGGGCGAGCGTGGTGTTGATGTAGTCGGGGCTCAGGTAACCGATTGCGTTACCGGTTGCCACGCCATCACGTACACCTGCGCTCAGGTTGCCACCCACGAAGTTGCTCGGGAAACCGCCCGGGAAGCTGTCGGAGAACTTCGTGCTCACCACGAAAGCGACGTTCGAGTTGCCGCCGCTCGTGCAAACGGCGTTCAGGTGGCGCGTGAAGATTTCCGACGTGCCGCTGCTGTCCGAACGGTAGACGACCTTGATCGTGCCGGAAACCGAGCTATCGATAGCGCTCCAATCGGTGATCTGGCCCGAGAAGATGCCGCACAGTTGGTCGTCGTTCAGCGTAACCGCGCTCAGACCATCCTTCTTGAACGGGATGCCGACCGGCGTGCCGACCGACGGGATCTGCACCAGGTTGCCTTCCGTGGGACGGCGGTTCGTGTTGTAGGTGTTGATTTCCGTGCTGCTCAGCACCGAGTCGCTACCGGCGAAGTGCACAGTCGTGTCGGAGCGCGGCGTTTGGTAGGCGTTGTTGAAGGCAGTCGGAGCGTTGGTCAGCAGGGCGGTCTTGCCAGCGCCGCTGCCCGTCACGGCATAGATGTGGTTCGGGCCGAACGCGGCGATTTCCGAGCCGTACAGGAACTCAGGCAGCGATGCGCCACCACCGACCACCACAGGGGTTTGCGGATTCGGGTTCGGTTGCGTACCGGCAAAGGCCACCGCTGCCGTGCCCAGGGCCAGTGTGGCGCAGGCGGCTTGAATCATGACTTGCTTCAGCTTCATGGAGTGCTCCAGAGGAATAGGGATCAGCAAATACAAGTTGTGTTGTTTGCCGATGTGCACTCAGGAATGAACTCACACCGGCATGCAAAGTATTGATGCCAGGTGTGAATCAGACGGGATAAGCAGATGAAAAAGCGATGGCGATAGCTCATGCGTTCTCGTCATGAGTTTCTGCGGAATGAAAGCCGTGGAATATAAGTAGTGTGCGGTTTTGCAGGTCGCCGTTCGTCAATTAGAGGCGGACTGTGCGTTTGAGTTTCACACGTGACAGACGCAAGGCATTGCGCCATGCATGAATGGGGAATGCAATTCGAACAATTGAATTGTATGACTGCATTCTGATTGAAATTCAATTGAATACAAGCCATGGCGTATTTGCCAGGGATGCGTGTTGTCTTTTGATCTCGCTCCAAAGTAGAGCAGGACACAGGGCACCACGCAATGCAACATATGAAGGGGGGCGCTGCAGAACCATTCAACCATGAGGTCCGTTCATGAACCTGGCTTTGCATCCGACCGAAGAGCGTATGTTGACGGTAGCGATGTATCTCGAGGAGTTTGCCTATCTGGCAAAGGCGGAGCATGTGCCGCGCGCACGTTGTCCGATCTGTCATGGGGCGCTGTATGTGATTGGCTCGAAGAGCGACAAGCTCAAGCCGCGCTTCAGCCATATCAGCGGCGAGCGGCTGTGCTGCCCGCTCGTGCGCAATGGCGAGGCGCCGTCCGACATCACGGTCGAACAGCAAGCGGATGCCGTACTCGCGCAGCGCAACCGCGAGCGCTTTCTCACGCAATGGCAGTGGCACTTTGCGTTCATGAAGCGGCCACACCATGCGCCTACGCTATCCATGGCGCGTTTCATTGCCTTGCTCGACTATGCGTCCGCACGCAATCTATGGGCGTACGAAGAACTCAAGCCCGCGAGCGTGCCGTACATCCTGCTGTCGTATGCAGGCTTCATTCTGGCGGGACGGCAGCGCGGCGGGCGATGGCTGCATTTCTGGTTCGACTCGTCTGTGCGTGATGTGCACGACTTGCATACGCCGCGCCGGTCGCCACCGCGTTTCTTTCGCGCGCACTATACGCACCCGCGCGCGACGCTGCTGCCGTCGCAACAGCATCTGTTCCACATGGAGGAGGTGAGCTTGTCGCAGACGTATCTGGAAGAAGCACAGCCCGCCGTGAACGCAGAAGACGTGGGTGCGTTCTGGACCTATCTGCGCCGGGCCGAGGCATGATGCGCCGTGAGCGCGGCGCGGCTGTCGTCACCGCATTGCTGGTAGTGGCGATGGCGGTGACATTGGTGGCGACGATGTTCGCAGGCCAGCGCGCGGCCATTCGCACGGTGGAGGTGCAACGCCTGCGTACCGACACGGTGTGGATGCAGCGAGCTTCCGTGGAGTGGGCACGCATGCTGCTGCGCGAGAACGCACGTACGACGCCCGTCGATCATCTCGGCCAGCGCTGGGCATCGCCCGTCAATGATTTGCCCGTTGCCGGCGTGCTGGGCAAGACGGGCATGCAAGCATTCGATGCTGCAGGTGACATGCGCGTCGACGGCTACATCGAAGATGCGCAGGCCCGCTTTAACCTCAACACATTGGTGACGGCGGCGGAAGGGGGAAAGCCGCCTGGCATTCGGCCGGAAGGCGTGCGTGTGTACCAGCAATTACTGGCGAAAGCCGATCTCGATCCGTCGTTGGCGATGCTGACGGCCACCACCATTCTGCGCAGTTTTGATGCAAAGGGCTCGTCCGCATTTGCGCTCGCCCAGCCGGAAGACCTAGTGCGTATTCCGGGCTACACGGCCGACGGTGTGCGCAAGCTCGCACCCTATGTGGTTGTGCTGCCCGAGCCTACGTCGGTCAACCTGAACACTGCGGGGGCGGAGGTCCTGGCTGCGACGATCCATGGCCTGTCGCCGGGGCAGGCCGCAGCGCTGGTGTCGAGTCGCGACAGGGCATGGTTTCGCGATATGGGGGATCTCACCAACCGCCTGAAGGCCATCGCACCCGGTCTAGCTGAGCAAGGTGACATCCTGCTGGAAACGCGCAGTCGCTACTTCATCGCGCACAGCCGGCTGCGCAACGGGCGGGCTACACGCTCGCTGGATGCGTTGATTCTGCGCGAGGGCATCGGCGAGCGTTACCGCACCTCAGTGCTGTGGGTGCGCGAGCCGGCCATGCCAGGCATTGATGGTTGAAGCGGGAGCCGCACGCTACAGATCCGCTAGAACGACCTTGGTATAGGGCGCGTCGTTGACCATCACCGTCACTTCCAGGCCTGTCACGGCGTTGGGGGTTATCCGCCACAGCATGCCGGGGACCGCCACGGCAGATGCGGAGCGCGATGCGTCCGCCGACAATGCCTGCCACCCCTGTGTCGTCCACCCACGTACTTGCAGCGCCGACGTGTGCTCCACCAGCGTCAGTCGCTCCGGCAATGTGGCATTCAGCGCTTCGCGTGCGGGGCCGCGTTCGTTGAGCGGCGCTGAAGCTTCGCGGATGAGCGAGCCACCGTCCACGCGATAGCGCACCACCTGCCAGCGGATCGGCTGACGCGCGTCGCGCAGCATGCGCACGATGCGCAAGTCTCCATCACCAAACACAACGGTGGGCTGGCCAAGATCGTCGTCGCGCACGGCCTCGCCAAAATCCGTCTGGAGCTGCTCGAACAGGCGGTCGATGGCGCGCGTCTCTTCCAGGCTTTCTGTCAACCGATGCTGGCCACGAATGATGCCGTCCAGCGAACGCCACGAGATCAGCGCAATGATTGCGAGGATGGTGATGGCGATCACCATCTCGATGAGGGTGAAGCCGGCGGATGCGCGGGGGCGCAGCATCAGAAGGCCTGATTGGAGGTATCGGCCAGCACGGTGGCCACTTGCGCGAGGCGCACGCGCGTCTCCAACCCTTCGCCTTCTCGGTAAACGGAGACGACGACCAGATGGAATACGGGGTTCTCCAGCACGATGACGATGTCCTCGCATGTAAGCGCAATACGCCCCTGGCCACACGATGTGCGATGCAGCCCTGGCGGTGGTACCACGTTGGCCAAGCGCATGCGCGCAAGGTGGTTGGCGGCGCTCCATTGCGCCAGCGTACGCTCGCGCATGCCGGCGCTGGAATCGGCCAGCAAGCCGGTCGCCCGCAGGCAGGCACCGAGCGCCACGGCCACGATCACCAGCGCCACCAGCACTTCCAGCAACGTGAAGCCGGCAGCGCGCCGCCGCCCGGGCCTATTGCACGACATAGCGGCTCGGGCCAGTGGTGACGATATCGACCTGTGCAGCATCGACGGCCATGCGCAGGGTGATGGGCGCCTCGATGGCTTCGCGGCCGAACAGCACGCGCACGCTGCCCGACTGCGCGGGGCGGCCTACCTGCATGAGCGACAGCGCAGACAACGGCTGGCGCCATTGGCCCGCGCGTAGCACATCGTCGCGAAGCGGCTGCCAGGCATCGTGCTCACGGATGAGGAAGCGGTAGCCCTCGGGCGTGGCCTCCCACACGATGGGTTGCGAGCGCAGGCGCGCTTCGTCATGCGCCGCCTGCAGCAGAAAGATCAGGCGCTGCGCCTGGTGTTCCAGCACCGTGCGTTGGCTCGGTTGCGCATTGACAACCACCGCCCCCATCACGATGCCGATGATGACCACCACCACCAGCATCTCCAGCAGCGTGAAGCCGCGTGCGCGCCTACCTATACGCATGCTCAGCGCACCATCTGGTTGATGTCGAGAATCGGCATCAGCACGGCCAGCACGATCAGCAGCACCATCACGCCCATGCTCAGGATGAGCGCGGGCTCTAGCAGGCCGGTGATGAACAGCGTGCGGCGCTCCAACTCGCGTGTTTCGCCCTCGGCTGCGCGGTCCAGCATGGGGGCGAGGTTGCCAGTGGATTCTCCCGAGCGGATCAGGTGGACCAGCACGGGTGGAAACCGGTTGGCATGCGCCAGCGCTCGCGAGAGGGATGTGCCCTCGCGCACGCGGCTGATGGCGTCTTCCACGTTCTGGCGCAGCACCACGTTATTGAGCGTCTCACCGGCCGCCTGCAGCGCCCGCAGGATCGGCACGCCCGCGCTGATGAGAATCGCCAGCGTGCTGGCAAAGCGCGCTGTGTTGTAGCCGCGCACGAGCCGGCCGACCAGCGGTGCGCCGAGCAGCCAGCCGTGCCAGGCTTGTCGGGGGCCAGGGCGTTGCAGCAAGCGTTTGACACTCACGCCGATGCCCACCGCAACCATGGCGGCCAACCAGCCCCAGTCGCGGGCGAAGTCACTGCAGGCCAGCATGACGATGGTCAGTGTCGGCAGCTTTTGCTTGGTTGTCGTGAAGACCCCCACCACCTGCGGCACCACGTAGGTGAGCAGGAACACCACAATGCCGAATGCCACCACGGTAACGACGGCCGGGTAGGTGAAGGCCAGCTTGATCTTCTGGGTGAGGGCATTGCGGCCTTCGATGTAATCGGCCAGGCGCGAGAGCACCACGTGCAACTTGCCGGTGTGCTCCCCGGCGGAGACGAGGGCGCGATAGATGTCAGGAAAGTCGCGCGGATGGCGGGCCAGCGCACCGGACAGCGATTGCCCGCCCACTACCTCCGAGCGCAGCGTGCTGATGAGGTCACGTACGTAATCGCGTTCGGCTTCAGCCGCCAGGGCGGACAGTGCTTCGTCCAGCGGCAGGCCAGCGGTCAACAGGCTGGCCAGTTGGCGCGTGAAGAGCGCCTGCTCCGTAGTGCCGAGGCGATGACCGAGCAGCCCGCTGACGCTTGCATTGGCGGTGCGCTCGGCCACGGCGGATACGTCGATCGGCGTCATGCCACGCGAGCGCAGCAGGGTGCGTGCGCCGCGGCTGCCATCGGCGTCGATGACGCCACGGCGCAGTTGTCCGGCCGGCGTGACGGCCTCGTAGCGGAAGGTCGGCATGAGCGAGAACGGGCGAGAACTGCGGGTTCATCAGCAAAGCCGGACCGACTCTAGGCGACAAAGATGGCGTTGTGGTGTGCGAAAGTTTGCACAAGCGTGTCAGTGCGGCATGCGCAGCAGACTCAGGCCCGCTTGCGCACCGGGCGCCGGCCCATCTCTTGAAGGAAGGCCTGAGCGCGCGCCTCGCTGGTGTAGGCCGTGTTGATCCGCACCCAGGGCGAGACCTCCAGGTTCGGCCGGAAGTAACTGCCGGGCGCCAGCGTCACGCCATGCTGTTCCGCCGCAGTCACAAGATCCCGCGAATCCTCCACGTGCGGCACGCGCGCCCACAGGAAGTTGCCGCCGGGCGGGTGATGAAACACTTCCCAGCCAGCGTCGGTCAGCACATCGAGCGAGGCGATGATGGAATCGCCGATGCGCTGGCGCAGCCGCTCGACGTATTTGCGATAGGCGCCGCGTTCCAGCAACGTGGCGACAACGGCCTCTGCAAAGCGCGAGCCGCCCACGCTGGTGAGCATCTTCACGTCGGTCAAATCCTGCACGAGATCGCGCCGCGCAATCAGATAACCCACGCGCAGCGATGCCGACACCGTCTTGGAGAACCCGCCAACGTAGATCACGTGCTCGAGTTGGTCCAGCGTGGCCAGCCGCGCGGTCGGGTCGCCCTGGATGTCGGCAAAGATGTCATCTTCCACAAACACGAAGCCGTGGCGCCGCGCCAGCTCCAGCAGGCGAAACGCCACCGGCGGTGACAGCACCGAACCCGTCGGGTTGTGCAGCACGCTGTTGATGAAGAACAGCTTGGGGCGGTGCTCGCGCAGCATCGCCTCCGTCACCTCCACGTCGGGGCCATCAGCGGTGCGAGGAATGCCGACCAGCTTGACGCCATGCAGGCGCAGCAGGCCAAACACGTTGTAGTAGCCCGGGTCTTCTACAAACACGGTGTCACCGGGTTTGAGCAGATGGCGGATGACGAGGTCGATGGCCTGGCTGGCCCCCACCGTCATCATCACGTTGGGCAGCTCGGCCTGGATGCCCAGTTGGCGTGCGCGCGTCATGATCTGGTGGCGCAGCGCGGTATTGCCCAGCGGCGTGGCGTAGTCGATGACGGCTTCCACGTCGGTGCGCGAGACCTGGCGGATGGCCTGCGTGAGGCCGTCCAGGTCGCGCCAGTCCGCCGGCACAAAACCGCCGCCCAGCTTGAGTGACGCATCGGGGTAGTTGAACTGCTCGAGGATGTGATCGGATTCGATCTCTGCGCGGCGCGGGTCAGACCAGCCGCGCCCGCCGCGCCCCGTCAGGCCGCTCTCTGCCACGTAGAAGCCTGAGCCGTGGCGCGAGTCCAGCAGCCCCAGCGACACCAGCCGGTCGTACGCCTCGATCACCGGAAACCGGCTGATGCTGTACTCGGCCGCCAACTGGCGGATCGACGGCAGCTTGGCGCCGGGTCGTACGTCGTTGTCGCGAATCCACGTCTGCACGCCGGCCACGATCTGGTCAGCAATGGGCACGCGGGTGGTGGCGTCGATCAGGAGCTTCATGGGCGGCAGCCCTCCGTAGCGGATGATGCAGAACAGTCACATGTAACTGTTCGTGAGTGTTCGTATTGTAGCGACCCGCTGTGCAAGTGGAAGACGCGCCGATACCCCCTTTATGCGTTGGGCGTTGATCGAAGGGCGGTTTTATTCGTTTTATCAAATATCACCCACGGCTAGAGTGGGCTTGTCCATCACTCATTGTTGCCAAGCCGGAGGTCCGATGTCTTCCAACCCTGCTCAAGCTGCCGCTGTTGCGCGTGATCCGGCCGTTCAGGCCGTGCTCGACAGTGTATTGGCGACGCCTTCTGACGCCCTGCTGGAGCGCGCGCGCGCCCACGCTGCCGCACAAGGGTTGCGCTATGCGGGCGGTCTCTCACCGGCCGAGGCTTGGGCGCTGGCCAGCCGCGGCGAGGCCATCCTCGTAGACGTGCGCACCGCAGAGGAGCGCAAGTTCGTGGGCCGTGTGCCCAACACCGCGCATGTTGCCTGGCAGACGGGCCCCGCCATGCTCAAGAACCCGCGCTTCCTGCGCGAGTTGGAGAAGGCCGCACCCAAGGGTGCCGTGTTGCTGTTGCTCTGCCGAAGCGGCAAGCGCTCTGCGGCGGCAGCCGAAGCCGCCGCAGCGGCAGGCTTCGCCAACGTGTTCAACGTGCTCGAGGGTTTCGAGGGCGATCTCGATGAACAGCAGCAGCGCGGCGAGGCCGGTGGCTGGCGCCGCTGGGGTCTGCCCTGGCAGCAGGACTGAAGGCGCGCGCTGGCCCGCAGCACCCAACCACAAGACCAATCACTGAATACTGAACAGGGGAGCGACGATGAGCGACAGCATCATCGCGGGGCGGCCTGTGCCCGTGCAAAGCGCAGGCTGGCAATTGGACCGCATTGTCAGCGAGCTGCGCACGGCGCGCGCCGACTGGCGTGCGCGCCACGGCCGTACGGAAGTCACGGGTCGCGAGCTGCCCTCGCGCGAGGCCGTGCGGCTGATTCTGGATGCGTTGCGCGGGGCGCTGTTCCCCATGCGGCTCGGGCCGACGGACCTGCGCGAAGAAAGCGAAGACTTCTATGTCGGTCACACGCTCGATGCGGCGCTCAATGCGCTGGTCGCGCAAGTCCGGCTTGAGTTGCGCCACGCCGCACGCCAGGCCGGCGCGCACGATGCCGATATCCATACCGATAGCGACGCTGTACAGCGGGTGCGCGACTTCGCGGCGGCGCTGCCAGCGCTGCGCCGGTTGCTCGATACCGACGTGCTGGCCGCCTACCACGGCGATCCGGCAGCGCGCAGCGTCGACGAGGTGCTGCTGTGCTACCCGGGCATCCTCGCCGTCATTCACCACCGCATTGCGCATCACCTGTACCGCGCGGGACTGCCGTTGCTCGCGCGCATGGTGGCCGAGACCGCGCATGCTGACACCGGCATCGACATCCACCCCGGCGCGCAGATTGGCAGCGGCTTCTTCATCGATCACGGCACGGGCGTGGTGATTGGCGAGACGGCCGTGATTGGCGAACGTGTGCGTATTTATCAGGCGGTGACGCTGGGCGCCAAGCGCTTCTCTGCCGACGCCGAAGGCCACCTGGAGAAGGGCGCCCCACGCCATCCGGTGGTGGAAGACGACGTCGTCATCTACGCCGGCGCGACCATCCTCGGGCGCATCACCATCGGGCGTGGCTCGTCCATCGGCGGCAACGTGTGGCTCACGCGCAGCGTGCCGCCGGGCAGCAGTGTCACCCAGGCAAACGTACAGAGCGCAGTTCAGGACGAAGTTCAGAACCGTCCGCCGCACGCGCGTCGCGACAGCGAGGCACACCCCGCACGCTGATCCGCCTGACGCGTTTTTCTACCGTTTTTTCCACCGCACCCGCCAGAGAAACGGGGGCATTTTTCTACGTGAAGTTGGGAGTCATTGCATGGCAGAAGCAGATACCCAGGACGTGCGCACTGCGCTAGGCGACAGCGCAGCACGCCAGTTGGCGAACGCGACCAAGACCGTTCCCCAGTTGTCCACCATCAGCCCGCGCTGGCTGGTGCACTTGCTGCAGTGGCAGCCGGTGGAGGCGGGCATCTTCCGCCTGAACCGCGTGAAGAATCCGCGCGATGTGCGCGTCGCCTGCTCGCAGCGCGACGAGGCGGAGGCGGAGTTGCCGCAAACCTTCGTCGATTACGAAGACCAGCCGCGCGAGTACTTCCTCAACGCGGTGACGACGGTGCTGGACGTGCACACCCGTGTGTCCGACCTGTACAGCAGCCCGCACGACCAGATTCAGCAGCAACTGCGCCTGACCATCGAGACCATCAAGGAGCGTCAGGAAAGCGAACTGATCAACAACCCCGACTACGGTCTGCTGGCCAACGTGGATGAAACGCAGCGCATCTCCACGCTCACCGGTGCGCCCACGCCGGACGATCTGGACGAACTGATCACCAAGGTGTGGAAGGAGCCGGCGTTCTTCCTGGCCCATCCGCTGGCGATTGCCGCGTTTGGCCGCGAATGCACGCGCCGTGGCGTGCCGCCGCCCACCGTCAGCCTGTTCGGCTCGCAATTCATCACCTGGCGCGGCCTGCCGCTCATTCCGTCGGACAAGGTGCCCATTGACGAGAACGGCCGCACGAAGATTCTGCTGCTGCGCGTGGGCGACAAGCGCCAGGGCGTGGTCGGCCTGTATCAGCCGGGTGTGGCGGGCGAGCAGAGCCCGGGTCTGTCGGTGCGCTTCATGGGCATCAACCGGAACGCCATCGCGTCCTACCTGATTTCGCTGTATTGCTCGCTGGCCGTGCTGACTGAAGACGCGCTGGCGGTGCTCGAAGACGTGGAGATCGGCAAGTACCATGACTACCCCGACACCTACAAGTAATGCGCCCGGCGTGAGTGGCCTGACGCTGCCGGCGGGTTTGCCTGACCCGGCCGCGCTGGCGCAGTTGGCCAACGCGTTCTTCACGGCGCTGCCGGGCAGCGAGCCGGAGCCTGCGATCGATCTGGCACCGGCAGGTGCATCGCCGCAACTGAGTGCGTTGCCTGTTGCAGATGCCGCACCGATTGCACCGCAGGTGCCTGTGCTGGGTGTGCCCACGCAGTACGCTGCGGCGCTGCCGCAGGCGGCATCCGGTCATGGCCAGCCTGTACCTGCGCATCCCGTGTCGGCACCCAGTTCGCCGTACTACTTTCTGGGTGAGGCGAGCGGCTATCAGTCCGCTGTGCCGCATGCGGGGGTGGCGGCGTCGGAGGCGGGTGTGCCGGATGATCGCGTCTCGGCGCAGCCGTTCCACCTGCCGGGCACCGATGCGCTGGCACGGTTGATCGACGGTGCGGCCGGTACGCCGCCCGCTGGGCCGGCTGCGTTGCAGCAGCCCGGTGGCGCGGCGCAGGCGGGGCAGTTCTACTTCCTTGCGCCGCCCACGGTGCCTACGTTGGAAGCGTCACGTGACACCAGCCACCAGCCGCATCGCGCCAGCACGTTCGACGTGCACGCGGTTCGGCGTGACTTTCCGATCCTGGCCGAGCGCGTGAATGGCCGGCCGCTGATCTGGCTGGACAACGCCGCCACCACGCACAAGCCGCAAGCGGTGATCGATCGGCTGGCGTATTTCTACGCGCACGAGAACTCCAACATCCACCGCGCGGCGCATGAACTGGCCGCGCGTGCCACGGATGCCTACGAGGGTGCACGCAACAAGGTCGCGCGTTTCCTGGGTGCGAAGTCGTCAAGCGAGATCATCTTCGTGCGCGGCGCCACGGAGGCGATCAACCTCGTTGCGCAGACGTTCGGCCGCCAGCACATCGGCGCCGGGGACGAGATCATCGTCTCGCACCTGGAGCACCACGCCAACATCGTGCCGTGGCAGCAGCTTGCCGCGCAGGTGGGCGCGCGCATCCGCGTGATTCCGGTGGACGACAGTGGGCAGATCCTGCTGGACGAATACCGCAAGCTGCTCAGCAGCCGGACGAAGCTGGTGTCTGTCACGCAGGTGTCGAATGCGCTGGGGACGGTGACGCCGGTGCAGGAGATCATCGCGCTGGCACATGCAGCAGGTGCGCGCGTGCTGGTGGATGGCGCGCAGGCGGTCTCGCACTTGCGTGTGAACGTGCAGGCGCTGGATGCGGACTTCTACGTGTTCTCCGGCCACAAGATCTTCGGGCCGACGGGCATTGGCGTGGTGTACGGCAAGCAGGATCTGCTCGACACGCTGCCGCCGTGGCAGGGCGGCGGCAACATGATTGCCGACGTCACGTTCGAGAAGACGCTATACCAGCCCGCACCCGCGCGCTTCGAGGCCGGCACCGGCAACATTGCGGATGCGGTGGGGCTGGGCGCCGCGCTCGATTACGTCGATCGCATTGGCCTGGAAAACATCGCCCGCTATGAGCACGACCTGCTGGTGTATGCCACGCATGGGCTGTCGCGCATTCCCGGTTTGCGGCTGATCGGTACGGCCGCCAACAAGGCGAGTGTGTTGTCGTTCACGCTGGCGGGGTATCGCACGGAAGAGGTGGGTGCGGCGCTCAACCGCGAGGGCATTGCCGTGCGCTCTGGCCACCATTGCGCGCAGCCGATCCTGCGGCGCTTTGGGGTGGAGGCCACGGTGCGGCCGTCGCTGGCGTTCTACAACACCTGCGAGGAAGTGGACGAACTGGTGCGTGTGGTGAGCGCGCTGGCGCGGCGCTGACATCAAGAAGGGAAGGTCTGCCGCCGGTCCGATGCTTTGTGTGTTGGATCGGCGGTTTTCTTTTCATCAGACGACGGTGCCAAGGTGGGTGAAGATTTCCGTGCGCAATGCCGTCAGCCGTTCATGCTGGCGCGGGCGGATGACGGCCGGCCCCGCAACGATGCGTGGTACGTCGACTGGCAGATCCGCCACGATGCGCCCCGGCTCGGGTGCCAGGACAAGGATGCGGTCGGCCAGGTGCAGTGCCTCGTCCACGTCATGCGTGACGATCAACAGCGTGGTGCCGTGTCGTGCCGCAAGCTGCAGCAGCAGATCCTGCAGGCGCATGCGGGTGAAGGGGTCGAGCGCGCTGAAGGGCTCGTCGAGCAGCAGCAGGGGTGGCTCGGTAAACAGCCCACGGGCAATCGCGGCGCGTTGCGCCATACCGCCGGACAGCGCCTTGGGTAGTAGCGCTGCCGCATCGGTCAGGCCGACTTCAGCCAGCAGGGCGCGAACGCGCGGGTCAGCCAGCGCGGCATCCCGGCGCAAGCCGGCCGAAAAGCCGACGTTCTCGGCCACCGTCAGCCACGGCAGCAGGCGCGGTTCCTGGAACACGAAGCCGGTACGACCGGCGTGGTCGGCAGGGGCGTGCTGGTGCGCTGTGACCTGGCCGACGTGGCCACACTCCAGACCCGCCACGATTCGCAACAGCGTGCTCTTGCCGCAGCCGCTGGGGCCCAGCACCACAACGACCTCACCGGCAGACACGTCAAAGCGGATCGGCCCAAGCACGGGTTGCGTGCCGAACCGGAGCGCATCCACGCGAACATCGACCAGCGGTTCGTGGGTATGGCGCAGGAGGGAAGTATGCGTCGGAGCATTCATGGCAGTGCACTGTCGCGCCAGGCCAGACTGCGAGACTCCAGCGCGCGCAGCACGCTGTCGCTCAGCTTGCCCAGCACGGCCAGGATCAGGATGGCGACGATGACGATGTCCGCGCGGCCGGTTTCGCGGCCATCGCTGAGCAGGTAGCCGAGGCCGCGCGTGGCGGCAATCAATTCCGCCGCCACGAGAAACATCCACGCCACGCTCAGCCCGGTACGCAGCCCGGTAAACAGATGCGGCAACATGGCCGGCACCAGAATGCGCCGAATGATCGCCCCGCGCTGCAGTCCCGCCATCACGCCCACTTCCACCAGCTTGCGATCGACATTGCGGATGCCTGCCTGCGCGGCCACATACACCGGAAAGAACGCGCCGATGGCGATCAGCACCACCTTGGGCGCCTCGTCGATACCCAGCCACAACAGCAGCAGCGGCACCCAGGCCAGCGAAGGAATGGCGCGCAGCGCCTGGAACGTCGGGTCGAGCAGGGCGGCGGTCCACCGGTTGAGCGCAACGGCGGTGCCCAAGGCGATGCCAAGCGCCGCCCCTATGGCGAACCCCGCGAGAACGCGCACTATGCTCACGGCAATGTGGGCGGGCAGCGCATCGCCGGTGACCAGCTCACGCAGGGTGGCCGCCAGCTCCGATGGCGGCGGCAGCAGGTTGGCGGCAATCCAGCCCGCACGCACGGCGCCTTCCCAGCACAGCAGCGCGACGATCGGTAGCACCAGCCCGACGAATCGGTTACCCGGATGCAACGCCAGACGATTGCGTGGGGGTGCATCGTCGGTGACAGGCGCAGTGGTGGTGCTTAGCGTGGCGGGCTCGGCAGGCATGATCAGCGGATGACGGCGCGTGCATAGCGCGGCTCGATGAGGGTGCGGACGACCTGGGCAACGTCCGTCCCCGGCTTGACGAGGCTTTCCTCGGTCAGGATGGGGGCCGCGGCTGTCAGCGCCTGAATGTGCTGCTGCCCAGGCACCGGCTGGCTGAAGTCGTTGCGCAGCAATTGCACCTTGATCACGGCCAGCGGCAGTTTGGCTTCTTCCGATACGATGCGTGCGGTCTCATCCGGGTGGGCCAGGATCCACAGGCGCGCCCGCTCGTAGGCGGCCAGCACGCGCTCCACTGCCTGCGGATACTTCGTGGCAAATGCCTCGTTGACGTTCAGCAGGCCGTACGTGTTGTAGTTCACGTTGCGATAGAGCAGCCGCGCGCCGGATTCCAGCTCGCTGGCTGCCATGAGCGGGTCCAGCCCGGCCCACGCATCGACACGGCCTTGCTCCAGCGCGGCGCGGCCGTCGGCATGTTGCAGGCTGACGTGTTCGATGTCGGTCTTGCGCAGGCCGGCGTCGTGCAGGCTGCGCAACAGGAACAGGTAAGGGTCGGTGCCTTTGGTGGCGGCGATCTTCTTGCCTTTTAGATCGCGCACCGAACGGATGGGTGAATCCTTGGGCACCACCAGCGCGGTCCATTCCGGGCGGCTGTAGATGTAGACGCCCTTGATCGGGTTGCCGTTGGCGCGGCTGAGCACGGCGGCCAGGCCGGCCGTTGAGCCGAAATCGATACTGCCGCTGTTGAGAAACTCCAACGCGCGGTTGCTGCCCTGGCTCAGTACCCAGCGCACGTTCACCTTGTCGGCCTTGAGCGCGTCTTCCAGCCAGCCGAAGCGTTTGAGCACCAGGCTGGGCGGTGAGTAGTAGGCGTAGTCCAGCCGGATCTCTTGCGGCAGCACATTCTGCGCCTGGGCATTGGGCGCGAGCACAAGCGCGCTCAGGGCGGCGATAGCGGCGACAGCGGCGGTAGCCAGTCGGCGGAACAGCGTACGAGAAAGCAGGCGCGAGCGTGCGTGTGTCGGCGTCATTGTGGTGCGATGAAATGGATGAAAGGGCCCCCCCGACCCCTTCGCCCATCTTAAGGATGCGTCCGCACCGGCAACAACGAAGGATTGCGCAGATGCTTAGTCGCGCGATGCCGCGTACAGGCTGCTCAACGCGCTTTCAGCCGCCGAACCGATCGATCTCCCACCCACTGCACCAGGCTCACCAGGGCGATCAGCAGCACGATCACGACCGCCATGACCGTGGTGTCGAAGCGCTGATAGCCATAGCGGATGGCGATGTCGCCCAGACCGCCGGCGCCCACCGCACCCGCCATGGCTGATGCGCCAATCAGCGAGACGATGGTGAGCGTGAAGCCGCCGATGATGCCGGGCAGTGCCTCGGGCAGCAGCACGTGCCAGACGATGTGGCGGCGCTCGCAGCCCATGGCCTGTGCAGCTTCCACCAGGCCGCGGTCGACTTCACGCAGGCTGATCTCGGCAATGCGCGCAAAGAACGGCGTGGCGCTGATCGACAGCGGCACCACCGCCGCCCACACGCCAATGGTGGCCCCCACCACCAGCCGCGTGAAGGGCAACAGCGCCACCAGCAGGATGATGAAGGGCGTGGCACGAAAGCCGTTGATGAGTGCGCCCAGCACACGGTGCACGCGGGGCGATTCCAGCGTGCTGCCGGGTGCCGTCAGCACCAGGATCAGCGCCAGCGGAATGCCGGCCAGCGCGGCGATCAGCGCAGATGCGGACACCATCGTCAACGTGTCGAGCAGGCCCTGCCAGATGCGGTCAATCGTGAGCGGGGACATAGCCGAGGCTCCGGGTTGACTGAGACAGTTGCAAGGCCGCTAGCGCGTCTTGCGAGAGGGCACCGCCCGCTGCGGCAACCAGCAGGCGCCCTTGCGTGCGGCCCTGGATACGGTCGAGATCGGCGCGCAGCAGGCGTGTCGGGTAGCGAAGCGCCTGGGCGATCTGCGCCAGTTCGGGCACGGCGGCCGTGCCGGTGTAGCCCAGCTCAATCAATTGCTCAAAGGCACCGCGTGCGGGCGGAGTGGGCTGCAGGCGTGCCGCCACGTCGTCGGGCAGGCCGCCGCGCAGCGGTTGCAGCAGGGCGCGTGTGGCGTCGTGCTGTGGATCACCAAAGACGCGCCACACGGGGCCCTGCTCTGCAACGCGACCGGCTTCGAGTACCAGCACGTTGTCGCAGATGTCGCGGATGACCCCCATCTCGTGTGTGATGAGCACGATGGTCAGGCCCAGGCGGCGGTTGATGTCGCGCAGCAGCGCGAGGATGGCGTCAGTCGTTTCCGGGTCAAGCGCGGAGGTGGCTTCGTCGCACAGCAGGATCTCGGGCCGGTGCACCAGTGCGCGGGCAATGCCCACGCGCTGCTTCTGCCCGCCGGACAATCGCCCCGGATACACGTGCTGCTTGCCCTCCAGCCCAACCAGCGCCAGTAGTGCATCCACGCGTTGCGCAATTTCTGCGGCCGGCACGCCGGCCACCTTCAACGGCAGCGCGACGTTCTCCCACACCGTCTTGGCGGAGAGCAGATTGAAGTGCTGAAAGATCATGCCGATGCGCCGGCGCAACCCCACCAGCGCATGCGTGCTGAGCGTGCCGACGTCGACGCCATCCACCAGCACCTGCCCGCTGGTCGGCTTCTCCAACCCGTTGATGGTGCGCAGCAGGCTGGACTTGCCTGCGCCGCTGCGCCCGATGATGCCGAAGATGCCACCGGCCGGAATGTCGAGGTCGATGCCTTGCAGCGCATGTACATCGCCCGCCGCCGCGCGGTACGTCTTGCCGACGTTGCGGAAGGTGATGGTGCCGGCGGTGGGCGCAGCAACAACCGCATCGGCGGTCCTGGCGTGGGGCGCGGGGGCGTCAGGCCAGGCGTGGACGGGGTTCGAGACAAGTGTGGTCATGGCGTTACCGGATCGTCATTTCAGCGCTTGAGCCAGGGCAGGGTGTAGAGCTTGTTGTCGTTGGCATACGACGTGTGGATCTGCTGCTGCACGGCCGGCGACTCCTGATACAGCTTGATGAAGCGCGCGATGCGCGGGTCGCCCGCGTTGTCGCGCCGCGCCACGAAGCGGATGGCGAAGTACTCGTCGTCGATGCCCGAGTACAGCAGGCCAGCGCCGGCAACATCCCCCTTGCCCGCATTGACGAAGTGCGCCGGATAGCCCTGCGCGAGGTCCACGTCGTCCAGTGCGCGCACGAGTTGCGGGCCTTCGATTTCGACAAACTTGAGCTTCTTCGGGTTGGCCACCACGTCATTGAGGGTGCCGCGTGCACCCACGCCATCGCGCAGCTTGATCAGCCCCGCCTTCTGCAGCAGCAACAGGCCGCGGCCCTGGTTGACGGGGTCATTGGCCACCGCCACGCGCGCGCCATCCTTCAGATCGGACAGGCGCTTGATCTTGCTGGAATACAAACCAATGTTGCCCAGCACGCCAATGCCGACGCTCTTGAACGCATAGCCGCGCTCTTTGATGGCGTTGTCCAGGAAAGCCTGGTGCTGGAAGTAGTTGAGATCCAGATCGCCCGAGGCGAGCGCGACGTTGGGCGTGGTCCAGTCGGTCAGTTCGACCACCTTGACGTCCAGCCCCTGCTTGCGGGCTTCGGCGGCGGCCACCTCTACGGAATCGGCCAGCGCGCCGGGCGTGACGCCAATGCGCAACGGTGCCGCATGCGCGGTGACGCTCAAAGCAAGGGTGGCGAGGGCGAGGAAGAGTCGATGTGTGAGCTTCATGAGTGTGCATGCTGCAAAGGGAACATGGGGTGATTCCAGCATGGCGGGTGGCCCTATTCCCACGAATATTTGCGTAGATGGTTACTCGGTCAGGGCATGGTGACGTGTTGAGGTGTGCTGGCGGCGGCACGCCAGTACAGCGATACTGATGCCTTACGCTCAGTGCACGCATGCTGGGCGAAGGCAGTTCACCTCAAGGAGCGGAGACCCAATGAAAGCGTCGTACAAACGTCGTGGTGCTGTGATCGGGCGGCTGTTGCGCCTCGTGATTGCAGTGGTGGTTGTAGTGGCGGCCTATGTGGCCTTCAATACCTGGCGGCACGGCTCGCGCCAGCTTGATGTGCCGGCCGTCACGCCGGTGGCCGTGGATGGCCCGGCGGCAGCGGCGCACCTGGCGGAGGCCGTGCGTGCACGTACCGTATCCAGCGCCACCGACGCGCAATTGAACGCAGACCAGTTCCGCCAGCTGCACGCCATGCTGGAGGCGCGCTACCCCAAGGCGCACGCCGTGCTGCAACGCGAGCAGGTGGGTGACTTTGCGCTGCTCTACACCTGGAAGGGCTCTGACCCGTCATTGCAGCCGATCATGCTGATGGCGCATCAGGATGTCGTGCCCATCGCCTCCGGTACGGAAGGCGACTGGACCCAGCCGCCGTTCGACGGCGTGATCAAAGACGGCATGGTCTGGGGCCGTGGCGCGTGGGACGACAAGGGCAACCTGATCTCACAGATGGAGGCCATTGAGTTGCTGGCCGCCAGCGGCTTCAAGCCGCGTCGCACCATCCACCTGGCCTTTGGTGCTGACGAGGAAGTGGGTGGCGACCGTGGCGCCAAGCAGATCGCCGCGCTGCTCAAGTCGCGTGGCGAGCGTCTCGATTTCGTGATCGACGAAGGGCTGCTGATTACCGAAGGCGTGCTGCCGGGGCTGGCCAAGCCGGCCGCGCTGATCGGTGTGGCGGAGAAGGGCTTCCTGTCGATGCAGCTCAAGGTGTCGGCCACCCCGGGACATTCGTCGATGCCGCCGCCGCATGGCCAGAGCGCCATCGCCATGATGAGCGCCGCGCTCAAGCGCCTGGATGACGATCAGCTGCCCGCCGGCATCCGCGGCGTGGCGCAGGAGATGTTCCAGACGCTGGCGCCCGAGATGCAGGGCTTCAGCCGTGTCGCGCTGTCCAACCTGTGGCTGTTCGGTCCGCTGGTGCAGAAGCAGCTGGAGGCGTCTGCCAGCTCCAATGCCATGCTGCGCACCACCACCGCGCTGACCGTCATCCAGGCCGGCAACAAGGACAACGTGCTGCCCGGCCGTGCCGAGGCCATCGTCAACTTCCGTCTGCTGCCGGGCGATACCGTGGCGTCAATCACTGAGCACGTGGAGAACGCCGCCAAGGCCGCGGCACCCAATGGCAAGTTCGAGCTGAGCAACCTGCCGGGCGTGAGCGAAGCCTCGCCGGTGTCGCCCACGCAATCGGCGTCGTATCAGTTGATCAACAAGACGGTGCGTGAGCTGTTTCCGGGCACGGTGGTGGCGCCGGGGTTGATGATCGGCGCGACCGATTCGCGCCACATGATCGGCATTGCGGACCATGTGTATCGCTTCTCGCCGGTGCGCGCCAAGCCGGAAGACCTGCCGCGCTTTCACGGCACCAACGAGCGGATTACCGAGGCCAATCTGGTCGAGCTGATCCGCTTCTACCACCGGCTGGTGCAGCAGGCAGCGAGCTGAGCGCAGGCCGTTCAGGCACGAGAACCGACTGAGCGCTCACTGCCCGTGGGCGCTCTGTCGCTCGTGCGAGGGCTTTGGCGCGGACGATGCCCTTGCGCGTTGTCCGCGCGTTGCGAGCCAGCAGAGGATCGACCCCGCAACCACCATCGACGCGCCTTTCCAGAACGCGAACGACAGCGGGGCATGCAGCAGCGCCGCCGCCAGCGCGGCGGAAAACACGGGGATGAAGTACGACGCACCGGCCAGCACCGTCACGTTGCCGTGCAGGATGCCGACATTCCAGGCTGCGTAGCCGAACCCCATTGCGCAAGCGGCCAGCGCCAGGTAGATGAGCGCTGGTGCGCTGAGGTGCATCGCGCCACCGCCCGTTGTGAAGAACTTGATCCACAGGGCGAGCGCCGTCAGCATGAAGAACAGCGTGACGCCATTCTTGCCCCCAGCGATGCGGCTGGTGACCGTGCAATACGCTGCCCAGATCACCGCCCCTGCGAAGGCCAGTCCGTAGCTGAGCGGGTTGTCCTTCACGTTTGCGGCCATGCCGGCGAGATCCAATCCCCGGTCACCGCCGAGCACCAGGCAGATCCCCAGGATGGAGACCAGCGCGCCCGGCACGATCAGGGCATTCGCGCGCTGCTTGTTGAATGCGATGGCCGACAGCATCGTGAAGGTCGGCCAGAGGTAGTTGACCATCCCCACTTCGATGGCCTGCCGGCCGCTGTTGGCATAGCCGATCGACAAAGACAGGCACAGCTCGTACGAAACGAACAGCAGGCTGCCCCACACCAGATAACGCCGAGGAAACATCTTCAGGTTGCCGAGGCCCACGGTGAACAACAGCAGTACCGACGCAACGGAATAGATCATGGCGGCGCCGCCCACCGCCCCCAGGTTCTGGCTGACGCCGCGGATCAAGCCGACGATTGAGCTCCACAGCAACACCGCAATGAGTCCGATGAGTGTTGCCCTACTTTTGCTTTGCATAACGCTTGCCTGCACGGATTCGTCGATCTGAAGTCAATACTGTCCATACCTACCACACCCGGTTCCGCCCTGACCAGTAGGACGCCATCCCGGCTGGAGCGGTGAGGTATCAATGGGGATGCCTGATGGGCAAAGAGGAGGAGGGCCGCCAGTTTAGCAATCGAATATTCCGGGCCGGATTGGGGTGGCAAACTGTTCGCGAAAGATACTGAACAGTTCAGCCAAACTGTTCGCAACTGTTCATGTCAATGCCTTGACGCGCCGCGCAAGATGGAATGGTGCCGACCAGCAGTGCCCAATACCAAATACATCCACCACGAACCCCGGCACAAGGAGTCTCCATCATGCGCGAAATCAGGATCTTCGAACTGGACCGGCCGGGCGTGCCGGTGAGCTGGCGGTCGGCACGGACCCAAACCATCGCCGCACAAGCCGGGCTGTTGTGGGTTACGCAAGAACACCAGTTGCAGGATATCTGGCTCAAGCCCGGTCAATCGATCGACGTGCCGGCTGGCGTGCGCTTCTGGCTCTCGGGCGATCCCGCAGACGGCATGGCAGCGCGCTTTGCCGTCACGGAAGACATCAACGCACCGCGCCGCCTGTTGCGCTTCATCGGCCAACTGGTGGCCGCCGCGTACCGGCAGGTTCTGCGTGATGACGGGCGGGATGCAACACGTACGCCGTCGGCACTACGAATTGGGACTTGAACTGCGGGGACCTAAGCGTCGTTAAGCCGGAAACACCAGCCGGAACTCGGTCCGCCCACCCGGCGGGCTGCTGGCCTGCACCGTACCCCCGTGCAGGTCCATGATCGTCTTCACGATGGCCAGTCCCAACCCCGTGGACTGGCTGGATGGTTCACCGGACTGCGCACCGGATTGCGCCCGTGAGGGGTCGCCCCGGTAGAACCGCTCGAACAGCAACGGCAGGCTCTCGGCCGGAATGGTCGGCCCCGGATTGCGCACCACAATGCCGATCTCGTGCGGCAGGTGCTCGACCACCACATCGATGCGTTCACCCGTCGGCGTGTAACGCAGCGCGTTGTCCAGCAGGTTGTTGATCGCGCGACGCAGCAACGTCGCGTCTGCGCGCACCTGCGCATCGCCCGTGACGCGGATGGCGATCTCGCGATCGGCGGCCACGGCTTCAAAGTAGTCCACCAGCACCTGAATTTCGTGTCGCGCATCGAGCGGCGCCACCGACAGCGCCACGCGTGCGTGATCGGCTCGCGCCAGGAACAGCATGTCTTCGATCATGTGCGACAGGCGTGCGTATTCCTCCAGGTTGGATTCGAGCACGCTGCGGTATTCCTCCACCGTGCGCGGGTGGGCGAGCGTGACTTCAGTCTGGCCGACGAGGTTGGCCAGCGGCGTGCGGAAGTCGTGCGCCAGGTCTGCCGAGAATTGCGAGAGCCGCGCAAAGCCATCCTGCAGGCGCGTGAGCATGGCGTTGAGCGAGGCCAGCAGATCGGCCAGTTCGCGCGGCGCACCCTCAAGCGTAAGACGTGTGTCGAGCTGGCTGGGCACCACCGCCGCAGCCTGCCGACCGATGCGTGCCAGACCCCGCAACGTGCTGCGCACCAGCAGCAGGCTCAGCAGCGCAACCGCTGCGACGCCGCCCACCACCGCAAAGACGATGTGCCGCTGGTAGTTGGCAAGCAGCGCGGCACGGCTGTCGCCATCCTGGGCCACCAGCACGATGATCTTGGAGCCTGATTGGCCAAGCCATGCCTCCGCCGCCACTGCTCGCGACGCAATGCCGGACATCGACGTCCACGTGTGCACGGCCGATTCCGCAGGCGATGTCTCCGCCTGGATCAGGGGCGGCATCGTGACCACTTCGCCTTCTGGGTTGACCTCGATCAGCGTGCGCCCCGCAGGCGTCGCCACGCGCAGGATCAGCCCGTCATGGCCGGAGACCACGTCGGTATAGCGATGTGTGTTGCGAGCCAGATCGTCTGCACTGGGCGTCTCACTGGACAGGTGGCGCAGTTGCGCGATCTTGCCGAGCAGCATGGCATCGTCGGCAGCGCGCAGCTGGGCGTTCAGCGCGTAGTACAGATACGCACCGGCTGCGGTGAGCGTGACGGCCGCCACCACAACGAAGGCCAGCACCAGCCGGCCGGCGAGCGATGCAGGCCAGCGCATCAGCGAGCCCATCAGCGACCCACCGCGTCCAGCACGTAGCCCATGCCGCGCAACGTGTGGATCAGCTTGTGCTCGAAGGGGTCATCCACCTTGGCGCGCAGGCGCCGGATCGACACGTCGACCACGTTGGTGTTGCTGTCGAAGTTCACGTCCCACACCTGCGAGGCGATCAGCGAGCGCGACAGTACCTCGCCTGCGCGGCGTGCCAGCAGATGCAGCAGCGCGTATTCCTTGGCGGTCAGGTCAATGCGTTGTCCAGCACGTGTGACGCGGCGCTTGATGGTGTCGATGGTCAGGTCGGCGATTTCCAGGACTTCGTTTTCACGCAGCGGGCCGCGCCGCAGGATGGTGCGCACGCGCGCCACCAGCTCGGCAAAGGCGAAGGGTTTGACGAGGTAGTCGTCGGCACCTAGTTCCAAGCCCTTGAGGCGGTCATTCAGATCATCACGCGCGGTCAGGAACAGCACCGGTGTGCTCTTGTGGCGGCGCAATTGTTGGATGACCTGCCAGCCGTCCATGCCGGGCAGCATGACGTCGAGCACGATCAGGTCGTAGTCGTGTTCCATGGCCTGGAAGAGGCCGTCCGGGCCGGTGCGGGCGAGATCGGCCACGAAGCCGGATTCCGTCAGGCCCTTCAAGAGGTAGTCGCCCGCTTTGGGCTCGTCTTCAACGATGAGCAGTCGCATGATGAAAGTTGCAGGCGCGCGTGGTAGAGCGCTCCCGTCTTGGCTGCCGATGCCGCCACGATATGCCAAAACCCCAGCCGCGGGGCCGAAGATGACAAGTTTGTCATGTTCAGGTCATGCCCGCGTGGCGACCCCCTCCCTAGACTGGCCCCACTGACACCGCCCCCCTTCCTGTCTTGCTGGTGTCGGGTTATCCAAGGAGAGCATCATGGCGATTCGATTCCAACGTGTACTGCCCCTGGCTGCTTCTGCCGCGCTGGCGGCGTTGATGGCGTCCGGCACTGCCGTGGCCGCGCAAGACCACCACGACGCCTGCTGTCTGCCGCAGATGGGACAGGTCAAGTCGATGGCCGCGCCGCTGGCCAAGGCTGGCCAGCGTGACCCCTACACCGACGGCGCCAGAACCGGCGCACGCGATCCGTACACCGACGGTGCTGCTGCGCAAGCCGTGCTCGAAGCCCGTATCGGCCCGCGCGACCCGTACACCGATGGCGGCCTGACCGACACGCGTGGCCCGCGCGAGCGCAATCCGTACACCGACGGCGCTCTCGTGTGATGGACGGCAAGCCCTGGCTCTATCGGCCCGTTGGAGCGGCCCTTGCGTGCCTTCTGGCCGCGCCTTTGGCTGCCGTGGCGGCAACTGACCCAGTCACCCCGGCAGCCCTTTCTGCAACGGTCTCCGCCGATGTGGTTGCCGGCCAGACAGAACGCGTGACGCTGCAGCAGGCGGTGGAGCGCGCCATGCAGACGCATCCCGCGCTGGCGGCGGCGGGCTACGAGATTGCCGCCAGTGAAGGTGCGCTGGATCAGGCGAGCCGCCTGCGCAACCCCGAGGCCGTGTTCATCACCGAAGACGTGCGCCGCAACCGCGCCACCATGACGGCGCAACTCAATATCCCGCTGGAGCTTGGCGGCAAGCGCGCAGCCCGTACGCGTGCAGCCGAGCTGGGGCGTGACGCCGTCACGCAAGATGCGGCAGTCCTGCGCGCCGAGTTGCGCGCCGACGTGACACGCACGTTCTTTGACTTGCTGATTGCGCAGGAGCGCCTGACGCTGGCGCAGGCCTCCGACACGCTGGCTGCGCAGGCGGAGTCGGCTGCCGCGCGGCGCGTGCAAGCGGGCAAGGTGTCGCCCGTAGAGCAGACCAAGGCGGGCGTGGCGCGTGCCAGCGCTGCCATTGAGTTGCGCGATGCGGGTGCTGAGTTGCTGGTCGCGCAGCGCGCGTTGTCTGCATTCTGGGGCGGGGCGGCGGCCGCGCCGG
The DNA here is from genome assembly GCF_037023145.1 of Ralstonia sp. RRA. Taxonomy (NCBI): domain Bacteria; kingdom Pseudomonadati; phylum Pseudomonadota; class Betaproteobacteria; order Burkholderiales; family Burkholderiaceae; genus Ralstonia; species Ralstonia sp. RRA. Next base: position 1,925,908 of record NZ_CP146092.1, on the reverse strand, counting down.
AAGCTGACGGCAGTGCCGAGACGCTGCCCGTCGTACCGCGCGAAGCGCGTCAGGCCACCACCACACTGGACAACACCCCCCGTGCAGTCCGCGCCCGGCTGGAGATCGACCGCCGCCAGGCACTCGCCAACGTCGAGCGCAGCAAGCGCGTGCCCGATGTGACGGTCAACGTGGGGGTCAAGCGTGACAGCAGCGCGAACAACAACATGGCGGTGCTCGGCATTGCCGTGCCGCTGCCGTTGTTTGACCGCAACCAGGGCAACCTGCTTGAAGCACAGCGCCTGGCCGACAAGGCCTTTGAAGACTACCGCGCGCTGCAGCTCGAACAGAACGCCACCCTGGCCCAGGACGTTGCCCGGCTCGATGCGGCGCGCACCGCTGTGCAGTCGCTGCGTCAGGACGTGCTGCCTGGCGCGCAGCGTGCCTATGACGCCGCGCGCATTGGCTTTGATGCCGGCAAGTTCAACTTTCTCGATGTGCTGGATGCCCAGCGCACGCTGTTTCAGGCGCGTGCGCAGTACCTGGCCGCGTTGTCGCGCGCACACCAGGCGGCAGCCGGCATCGATCGCATTCTCGGCCGGTGATCCGGCATCTCTCACTTTGCTGACATGACACTTCCACCGCAACAACGGCGCGCCATCGCGCTCATCGTCGTGCTGGGCACATTGGCCGCCGCCGGGCTGTGGTTCGGCATGGGCGCACGCCAGGCCGCTACCACCGAGGCAGAAGCCGCACCCGCGCCCGCCGCAGCAGAGCGGGCCGAGGCGCCGCACGCCGAGACGCTCGCCATGACGGCCGAGGCCATTTCCAACGCCAAGATTGGCGTGGAGACAGCGGGTGCGACGGAGCTGCGCACGGAAGTCGTCCTGCCTGGCGAGATCAAGCTCAACGAAGATCGCACCGCACACGTGGTGCCGCGCGTGGCGGGCGTGGCCGAGAAGGTGGCGGTGGAGCTGGGCCAGCCTGTCAAGCAAGGCCAACTGCTTGCCGTGCTGTCGAGCCCCGCGCTGTCAGACCAGCGCAGCGAGTTGCAGGCCGCGCAACAGCGCCTGGCACTGGCGCAGGAAACCCACACGCGCGAGAAGCGCCTGTGGGAGCAGGGCATTGCCGCCGAGCAGGACTACCAGCAGGCCCGCACGTCGTTGCAGGAAGCACGCATTGCGGCGAACAACGCGCGCCAGAAGTTGATGGCCATTGGCGCGGCACCATCAGGGTCGACGCTCAACCGCTTCGAGCTGCGCGCGCCGTTTGATGGTGTGGTGGTTGCCAAGCATTTGTCGCAAGGCGAGGCGGTGCAGGCCGAGACGGCAGTCTTTACCGTGGCTGATCTGCGCACTGTGTGGGCAGATTTCTCGATTACCGCCAAGGACCTGGAAGCCGTGACCACCAACGCCGCCGCCACCGTCCATGCCACTGCCACCGGTACCGCCGTGCAGGGCAAGGTGTCGTACGTGGGCGCATTGCTGGGCGAGCAGACACGCACGGCACCTGCGCGTGTGACGTTAGACAACCCCAAGCTGGCCTGGCGCCCAGGCATGTTCGTCAACGTGGCGGTGGAGTCGGGCCGCACGCAGGTGCCCGTGGCCGTGCGCGCCGACGCTGTGCAAACGGTGGACGAAAAACCATCGGTGTTCGTCCCTGTGCCCACCGGATTCGAAGTGCGCCCGGTCAAGACCGGCCGTACCGACGGCACCTGGACAGAGATCGTCGAAGGCCTGCCCGCAGGCACGCGCTATGCCGCCGCCAACAGCTACGTGCTGAAGGCGGAAGCCGGTAAGTCTGCAGACCACGGCCACTGAGAGGCGCACCATGTTCGAACGCCTTCTGCGTACCGTCATTGCCCAGCGCTGGCTGGTACTGCTGGCTGTGCTGGCCGCTGCCGCATTCGGCGCGTACAGCTACACGCGACTGTCCATCGATGCGGTGCCCGACATCACCAATGTGCAGGTGCAGATCAACACACCGGCACCGGGCTATTCACCGCTGGAAACCGAGCAGCGCGTCACCTACCCGCTGGAAACGGCCATGGCCGGGCTGCCGAAGCTGGAGCAGACGCGCTCGCTGTCACGCTACGGCCTGTCGCAGGTGACGGTGATCTTCAAGGAAGGGACTGACATCTATTTCGCCCGCCAGCTGGTGAGCGAACGCCTGCAGGCTGCCAAGGAGCAACTGCCAGCCGGTATGGCGCCGAGCATGGGCCCGGTTTCCACGGGGCTGGGCGAAATCTATCTCTGGACCGTCGAGGCCGATGCCAACGCGCGCAAGCCGGACGGCACCGCCTACACGCCGGCCGACCTGCGCGAGCTGCAGGACTGGGTGATCCGCCCACAGATCCGCAATGTGCCGGGCGTGACGGAAGTGAACACCATCGGCGGGTTTGCCAAGGAATTTCTGGTAGCAACCAGCCCGGAGCGCCTGGCCTCGTACAAGCTCACGCTGGCTGACGTGGTGGCGGCGCTCGATCGCAACAACGCCAACGTCGGCGCCGGCTACATCGAGCGCAAGGGCGAGCAATACCTCGTGCGTGCGCCGGGCCAGCTGCGCGAGGCGGCCGACATCGGCAACGTCGTGCTGGCGAGCCCCAACGGCACACCTGTGCGCCTGCGTGATGTAGCCACCATCGAGAGCGGCAGTGAGTTGCGCACGGGCGCAGCCACCAGCAACGGGCGCGAAGTCGTACTCGGCACTGCATTCTTGCTGATGGGCGAAAACAGCCGCACGGTGTCGCAGGTGGTGGACAAGCGCGTGCAGGAGATCCGCAAGACGCTGCCGGCGGGTATTCGCGTGGAATCCGTGTATGACCGCACAGTGCTCGTCGACAAGGCCATCGCCACGGTCAAGAAGAACCTGCTGGAAGGCGCCATCCTGGTCATGGCTGTCCTGTTCCTCTTCCTCGGCAACTTGCGCGCAGCGGTGCTCACTGCGCTGGTGATCCCGCTGTCGATGCTGATGACCTTCAGCGGCATGGTGTCGGCCAAGGTCAGCGCCAACCTGATGAGTCTGGGTGCGCTGGACTTCGGCATCATCGTCGACGGTGCGGTGGTGATCGTCGAGAACTGCGTGCGGCGCCTGGCGCATGCGCAGGAAGCGCGCGGCCGACCACTCACACGCGCCGAGCGCTTTGAAGAAGTGTTTGAAGCTGCCCGCGAGGCACGTCGCCCGCTGCTGTACGGCCAGCTCATCATCATGGTCGTGTACCTGCCGATCTTTGCGCTCTCAGGTGTGGAAGGCAAGATGTTCCACCCGATGGCCATCACCGTGGTGTTGGCGTTGGCTGCGGCCATGATCCTCTCCATCACGTTTGTGCCGGCGGCGGTGGCGCTGTTCATTGGTGCTCGTGTGGCAGAGAAGGAGAACCGCCTGATGGGCTGGGCGCGCCGCGTGTACGCCCCGCTGCTTGAACGCGTGCTGGCCGCACCGGCTGTGGTGCTGACCTTTGCCGCTGTCGCAGTGACGGTCTCGTTGGTCGCCGCCACGCGCCTCGGCGCAGAGTTCGTGCCCAACCTGAACGAAGGTGATTTCTCCATCCAGGCGATGCGCGTGCCCGGTACGGGTCTGGCGCAATCGCTGGAGATGCAGATGCAGATCGAGCGCACGCTCAAGGCGAAATTCCCCGAGATTGAACGCGTGTTCGCCCGCACCGGTACGGCCGAGGTGGCAACCGACGTGATGCCGCCCAGCATCTCCGACGGCTACATCATGCTCAAACCGGAGAAGGACTGGCCCACCGGCTCCGACGGCAAACGCCGCAACCGCGATCAACTGCTCGCCGACATTCGCACCACGGTCGAAGCACTGCCCGGTAACGCGTACGAGCTCTCACAGCCGATCCAGCTGCGCTTCAACGAGCTGATCTCTGGCGTGCGCAGCGACGTAGCCGTCAAGCTGTTCGGCGACGACATGACCGTGCTCGAAGCGCAGGCAAGGATCGTGGCGGCGCAACTCGGCAAGCTCGCCGGCGCCACTGAGGTGAAGATCGAGCAGACAGGGGGCCTGCCATTTCTCAACGTCGACATCGACCGCGACAAGGCGGCGCGCTATGGGTTGTCCATCGGCGTGATTCAGGGCACGGTGTCGGCGGCCATTGGCGGCAAGGATGCCGGCACGGTGTTCCAGGGCGATCGCCGTTTCGGCATCGTGGTGCGTCTGCCGGAAACCTTGCGCAGTGACCCCGCCGCGCTCGGCCGTCTGCCGCTCGCGCTGCCCAACGGGCAGGGTTACGTGCCGCTCTCCGATGTGGCAACGCTCAACGAGGTCACCGGCCCCAACCAGGTCAGCCGCGAAGATGGCAAGCGGCGCATTGTCGTCAGCGCCAATGTGCGCGGGCGCGACATCGCTTCGTTCGTGGAGGAGGCGCAGGCCGTGCTCGATGCACAAGTGCACCTGCCGACGGGCTACTGGATGGCATGGGGCGGTCAGTTCGAGCAGTTGCAATCGGCCACCGAGCGCCTGCAGATCGTGGTGCCGTTGGCGTTGGCGATGGTGCTGACGCTGCTGTTCATGATGTTCGGCAACCTGAAGGATGGTTTGCTGGTGTTCTCCGGCATTCCGTTTGCACTGTCGGGCGGCATCCTGGCACTGGCGTTGCGGGGCATTCCGCTGTCGATCTCTGCAGCGGTGGGCTTTATCGCGCTGTCGGGCGTGGCGGTGCTGAACGGGTTGGTGATGCTGAGCTTTATCCGCAGCCTGCGTGAGGGCGGACAGTCCGTCGATGAGGCCGTGCGGGAAGGGGCGCTGACGCGCTTGCGCCCGGTGCTGATGACGGCGCTGGTGGCGTCGCTCGGTTTCGTACCGATGGCGCTGGCGACCGGCACAGGTGCGGAGGTGCAGCGTCCGCTGGCAACCGTGGTGATCGGTGGGATCCTGTCGTCGACGGCGCTGACGCTGCTGGTGCTGCCGGTGTTGTACCGGCTGGCGTATCGACGTGATGACGAGCGGGACGGCGCAATGGCGCAGGAGGATGCGGCACTGCCATCCGCTGCGCCGTAGCAGGAGAACTTACTCGGCTTGCAGTGCCGCGATGATCTTTTCAGCGTGCGCCTTGAGCTTGTCCGAATCCGCCTGCACGCGGGCGTGCGGTTGCAGCGGCGTATCGCTGTAGCGCGGCAGTACGTGGAAGTGCACGTGCGGCACGGTCTGGCCGGCAGCGCTGCCATTGAGCTGGAAGATGGCAATGCCCGGCGGCGTGAAGGCCGTGCGTACGGCGCGGGCCAGCTTGCGCGTGGTACGGATGGCGGCCGAGGCGGCCTCATCCGACAGGTCGAACAGCTCCGCCGCGCCTTCCTTGGGCAGCACCAGAACATGGCCGTCGGCCTGCGGCATGATGTCCATGAAAGCGATGGTGTGGTCGTCTTCATACACCTTGATGCAGGGCAGCTCGCCGCGCAGGATCTTGGCGAAGATGTTCTGGTCGTTGTACGTCGCGTCAGGCATGGATGTCTCCGGCAAAACAGGAAAGGGCAGCGCGCAGTATATCTGCCACAGGCGGGGGCACGCGTGGCGTGAAATTGGCGTAGATCAAGCGACACCGTCATCCGCAGACAGCGGCGCGGCAACCTGTTCCAGCGGTTTGCGCTCGGCGGCAGTCCCCCAACGTGCCTGTACGGCAGCGGCCAGAAGCATGAGCACCGCACCGAAAGCGTAGCCGGCAAAGACCGCGCTGCGCGCGTGCGTATCGATCAGCCAACCGAACAGCGCGGGGCCTGCGACACCGCCCAGCCCTGTGCCCACGGCATAGAACAGCGCAATGGCTAGCGCTCGCACTTCCAACGGAAAGGTCTCGCTCACCGTCAGGTAGGCCGAGCTGGCGGCCGCCGATGCAAAGAAGAACACCACCGTCCATGCGAGCGTCTGCGTGGTGCTGTCGAGCGCACCAGCGTTGAACAGCGCACCGCTGGCGAGCAACAGCACACCACTGATCGCGTAGGTGGCGGCGATCATCGTGCGCCGGCCCAGCACATCGAACAATCGGCCAAGCAGTAGCGGCCCGAGAAAGTTGCCCAGCGCAAATGGCAGCAGGTACGTGCCGACCTTCGTGGCGGGCACGTCGTAGAAATCGGTCAGCACCAGCGCATAGGTGAAGAAGATCGCGTTGTAGAAGAAGGCCTGCGCGGCCATCAGCGCGAGGCCGACCAGCGCGCGCCGGCGGTGCTGTACGAGCAGCACGCGCGCGACTTCCAGCAGGCCGGGATGGCTGCGATTGCGCAGGCGCAGTGCGGGGAGCGGCGCATTGTCAAAGCGGTGGCCACGCGCGGCCACCTCACGCTCGATGCGATCGACGATCGCCTGTGCCTCATCGTGCCGGCTGCGTGTGAGCAGCCAGCGTGGGCTCTCAGGAATCCAGAAGCGCATGACCAGGATGACCAACCCCAGCACCGCCCCGATGAAGAAGCACAGCCGCCAGCCTGTGTCGATGGGCAGGTGCGCCGGGGCCAGCAGCCACAGCGATGCCCCTGCGCCCAATGCCGCGCCCACCCAGAACGTGCCGTTGATGGCGAGGTCCGTCCAGCCGCGCACGCGTGCCGGTGTCAGTTCCTGAATCGTCGAGTTGATGGCCGCGTATTCCCCGCCGATCCCCGCGCCTGTGAGCAAGCGAAAGACGACGAGGCTGGCGAAGCTCCACGAGAACGCCGTCGCAGCAGTGGCCGAGATATAGACACCGAGCGTGATGAAGAACAGCTTGCGCCGCCCAAGTCGATCGGTCAGCCAGCCGAACAGCAGCGCACCCAGCACCGCGCCAACCAGATAAGCACTGCTTGCCATGCCCACCTGTGCGTTGGTCAGTTGCAGCGCTGGGCTTTGCTTGAGCGCACCGGCCACGGCACCGGCCAGTGTGACCTCCAGCCCGTCGAGCAGCCACGTGATGCCGAGCGCCACGACCACGCGCGTATGGAATCGGCTCCACGGCAGGCGGTCTAGACGGCTGGGTAGATCAGAGGTATGGAGGGCTGGCGAATCGGGCATTGCTATGCATCCGATTGGGAATGCGCGCGATGCAGCACGATTTTCCAGACAGCCCTCTTTTCTTGTCAAATGGCTGCGGTGCGGCATGCGGGCAAGCCGTTTTTGCACTGCAAAATCGTTTCGCTTATCGAGAAGTGCAGCATTCGCGGCATTCCTTGGTTGAAACGTGTGGCCTGTAGTTTAGGACAGACGCGAAGCAGGTCTTTCAAGGGGTTTTAGGTCAGGAAATGGTGCAGGTGTTGCTTTTCCCTTGCGAACAATTTAATGAGCCTGATTTTAAAAAAAATTTCTTACGATTATTGTGAGATTCTGATGTCGAAACTTTGAGTTTAAAGGATAAAAGAACCACATCATTTCGACCTGGTGCAGGTCAATGGCCTGCGCCTGGACCCGCTTACGCCGGGCATGCCCGATCTACAGAGCGCTGTACCTACACAAAGCAAAAAAAAGGCCGGCCCCCATCCCCATGGAGAGCCGGCCCGAGCCGTCTTGTCGGGTTGTGCCGTTCAGCCCTTGAGCAGGTTCAGGATGCTGTTCGGTGCCGAGTTGGCTTGCGCCAGCATGGCCGTACCCGCTTGCTGCAGGATGTTCTGACGCGTCATGTTCGACGTTTCCGCCGCATAGTCCGTATCGATCAAGGACGACTTGGCAGCCGACAGCGCAGTGTTGTTCGACGTCAGCGTGTTGATGGTCGAGGTCAGACCACTTTGCTGAGCACCCAGGCTGGCGCGAGCTGCCTTCAGGTTGGTCAGGTCGGTGGCGATGGAGGCTTGGGCTGCCGTGGCGTTGGCGGCGCTGGTCACGCTCGTACCAGACAGCGTGCCGAAGGTCGACAGGTTGGCGTTGGAGACCGTGGTCACATCGGTCGCCGCATTCTGGCCGTACTGGAACGTCGTGGACGTAACCGAACCGTCGAACAGCTTGTTGCCGTTGTAGTTCGCGTTGGTCTGGATGCTCTTGTTGGCGGTGGCCAGCTTCTGGTATTCCTTGTCCAGGTTGGCCTGGTCGGTGGTCGACAGACCGCCGTTGTTGGCTTCCACAGCCAGCTGATTCATACGCTGCAGGTTGCTTTCAACCTGGCTCAGGTACGAGTCGGCCGTTTGCAGATACGACATCGCCTGGTTGGAGTTCTGGATACCTTGCGTTTGCGAGTTCAGCGTGGTGGTCAGGCTGGAGGCCACAGCGTAAGCGGCGGCATCGTCCTTGGCGCTGTTCACACGCAGGCCGGTCGACAGACGTTGCAGCGAGGTCTGCAGAGCAGACTGCGATTGCGACAGAGCTTGCTGCGTTTGCAGGGACGAGATGTTGGTATTGAGGCTTAGTGACATGAAAACTCCTGACGTGCATTGCCGGTGATGGGGGCGCAATGCGCGATGCCGCCCTCGGCTCCTGCGGCATCCAGCGCGTTGCAACCTCGGTAACGGGCAGATACCCAAACGTCTTGAGCCGTAGGATTTCGTTTCCCTTACGTGGTGCACTCGACACCTTTGGCAGCTGCTTCCACCACCATTGCAGGCAGCGCCCCAGAGCTGGTTGCTCAGGTCGGCAGCTAGCCCAGGGGCTCGACGGCGATGTCCCTACACTAAGGAAAGTACTGCTCAGAAGCAGAAAATCCGGCATGACTTTCACGATTTGAGATGGAAGACATGCCATGAAGACGAGCAAGTTCACCGAGGTGCTGACCGGTGCGGATGGGGGCGGATCATCATGCTGTCTTTGGTTGCTGCGCAGCTTCGAGGGCCGGGCGAGTCCACGAACTGTACCGACGCGTTGCGTAGATTCGAAAGCAAAAAATCAGGCTACTACGTATGGTCACCTTGACGCCCACCGTATTCCCGCCAAGCAGCGCTTCCGGAACGAGAGGACTCAACACAACGCGCTGGAGCTCTTCTTTATCTCGCCTAGATTCCGTGGTCAAGGCATTGGGTTTAGAGCTTGGCTCGCCATCGAAGAACGCTATCCCGAAACAAAGGTGTGGGAAACGCATACACCGTACTTTGAGAAGCGCAACATTCACTTCTATGTGAAATGCGGCTTCAAAATTGTGGAGTATTACAAGTTTATTCCTGCGTGGCGTCGCTTGAACCGGCAAGCGGCGCGCCGGCCAGCAGTGTGTCTTCAAAGAAGCGGCGGCGCGCGTCCTTGTCGGGCTTGCTGCCCTGGTGCCAAAGCGTGGCTTCGGACAGTTGGTAGGCGTACAGCATGAAGGCGCGTGTCTTGGCATCCTTGCGCGCAAAGCCGATCGCCTGGAAGTGCTGGACGTAGTAGTCCATGCGGTGCTCGTCGACGGTTTCGACGGCCTCTTGTGCCATCGGGTCACGTCGTGCCCAGGCGCGGATGGCGAACTCGATCATAGCGGTGCGGCGCGCGCTGCGACCGCGAAACGGCAGCGCCAGCAGATCACGCACCAGGCCCTGTACCGATGGGTTCTGTCGCTCGAGCTTGGGGCCGACGCGCGTGCGTTCGCTCCAGTCCTGCAGCACCTGATGCAGCAGATCGTCGCGGTTCTTGAAGTGCCAGTAGAAGCTGCCGCGCGTGACTTCCAGTTGTTTGGCGAGCACGTCTACGCGCACGGCGTCGACGCTCTTGGTGACGAGCAGATCGGTGGCCGCGCGCACCCAGTCGTTGGGCGTGAGCTGCGCACGCGGCGCGGCGGTGGAGGTGGGCTCGGCATCGACGGGTGCGTCGTGTTCGTCGATCAGCGGGGAGGGCATGCGCACCTCGTGCGGCTTGGACATGAAGGCGGATTCTAGCGGCGCTGACACCGCTGTCCAGCGCTGAGCGCATGCTGACTGCCCCAGGTTTTCTCCGGTTGACATGTCAACAAACGCACTCCTACCATGCACATACGTTTGTGTATGGAAGGATCGAGCTACCGTAAGCCTCGGTTTGCGGTTTTGTGCAATAACCATGCTCGACGATGCCTTCTGCACGGCGTCTAACGATAAGACATCAGGAGACATTTGCATGAAGGCATTCCGATTCGCGCTGTGCGCGGCGGCCATCGCAGGCGCATTCTGCGCGAGCACTGTTCACGCTGAGACCGTCAAGATCGCCTGGATCGACCCGCTGTCCGGGCTGATGGGCGCGCTGGGCCAGAACCAGTTGCGCAGCTGGCAATACGCGGCCGATCTGGCCAACCAACAGAACTGGAGCGGCAACGGCACCAAGTTTGAAGTCGTGGGGTTTGACAACAAGGTCTCGCCGCAAGAGAGCCTGACGATCCTCAAGCAGATCACCGATCAGGGCATCCGCTACGTTGCGCAGGGCGACGGTTCCAGCGTGGGCATGGCGCTGCAGGATGCGATCGCCAAGTACAACGACCGCAATCCGGGCAAGGAGATCATCTATCTCAACTACGCCGCGGTCGATCCGGACATGACCAACAGCAAGTGCAACTACTGGCATTTCCGCCTGGACGCCAACTCCGACATGAAGATGGAGGCCCTGACCACCTACCTGGCCAAGGACTCGAATATCAAGAAGGTCTACCTGCTCAACCAGAACTACTCGTTCGGCCATCAGGTGGCGCGTGCGGCCAAGGATTACCTCAAGCGCAAGCGTCCGGACATCCAGGTGGTGGGTGAAGACCTGCACCCGCTGGCGCAGGTGAAGGACTTCTCGCCGTACGTGGCCAAGATTCGCGCGTCCGGCGCCGATACGGTCATCACCGGCAACTGGGGCAGCGATCTGGCCTTGCTGGTTCGCGCTGCCAAGGATGCAGGCCTGAACACCAACTTCTACACGTACTACGCCGGTACCACCGGCGTGCCGACCGCAATGGGCGCGTCGGGTGCGGACCGTGTGAAGGTCATCAGCTACTTCGCGCCGAACGACGGCAACCCAAAGACCAACGCCGTGCTCGACGGCTTCAAGAAGAAGTACAACGACGACTTCTTCAACGCCGATGTCTATACCGGCATGGCCTTCCTGTCCAAGGCCGTCAAGACGGCAGGCTCGGCTGAGCCCGCCAAGGTGGCCAAGGTCATGGAAGGCATGACGATCGACAGCCTCAATGGCCCGGTCGAGATGCGCAAGACCGATCACCAGGCACAGCAGACGCTGTATGTCACCACCTGGGTGAAGGCCGATGGCAAGAAGATCAAGTACGACCAGGAGAACACCGGCTACGGCTGGCGCACCGACGTCACGCTTGAACCGCACCTCGGTGCGCAGCCGACGTCGTGCCAGATGAAGCGGCCGGTTTCGTGAACCCCTGCGTGACCCTGTAGTTGAGGTGTCTTCGGTTTAGACCGGGGACACCACGCCTGTGCCCGCCAGATGCCGGCGGGCGTTCTCCAGAAAGCGATCCACCGTGGCCTGCACCGATTCCGGCGACCAGCCGGCAATGTGCGGCGTCAGCACGACTTGCTCCAGGTCCAGCAAGCCCACCGGCGGCTTCGGCTCGCTCTCGTACACATCCAGCCCTGCACTGCCCAGCTTGCCTGCACGGATGGCCGCTTCCAGCGCCGCCGTATCCACTACGCTGCCGCGCGCGATGTTGACCACGCAGCCGTTCGGCCCCAGCGCTTCCAGTACGGATTGATTCACCAGATGCTTGGTTTGCGCGCCGCCCGGCGTGGCAACGATCAGGAAGTCCGCCCACTCGGCCATCTCCTTGAGCGCAGCGAAATACTGGTACGACACACCGTCGCGCGGTTTGCGGTTGTGATAGCCGATCTGCATGTCGAAGCCTGCGGCGCGGCGTGCGATCTGCATGCCGATGGTGCCCAGGCCCACGATACCCAGGCGCTTGCCGCACACGCCGGGCTGCAGCGGAATGTCGTCGCGCCAGACGCCATTGCGCGTGGCGCGGTCCAGCTTCGGGATACCGCGCACTGCAGCCAGCAGCAGGCCGAAGGCGTGGTCAGCCACGCAGGCGTCGTTGGTGCCGGCGCCGTTGGCCACCACCACGCCGCGCGCACGAGCGGTTTCCACGTCGATGTTCTCGTAGCCGGCGCCCAGGGCGCAGGCCAGTTCCAGTTTGGGCAGGGCGGCGATCTCTGCGCCGGTCAGGCCCGTTGATCCATTGGTTAGCACGATGCGCACGTCTTGCCCGTTGTGGGCGATGGCGGCGTCGCGTTCTGCCCGGGTTGGGGCGTGGATGATGTGGAAGTGCTGAGCGATCTGCGCCACGTTGTCGGGCGTCATCGCAATGAGGATCAGGAGTGTCGGCTGCATGGTGAGGCGAAGCGAGGAGGGGGGCGGGCCGTGTCTTGTCAGCAGGAAGTGCCGCGCACGGCGCCCGAGGATCATAGCGCGCCCGCTGGCCGTGGCGCCGGAAGCCCCTGGCGCAACGAGGTTACACGCCGTTACCAATGAAGAAATTTGGTTTCACGGGGCGCGCGGGCTGCGGCATAGACTTTGCGGCAAGGGGTGCAAACCGCAGGAAGGCCTCCGGCCTGAACCAGACGCCTCGTCCACAAACGGGATCAATCATGCAAGCAACGAACAAGCGGGTACGCGCCAGTCGCGCAGGGCGGTGGATGGCATTGGCGGCAATGGCAGCGGCAGCAGCAGGTTTGGCCGGTTGTGTCACGGCGCCGTACCCCGGCTACGGTGCGGGCTATGGCGCCGGTTATGCGGCCGGCAGCAGTGCATACGGCAACAACTATGGCGGCACGACCTACAGCACTACGCCGTACGCCAGCGGCTACACCAGCGGGTACGACAACACCTACAACGGCTACAACGGCAGCTACGATCCGAGCGCGCCGCAGCCGTATCCGTCTCAACGGCCGACCCCTGCGCCGGTGTATTCGCAGCCGCAGCCGAACTATTCCCCGTATCCGAGTAGCAGCGAGCCTGCCTATCAGGCACCGGCCGACAATCGCTATGGCGTGATCGAGCGCATCGACGCGGTGCCGGTGCGCGGGCAGCCCACCGGTGTGGGCGCAGTGCTTGGCGGCGTGGTGGGCGGCCTGCTCGGTCATCAGGTGGGTGGCGGACGCGGCAATACCGTGGCCACCATTGGCGGTGCGGTGGCCGGTGCCATGGCGGGCAACGCTGTGGAAGGCAATACGATGGTCGGTCAGACCTACCGCGTGACCATGCGCCTGAACGACAACTCCATGGTCACGCTCACGCAAAACAACCCGAACGGCCTGCGTCCGGGTAACCGTGCCCGCATCGAAAACAACATGGCTGTGCCTTACTAACCACTTTCTGCTTGGGAGTTTGTCCGCGCCGGACTTCAGGAATGGCGCGGACTGGCCGTTATAGCGGGTGCTGCAACTTGTTTCTTGCCCGCTTCGACTCCCATGTTCAATCGACTTTCCATCCGTTTCCGACTCAATGCGGCCCTTGCGCTACTCGCCGTGCTGCTGGCCATCATTGGCACCATTGGCGCGGTCGGCATGCGCGCGTCAGACGCGACCATCAAAGAGATCTATAGCAACCAGCTCGCTTCAACCTCGCTGGTGGCCAAGGCGCAACTGAATGCCGCCATTGTGCGCACCACACTGGATCGTGCGGTCTTCCACCCCGATGCTGCTGACGTGCCGGCCATCCTCGACAAGGCCAACGGCTACCGTGCCAAGTCCGACGACGCCTGGAAACAGTACAAGGCGCTGCCCATGAGTGCAGATGAGGCCCGTCTGGCTGCCGATCTGGAAGGCAAACGTGCAGCGCTGTTTCGCGATGGCATTGAGCCGCTGATGAACGCACTGCGTGCCCATGACGCAACCGCAGTCGACAAAATGGTCATGGATGTCATCCCGCCACTGTCGGTGGCAATGACCGCCGCCTCAGATGCCTTGGATCGCAGTCAGTCCGAGCAGGCCAAGGCCGGATACGACGACGCAGTGGCCCGCTCGCACGCGTTTCTGATGCTGATCATCGCCGCCATCGTGGTGGGCATTGCTGCAGCGCTGGGCTGTGCGTTTGGTCTGCACCGTGCGATCTCGGCACCGCTGTCGCGCATGCTTGGCCACTTTGGTGAGATTTCGCGCGGCAACTTGACCGAGCACATCACCGTGAGCAGCCATGACGAGATGGGCGCGCTCACCCGCGGCCTGATCGACATGCAGCGCGGACTGATCCGCACCATCGAGACGATGCGCGGCGGCAGCGATTCCATTGCCAGCGCGACCAAGCAGATTGCCGCCGGCAACCTCGATCTCTCGCAGCGCACTGAGGAGCAGGCGTCTTCGCTGGAAGAGACGGCTTCCAGCATGGAAGAGCTGACCAGCATCGTGAAGCAGAACGCCGACAATGCGCGCCAGGCCAGCCAGCTTGCGGGCAATGCTTCGGACATCGCCGTCAAGGGCGGTGAAGTGGTGGGCCGCGTCATCGAAACGATGTCGGGCATCAACAACAGCAGCAAGAAGATCGCCGACATCATTGGCGTGATTGAAGGCATTGCCTTCCAGACCAACATCCTTGCCCTGAATGCCGCAGTGGAAGCTGCGCGTGCGGGCGAACAGGGCCGTGGCTTTGCGGTGGTGGCCGGCGAAGTGCGCAGCCTGGCGCAGCGTTCGGCCACGGCGGCCAAGGAAATCAAGGAACTCATCAGCGATTCGGTTGGCCGTGTTGAAAACGGTTCGACGCTTGTGACTGAGGCCGGCACGGTGATCGACGAAGTGGTGGTGGCCGTCAAGCGCGTGACCGACATCATGGGCGAGATCAGTGCCGCGTCGGCCGAGCAGAGCACCGGCATCGAACAGGTCAACCAGGCCGTCACGCAGATGGACGAAGTGACGCAGCAAAACGCGGCGCTGGTGGAAGAGGCGGCCGCTGCCGCGCAATCGCTGGAAGAGCAGGCGAGCGTGCTGCGCGAGACAGTTGCGTCGTTCCGCCTGCCGCCGGCAGGCACGCACGTTGTGCCGGCTGCTGTGGTGAGCGCTGCGAAGGCGCCGTCGGCGACACCGATTGCTGTTGCCAAACCTGCGGCGAGCAAGCCTGCCTCGACAATCAAGCGTGCCGTGCGCAAGCCTGCTGTGTCGCCTGCAACTGCGCCTGCCAAACCGGTTTCCGCACCGGCAGCAGCCCCTGCCGCGGCAACCGAGCCGAAGCCGGGCAAGCTGGCACTCGCTGCAGCCACCAGCGATGCTGATGACTGGGAACAGTTCTGATGGCCTGATGCGCTGACACGCATGACCCTTGCAAAGCCGCGCCTCGTGCGCGGCTTTTGCGTTTCAGCGCTGTAACCAATTTGAGTGATAGTCGGCGGCGACGTTGCCGAGACTGCCGTCTCGGCCGTTCCAATCAGGCCATGTCATCCGGCTTCTGCTGCACGATTGCGGCATACCTTCACTGAGCATCACGGCCATGATGCTCAGCCTTCCGCAAAGCCTTTAGCAGCAAGGCTTCGCTCCGCCTCAGTCCGGTCCGTTGAACCTTGGGCGCGAGGGCATGTGCCATGCCCGGCAAGTCGCGCGCACGCGCGCCTCAGCCGAACACCCTGCGCCTGAGTGCTAATCGTCTCCGCCATTTGTAGGGTGGCCCTGTCGGCTGCCCGAACGAGTGCGTTTCCGCTTCAACGCGCATTGCGTGCCGTGGCTGCAATTGCAGCGCGGCCCGGAACCTCACATCGCGTTCACCGGTGCAACAACCCAGTGTGAGCAACGTCCGTGCGCGCGCTCGTGCAGCACGCCGCACCGCATAACGGCGCGCCCTGGCGGGCGTTGGTACGGTCCTCGCGTTCATGCTTGCGGAGCGGGCCAGAGAAACCCGCATCGGCAGCCATCGTTTGCCAAGCGACGGCGCCGGATGCACGGCGCAAGCGGTTGCGCCGCAGGTCGACAAGCACTTGGGGAAAGCGATGAGCGCCACAGCGCAAAGCGGGGGAGCTGCCAGGCATCGTCCGTATGCCGGTATGGGGGAGGGGCCATGAGCGATGTGCCATGGGAAATCTACCTGGCGTTGCTCAACACGCTGACGGTGGCGACCACGCTCGTCATCCTCATCAGCACAGCCGACGATTTCTTCCTGGATGCCTTCTACTGGGTGCGGGAGCTATGGCTCTGGCCGCAGCGCGGTCGCGTGCCCGTCACCATCTCGGCCCGCGCGCTGCGTGATCGTGAGGAGCAGTGGCTCGCCATCATGGTCCCGGCCTGGAAGGAGTACGACGTCATCGCCAAGATGGTGGAGAACACCTTGGCGACGATGGAGTACACGCGCTTCATCATCTTTGCCGGCGCCTACCGCAATGATGCGGAGACCACCACCGAGGTCGAGCGCATGGTACGCCGCTACCCAGGGCGCGTGGTGCGGGCGGCCGTCACGCACGATGGCCCCACGTGCAAGGCCGACTGCCTGAACACCATCATCCAGACCATCATCCGCCACGAGGCAGGCCACGGCATCCGCTTTGCGGGCGTGATCATGCACGATTGCGAAGACGTGATTCACCCGCTGGAGCTGAAGTATTTCAACTACTTCATTGGCGATCAGGATCTGGTGCAGTTGCCGGTGCTCTCGCTTGAGCGCAAGTGGTACGAGTGGGTGGCCGGCACTTACATGGATGACTTCTCAGAGACACACCAGAAGGATCTGGTGGCGCGCCAGGCGCTGACCGGTACGGTGCCCGGGGCAGGCGTGGCGCTGTGCTATAGCCGCCGCGCCATCGAGGCGGTGATGAAGGTGCGGGGCGATTCGCCCTTCAACACCAGCACGCTCACAGAAGACTATGACTTCAGCTTCCGGCTGCACGATCTCGGCATGCGGGAGGCATTTGTGCACTTCCCGATTTGCGAGACCACAGAGCCTGCAGAGGATGCCGAGGGCAAGACGCGCACGCGCTGGCGTTTTGGCAAGCGGCGTGGCGTGCGCCCGCAACTGCTGGCCACGCGCGAGTATTTCCCCAGCACGTTTCGAACCGCCTACCGGCAGCGCGCGCGCTGGGTGCTCGGCATTGCATTCCAGGGCTGGCTGCAGATGGGGTGGAAGGGCAACCTGATCACCAGGTACATGTTCTTCCGTGACCGCAAGGGTGTGGTGACCGCGCTGTTTTCGATCCTGGCGTATGTGCTGTCGCTCAACTACCTGGTGATTGGCGCGTTGCTGGTCAAGGGATGGGTTGCGATTCCCGATGGCTCTTTCGTGGTCGGCTCTGTGTGGATGCAGGACTTGCTGGCCATCAACGCAACGCTGCTGTTCAACCGGCTGGCGCAGCGCGTGTATTTTGTCGGGCGCCTGAATGGTCCGCTGCAGGGCGTGCTGTGCTTGCCCAGGCTGGTGGTGAACAACTTCATCAACTTCTTCTCGGTATGCCGGGCGTGGAAGATCTTCCTGGTCTACTGCCTGACCGGCAAGCCGATCGCGTGGGACAAGACCCAGCACACGTACTTGTCGAATGATGCGCTCGGCCGCACGCGCTCCATGCTGGGCGAGACGTTGCTCAAGTGGGAGGTGCTCACGCAAGCGCAGCTTGATGCCGCGCTGGCCATGCAGCGGGAGACCGGCCGCCGGCTCGGGACCATCCTGGTCCAGCAAGGGCTGGTCACGCCCGACACGCTGGCCGATGCGCTGGCCGAGCAGGTTGACCTGCCCCGCGTGAGCCTGACCAACGTCGTGCTGGGCGCACTGGCGGACTGTCTGCCGCGCGACCTGGCTGTGCGGCATCACGTGGTGCCGTTTTCCATTGGTGAGGACGGCTCGCTCAATATCGCCGTGTCGGAATTGCCCAATGGCGAAGTGCTGGAAGAGTTGGCCCGCGCAGCCGGACGCAAGGTTGCGTGCTTCATGGCGTGCGACCACGAGATGGCGACCGAGCTGGCGCTGATGGCCGATCCCAATCGCCGCGCTACGGTCGTGTTCGGCCCTGCGGCATATTCGGCCACGCTGGCCGTCGAATCCATGACGGGCGCCGGCCCGGTCGTTACAGCAGGCACGGCATCCGCAACCGAGGCTCCCCCCATCCCCCCGATACCTCCGGCGCCGGTCTTGCAAGACCTGACCCCTGGCCCAGAGGTACACCCCAATCCATCTGTTGCGGGAGGTGTGGCATGAAAACCGAGAGAATCCACCGTTTCACCCTGCGCCGCGCAGGTTGGCCGATCAAGTGGCCAATTGCTGCCGCGGTGTGGGCGCTATGTCATGGTGTGTCGGTCGCGGAACAGCCGCCGCAGCCGCTGCAGCCCGACGCGTACTTCCGGGCAGACCGCGCCTACCACGCGATCGACGCCAACAAGCTCGACGATGCTGAAGCCGCCACGCGCGCTGCGTTGGCTGTGCAGCCTGACAGCCTGCAGCTGAACCTGTTGCTGCTTGATGTGCTGACGCGCAAGGGCCAGTTGGATGCGGCGCGCACGCAAGCCGATGCGCTGGTGCAGAAATACCCCAACGAGCCGCGCGTGTATGCGCAGCACGGGTTCCTTGCGCAGAAGGCGAATGACCCGGCCACGGCCGAACAGGATTTCGCCCACGCCGTCCAGGGCACGGACTGGACGCCACAGGAACAGCGCAACCTGCATCTGGCATGGTCGGACAGCGCGTATTCCGCCAAGCATCCGCAGGCGGCGCTTGACGCGCTCAGTGGCCTGCCGGATCAGCCTAAAGCCGACGTGCAATTGCGCCTCGCGCAATCACGCCTGCAACTGGGGGATCGCGATGGCGCAACCCAGGCCGCCACACTGGCGGAAGAACACGCCACGGACCCGGCGCAAAAACGCTACGCCAAGGCATTGCTTGCCGAGGCGATGGCACCCCAGGCTCAGGGCGGAGCCACGTCACCCGATGACCCGCGCGCGATTGGCCAGCGTGAATTGAACGAGGCTTACAGCCACCTGCGGGCCCGTGACGACCGCGCAGCGCTGGCGGCGTTCCAGCGCGGCTTTGCCACCGGCCAGGGCAACTGGAGCCACTACGCCGATGCTGCCTATGCCGCCAAACGCCTGGGCGACAACCCGACCGCCATCAAACTGTTTCGCCAGAGCCTGGACCATGCCGATGCGGATGCAAAGGGCGACAGCGGTGGCAATAGTGATGACCGTCTCCCACCAGACCGCCGCTTCGGCTACCGGCGCGAAGTCGAGCAGATGCAGCGCACATTCGGCATGGTGCTCTCAGGCGCGTATCAGACATCGGCATTCGGTTTGCCCAATACCGTCAGTACGGCGCAGGGCGGCGCGGAGGTGTACTGGCAGCCGCCGGGCATCGGCTATCGTGACGGCAGCATCTTCCAGCTCTTCGTGCGCGGCTACGACAGCGTGTACGACCGCAACGGCACCACCGGTCTGCCAACTGCGCAGGGGTCGGTGGGCGCACGCTACAAGCCGATCAAGGACCTCAATCTGGTGTTCACCGCCGAGCGCCTGTTTCGCATCGGCCAGCTGACCACCAACGACACGCTGCTGCGCATCGGCTTTTCCACTGACCAGGGCCTTGACCTTCAGGTCACCAAGCCACGCTGGCAGACCTGGCAGGTGTATGGCGAGGGCGCCTACTTCCTCAACCAAGGCCGCATGATCGCCAGTACCGAGATGCGCTATGGACACACCTGGCTGCTCAATTCGATCAGCGATCACCTGACGGTCTATCCGCACGTGGTGCTGGCCGGTGACCACGACAACAAAGCCCCCGACCGGCAACTCGCACTGGGTGTCGGCCCAGGCATCAACTTTCGCTACTGGTTTCGAGAGTCGCAATACAGCGCACCGGCCAGCTGGCTGGACCTGACTGTGCAATACCGCTTGCCGCTCACCCACGCCGACCGGGCGAAGGGTGTAGTGGCGCGCGCGATCCTTTGGTTCTAGGGGAACCCGGAGCCGGCGTGTCGCGGATGAAACGATTTTGATCAACGAGGAATACGGGTAACGAGAAGGATTGGCATCGGTGGGCGCGCGATGGCGTCGCAGCGCCACGGCAGGACAAGGCGGGATGCATGGCACGGCCTTCGCTCTAGGGTGAGCTCTATGCCGGCGTAAGAAGCGACGCGTTCGTCGTCGCGCTTTGGCGTGGCCAGCCGATGCAGACGATATGGGGAGAGCAAGATGACCGGGAAGATTTTGACAGTGTTCGGCACGCGGCCAGAAGCCATCAAGATGGCGCCGCTGGTGAAGGCGTTGCAAGCCGAGGCAGGCTTCACGTCGGCGGTGTGCGTGAGCGCGCAGCACCGGCAGATGCTCGACCAGGTCTTGCAGCTCTTCGGCATCGTGCCGGAGTTTGATCTGAACCTGATGCAGCCTGGGCAGACGTTGTCGGGCATCACTTCCAGCGTGCTGGGCGGCATCGATGGCGTGCTGGATGTCTTCCAGCCCGATGCGGTGCTGGTGCACGGCGACACTACCACCACACTGGCCGCCAGCCTGGCCGCCTTCTACCGGCGCATTCCCGTAGGACATGTCGAGGCGGGGCTGCGCACGGGCAACATCTGGTCTCCGTGGCCCGAAGAACTCAACCGCCGCGTGACCGATTCCGTGACCACGTGGCACTTTGCACCGACGGCCGAATCGCGCCAGAACTTGCTGGATGAAGGCATCGACCCGAGCCAGATCACGCTCACCGGCAACACCGTCATCGACGCGCTGTTGTCTGTGAAATGGCGCTTGGATGCCGATGCGGCGCTATCGGCGGAGATGGCCGCGCGCTATCCGTTCCTCGACGCCGGCCGGCGAATGATTCTGGTGACCGGCCACCGGCGCGAGAACTTTGGCGAGCCGTTCGAGAACTTCTGCGTGGCGCTGCGCGTGTTGGCAGCGCGCCATCCGGATCTGCAGATCGTCTATCCGGTGCACCTGAACCCCAACGTGCAGCAGCCGGTCAACGCCATCCTGGCGGGCCACGACAACGTGCATCTGATCGCGCCGCAGGACTACTTGCCCTTCGTCTACCTGATGGACCGCGCTTACCTGATCGTCACCGATTCCGGCGGCATTCAGGAAGAAGCGCCTGCGCTGGGCAAACCGGTGCTGGTGACGCGTGACACCACCGAGCGGCCCGAAGCCGTGGCGTCCGGCACCGCACGCCTGGTCGGCACCGATACGCAGCGCATCGTGGCGGAAGCTGAAACGCTGCTGCAGAACGCTGGCGAATACCAGCGCATGGCGCAAGCCCACAACCCGTATGGCGACGGGCAGGCGTGCCATCGCATTGTCGATGCATTGAAAGCGGCCTTCAACGCGCCCGCCCAGGTGGCGGCGCGTGGCCCGCAACTCGTTCGCAAGCCGGCCACCGAGGCCGAGATCATCAATCTGGAAGCGGCACGCGCCACGGCGGTCGGGGCTGCATCTGCGCAACGCCTGAATGGCTAGGAGGCTTGGATGAAAGCGAAACGCATCGGGGGCGGCATCTTGCTGGCCTCCGCCCTAATCGCCGGATGGTTGGTACTGGCGCCACCATGGGCCAGCAATGCAGGGGTTCCGGCAGTGGTTGTCGGCGGTTCTGACCAGCGCAACCCAGGCACGGACGCAGACAAGAAAAAATCTGCGCCAGCGTCATCCAGCGGCACAGTCACAGCTGGGCAGCCTGTGCAATCGGCTGTGGTGGCTGTGGCCACACACAAGCCCGTGACCGGAGGCGGACGCGCCTACGGCTACGGCGTCATGGATGAAAACGGGCAGGTCGTTCCGCCGCCGCGCCCGCCTGGCATCACCGAAATCCGTCCCGGTATGCCGGAGAACGAACCAACCGGTACGGAACGTGGCCACGACCGTGGTCCCAACTTCAACCTCGGGCTCTACCGCCAAGCGGACGGCTCGGTGTATCGCCCATGAGTCGGAGAGCCATCATGAAATTCATGTTTCGTAAGTTCCTCTGCGCACTGATTTTTGCGGGCGGCCTGCTAGGCATCTCGCTGACCGGGCCTGCGCAGGCTTCCACCTGCACGATCGGGCTTGGGCCCATCTGTGTGACGATTGGCGGCTCGGCATCGGCGCAGACTCCCCCAGCCCCCATCCTGGTGTTGTACGACGCGCCCCCCAATGACCAGTACACCAATCTGGGCAAGGCGTACGCGATCATGCTGTACAACCTGCTCGCGCACTTCAACACAACGATCACGATGCTGCCCGTGCAGAACTACACGGCGGGCATGACCGAGCAGTACACCGCCACGTTCTACATGGGGAGCTACTATGCCAACCCCATTCCGGCGGCGTTCCTGTCGGACGTGAGCACCACGCAAAAGACCGTCGTCTGGTTCAAGTACAACCTGTGGGAACTCGCCTGGAACACGGCGTATCCGTTCACCTCGCGCTACGGCATCACCTTCTCCGCCCTCGCTGGCATGAACGCGGCGCCCTCGGCCAGCGCACCGAACCCCGGCTTCTACGACACGATCACGTACAAGAGTCAGACGATGACCAAGTACTACGCCTTCAATGCCACCACCGGTGCCATTGCGGCGGATCCGGACATCGGTGTGACGGCGGTGGCGGATGCCACCAAGGCGACCACGCTGGTGACCATCTCCAACTCGGCCAGCCCGACCACGAAGCCACCCGTGCCTTACGTGATCCGCTCGGGCAACTTCTGGTACTTCGCCGACATGCCGTTCTCGTTCATCGGGCCGCGCGACCGCTATCTGGTGGTCTGCGACATGCTGCATGACATCCTCGGCACCAATGCGCCCACGCTGCACCGTGCGATGGTTCGCCTGGAAGACGTGAACGCCACGACCACGGTTGACTCCATGAAGACGCTGACGGACTACATGTACGGCCAGAAGATTCCGTTCTCGATCGCGACCATCCCGGTGTATACCGATCCGAACGGGGTCTACAACGGCGGTGTGGCGCAGACCATCCACATGGTCAACGCAACAGGCCTGAAGCAGTCGCTGAACTACGCCAGGGCGCGTGGCGGACATGTCCTGATGCACGGCTACACGCACCAGTACAGCAATATCCCGAACCTGATCAACGCGGTCAGCGCCAACGACTATGAGTTCTGGCTGGCCACGCAGAACCGTCCGGTGAATGAAGACTCGACGCAATGGGCGGCCGGTCGTCTTTCGGCGGGGTTGCTGGAACTGCAGCTCAACGGCTACTTCCCGTTTGCGTGGGAGGCGCCGCACTACCAGTCGTCGCCACTGGCCATCAAGGCCGTACCGAAGTACTTCAAGAACACCTACCAGCGCGTGGTGTACTACACGTCCGACAACCCGCAGACGCTGACCGCCACCACGCCGGGTCATGACTTCTCGGTGGGGCAGTTCTTCCCCTACATCATTCAGAAGGACTACTACAACCAGCGCGTCATTCCGGAAAACCTTGGCAACGTTGAGTACAACATCTGCTCGATCGATCCGTCGTCCTGCCTGAGTTACAACGTGACGGACATCCTGACCAACGCCAACTACGCGCTGGTCGTGCGCGACGGCTTTGCCTCGTTCTTCTTCCACCCGTTCTGGCTGGAGCCCGGACTTGGCACCGCAGGCTTTACGGACTTCCAGCAGATCATCACCGGCATTTCGGCGCTTGGGTTCACCTGGGCCGATGCCAGCACGGTGCAGTAGGCCATGCAGCGGATGGGCTTGATACTGGCGGCCCTGCTAGTGTCTGGTGCATCTGTGCAGGCTGCGGGGCCGGCGGGTGCAATGCCTGCCGGCCCCGTGCCGTTATATGGGGTGACGATCGACGCGGTGGACAATGTGCCTGCCGTGGTCGATGCCTTGGCGCACCTGTCGCGCACGCCCACCGTGCGCATCGTCTTTGATGAGGGCATGGATGCGCCGCACTATGCCGCGCCTGTCGCCGCCATCCGGCAGGTGGCCTATGTGATGGGTGAGCTGGCCGATTCCTCCACGCTCAAGCAAACCACCGCAACGCAACTGCGCGAGCGCGCCATCGCCTACATCGATAAGCTCGGCAACAACGTCGACGTGTGGGAAATCGGCAACGAGATCAACGGCGAATGGACAGGCAGCACGCGCGACGTCATCGACAAGACACAGGCCGCCTACGACGCCATCAAGCAGCGCGGCGGCCGCACGGCGCTCACGCTCTACTACAACGAAGGCTGCGCTGAAGCACCCTCGCGCGCCATGTTCGACTGGACCGAGCGCAACGTGCCGCCAGGCTTGCGCAATGGCGCGGACTACGTCTTCATCAGCTTCTACGAGGACGATTGCAAGATCGCACCGCCCGACTGGAATGCCGTGTTCGACCGCCTGGGGCGTCTGTTTCCGCAGGCGATGCTCGGTTTTGGAGAAGTCGGCACACGCCATGCGGCAGGCAAGGGCGCGTTGATCGCGCACTACTACGGCTTGTCGATTGCGCATCCGCGTTTTGTCGGCGGCTATTTCTGGTGGTACTTCCGGCAGGACATGGTGCCGCGCACGCGGCCGCTCTGGCGCAGCATCGACGCGGCGTTCCAGTCGATGCCGGCTAAGCCACCCAGAACGCCTACGCCCTAGCCCGTGCGCCCGGGTATTGCAGGCCTTGTGACGGTTGACCGCGGCTCTCTCCATCGGGCTCGACGGGCTCGCCATGGCGCCGGACGAGCTGGATGGTGCGGGTCGGTAGTGCGAAAGCCGCGCCGAGGTTCTGCAGTTCTTCAAGAATCGCCAGGTTGATGCGTTGCTGGATATCCATGTACAGGTTGAAGTCGGGGCTGGTCACGAAATACACCACCTCGAAGTTCAGTGCGTTCTCGCCAAACTCCTTGAAGTGCGCGCGATCGAAGCGCGTGTCGCCTGCAGTCTCCACGGCGTGGCGCACGATGTCCGGAATTTTCTTCAACTGCGCGGCACGCGCGTCGTACGTCACCCCGAACGCGAACACGATGCGTCGTTCCTGCATCCGCTTGTAATTGTGGATGGTGCTTTTGAGCAGCGCGGTGTTGGACGTCACGATTTCTTCGCCCGAGAGACTGCGGATGCGCGTGGTCTTGAGCCCCACGTGCTGCACCGTGCCGGCAATCGACTCGAAGACGATGAAGTCGCCAATCTCGAATGGCTTGTCCAGCCCGATGGCGAGCGAGGCAAACAGATCACTCAGAATGTTCTGCACCGCCAGCGCCACGGCCACACCACCCACGCCCAGGCTGGCGACAAAGGCGGTGACGTTCACGCCCACGTTGGCCAGGATGGCCAGTAACAACATCGACCACAGTGCAAAGCGCAGCACCCAAGCCATCATCGATGTGATGACTGGGTTGCGTGTCGTCTGGGTTTGCGCCGACAGCTTGTCACGTGCCCACAGCTTCACGCCCCGGTTGAGCCATAACGCAATCTGGAATCCGATGATGACGAACCAGATGTGGTCCAGCTTGTTGGCCAGGCGCGTGGGCAACTCGATGAAGTAGGAGCCGGCCAGCAACGCCGCCAGCCCGATGAACAGCGGATGCGTATCGTGCAGCACGGCCGCAGCCAGTGTGTCGAAACGGTAGCCGGTGCGCCGCGCACGCACCTCCAGCCGATTGCCGATCAGGCGCAGCACGCTCACCAGCACCACATACGTGGCCACCACCGTGAGCGCAGCGGCGGCCCAGTCACGCGCCGGTATGCGCAGGAAGGTATGGACGTTGAGCCACTCCATGGCCATAGACATCTCCGTGCAAAGTCACGGCATGTCGCGTCGCACAAATTGTGCCGCGTGGATTGACATGCGCATTGCAAATGCAACACAGTTGCGTTATCTTCTATTGCAACACAGTTGCATAAAAGACGTGACCGCCGTGAATCTGCCCATGACTCCGCCCACCCGCTTGCCCGTCACCGTCCTGTCCGGTTTTCTGGGGGCGGGCAAGACGACGCTGCTCAACCATGTCCTGAACAACCGCGAAGGGCGGCGTGTGGCGGTCATCGTCAATGACATGTCCGAGGTCAATATCGACGCTGCGCTGGTGCGTGATGGCGGCGCACAACTCTCGCGCACCGACGAGAAGCTCGTCGAGATGAGCAACGGCTGCATCTGCTGCACCCTGCGCGAAGACTTGCTGGTCGAGGTTCGCCGCCTGGCCGCGGAAGGGCGCTTTGACTACTTGCTGATCGAATCCACGGGGATCTCCGAACCGCTGCCGGTGGCCGAGACCTTCACCTTCGAGGGGGAAGACGGCACCGCGCTGGCCGACGTTGCACGGCTCGACACCATGGTCACCGTGGTGGATGCCTACAACTTCCTGCGCGACTACGGCTCGCGCGACAGCCTGCAGGCACGCGGTGAATCGATGGGCGCGGAAGACCAGCGCACCGTGGTGGACCTGCTGGTCGATCAGATTGAGTTCTGCGATGTGATCGTGCTCAACAAGGCTGACCTGATGAACGACGCCGATCTCACGCGCCTGGAGGGCATCCTGCATCGCCTCAATCCGCGCGCTCGCATTGAACGCGCCATGTTTGGTCAGGTGCCGATCGATCGCGTACTGGGCACGGGCCGGTTCGACTTTGACGAGGCCGCCAAGGCGCCCGGTTGGCTGAAGGAACTGCGCGGCGAGCATGTGCCCGAATCCGATACCTACGGCATCGGCAGCTTCGTCTATCGAGCACGGCGGCCGTTTCACCCACAACGCTTCTTCGACTGGGTGCAAAGCGAGTGGCCGGGCGTGGTGCGATCCAAAGGCTTCTTCTGGCTGGCGAGCCATCCGGCGCATGCCGGGTCGTGGTCACAGGCGGGGGCGATGGCACGGCATAACGTAGCGGGCTACTGGTGGGCGGCCGTGCCCCCTGAGCGCTGGCCAACCGACCCGGAGTCCGTTGCCACGATTCACCAGCATTGGGACAGCAACGTGGGCGACGCACGCCAGGAAATCGTCCTGATCGGCATCGGCATGAACGAAACCGCATTGCGCGTGCGCTTTGATGCCTGCCTGCTGACCGAGACCGAGATGGCCGCCGGCCAGCACGCCTGGAAGCGCTACACCAATCCGTTTCCTGAGTGGCCCCGTGCATGATCCGGCAGAACCCGCGCGGTGATCTGCCGCAGATTCATCCGAGTGCCTTTGTTGACCCGACCGCCATCGTGTGTGGGCGCGTGATCGTGTACGAGAACGTGTTCATCGGTCCCTACGCCGTAATTCGCGCAGACGAGGTGGACGCAGAGGGCCACATGGAACCCATCGTCATCGGTGCGCACTCGAACATTCAGGATGGTGTGGTCATCCATTCCAAGTCCGGCGCGGCCGTCTCCATTGGAGAGCGGACATCGATTGCGCACCGTGCCATCGTGCACGGGCCCTGCGTGGTGGGCGACGGTGTGTTCATCGGTTTCAACAGCGTGCTGTTCAACTGCACGATCGGGCGGGGCGGTGTCGTGCGGCATAACGCCGTGGTGGACGGCTGCGACTTGCCGGATGGGTTCTACGTGCCATCCACCGAGCGTATTGGGCCCGACACGGATCTGCGCGATATCCGGAAGGTGTCTGCGCGCGAGTCGGCGTTCTCCGAAGACGTGGCACGCACCAACAATCACCTCGTGCAGGGGTACAAGCGCATCCAGGCCACCTTCGAGGCCTGATGCAGTGAAGCACGCTGATCTGATCGTTCGCAGCGGCACGCTCGTAACGCCCGGCGGGCTGCATGTGGGCGATGTCGTCTGCTGCGCCGGACGCATCGTCGCGCTCAGTGCGCAAGGCTGGACGGCTGACGAATCCATCGATGCCCGGGGTTTGCATGTGTTGCCGGGCGTGATTGATAGCCAGGTGCATTTTCGCGAGCCCGGCCTCACGCACAAAGAGAACCTGGAAGCAGGCACGCGTGGCGCCCTGCTGGGCGGCGTGACGGCCGTGTTCGAGATGCCCAACACGCATCCGCTCACGCTCAGCGCGCAGGATCGGCAAGACAAATGCGAGCGGGCCCGTGGCCGCGCGTGGTGCGACTACGCCTTCTACATGGGCGGGGCTGCTGCCAATGTGGATCAGTTGCCGGAACTGGAGAGGTTGCCGGCCTGCGCGGGCGTCAAGGTCTTCATGGGAAGCTCCTTCGGTGATCTGCTGGTCGACGATGCGACGGTGCTGCGCCGCATTCTGCGCAAGGGGCGTCGCCGCCTGGCGGTGCATGCCGAAGACGAGGCCCGGCTGCGCGAGCGGCGCGCCCTGGTTGAGCACTCTGCTGACGTGCGCGACCACCCTGTCTGGCGCGATGCCGAAAGCGCGCTCCTGGCGACGCAGCGCGTGGTGAAGCTGGCCATGGAGGCGCAACGCCGCCTGCACATCCTGCACGTATCGACCGCGGAAGAGATGGCATTCCTGGCGCGGCACAAGGCCAGTGCCAGCATCAGCGTTGAAGTCACGCCGCATCATCTGAGCCTGGTCGCGCCCGAGTGTTACGAGCGTCTTGGCACGCTGGCCCAGATGAATCCGCCCGTGCGCGACGCCCGCCATCAGGCGGCACTGTGGCAGGCCGTCAGCAATGGCGTTGTGGATGTACTCGGCAGCGACCACGCACCCCATACGCTGGATGAGAAGGCGCGGCCATATCCGTCGTCACCGAGTGGCATGACGGGTGTGCAGACGCTGCTGCCGATCATGCTGAATCACGTCAGCGCCGGGCGGCTCAGCCTGCAGCGGCTGGTGGACCTGACCAGTGCCGGGCCCGCGCGCATCTTCGGTATTGAAGCCAAGGGGCACCTGTCGATCGGGTACGACGCTGATCTGACGCTGGTCGATCTGAAAGCGCGGCGCGAGATCACGCATGGCTGGATTGCCAGTGTGTCGGGTTGGACGCCGTACGACGGCTTGCGCGTAACAGGTTGGCCTATCGCCACTGTCGTGCGCGGCAGGATCGTGGTGAGAGATGGGGCGGTAGTTGGCCAGCCAGTTGGGCAGCCGGTGCGTTTTGCTGAAACGGCGCCTGGGCGAAGGTCTACCTGATCGCATCGTTTTTTTTCAGAAGGAGGAAGCCATGTCCGATCTGTCTGAACCATCGGCGATGCGCCGAATGTTTGCGCGACGCACGTCGATCGAGCAAGTCGAAGAGGGCGCTGAACTCGCGCCCAAGTTCGACGCCGAGGGTTTGATCGTCTGCGTGACGACGGATGCCGCAAACGGTGATGTGCTGATGGTGGGCACTATGAATGCCGAGGCATTGTCTCGCACGATTGCCACCGGTGAGGCCCATTACTGGAGCCGATCACGCCAGACACTCTGGTACAAGGGCGCAACCAGTGGGCTAACGCAGCGTGTGCACGAACTTCGTATCGATGACGACCAGGATGCCGTTTGGTTGCGTGTGAGCATCGCGGGCGCTGGGGCGAGTTGCCATGTGGGTTATCGCTCGTGTTTCTACCGGCACGTGCCGGTGGCGGTCGAGCGTGTCAATGGTGCCGCACTGGTGTTTGTTGAGTCAGAGAAAACTTTTGACCCAGTGGCTGTCTATGGCAGTGCGCCGAACCCGACAATCCTGTGACGCCGTTTTCTTGGCTGTGCGGATAGGTTAGGTGTCGAAGGGTACGTGCTGGGCGTCGGGTGCTACACACACACGGTTGCGCCCTTGCCGCTTCGCTTCCATCAGGCCGATGTCGGCATCTGCCAGCAGCTTGGCCAGATCTTGCCCTGGCCGCAGCGGTGCCGCACCCACGCTGATCGTGAGCGGACCGACCGGCGTTGCGCTGGCGCTCACGGCGGCCTTCAGGCGTTCCACCACGGCCAATGCATTGGTCAAGCCGCAGCCGGGCAGCAGCACGGCAAATTCATCGCCGCCCAGCCGCCCGAACAGGTCATCCGGGCGCAGCACGTCGGCCAGCGCATCGGACAATGAAATCAGCGCCTCATCACCAGCCGCGTGGCCCCAGGCATCGTTGATGGACTTGAAGTGATCGACGTCCAGATACAGCGCGCACAACGGTTCAGCATGGTGCTGGGCGCGCTCCACCGCAAAGCTGCCCAGCTCGAAGAAGCGCTGGCGCGCGAGCATGCCGGTCAGGTGGTCGGTGTTGGCGCGGTCAGCCAGATTGATTTCAGCAGCAAAGTGCCGCGCCATGGCGCGCAGCAGATAGCGGTGGATGACCGCCGCTGCAGCAATGCAGATCGGCAGATACAGCGCGATGCCCAGCCAGGCATGGTGAAGGGTGGTAGCGGGCGCATCGGTACTGAGCACGGCAACGATGGGTCCAGCCGCGCACAACGTCATGGCGATGCAGAAGTCCCGGCGCGTGAGCCACGCCGGGCTGGTTGCCAGCGGCATGAGGTAGAACGCGGGCAGCACCCATTCGAGCCCGGCCTGATGGCCAAAGGCGATGATGGCGATTTCTTCTGCAAGCAGATGCGCCAGCGCCAGCGGCCCCCACAACCCCGTATGACGATGGCGTTGCGCAATGATCACGATGGCGGTGAGCACCCCGAGCAACGCCAGCAGTGGTACCAGCGTATGCACTAGCCCCGCGGCCCAGCCCAGCACGATGGCAAAGGCGTAACCCAGCACACCGCATTTGCTCAGCGCGAGAATCATCGGCACGAAATGGCGCGCTTGATAGTCGCGAGAGGGCGTGCGTGCGTCAGGCAGGGCGGAGGCGGTAGGCGGGTTCGCGCTCAAGGCTAGGCGAGTGTGGCCTACTGGCGCGGCTGGATGGTGCGAGCGCGGGCGTGGCCGGATTGCGCAACAAAGCGCGCATTCTAATGGCGGTACGTGTCGCCGTGCGCGAATTTTTAGTGGGGGGAGTCCCTCAACCTAGGGCCTGTCATCCCAAAGTCCCCTTGCCCTCCGGGTTGACCCGATCCGGGGCCATCTACTTTGTCGGGCGCCTTGCAAAGGGAATGACCCTTTGCAGCGACACCCTTCGCGTATCTGACCCCGGCTCGGGTCAACGCGCGCACGTTCTATGGGATGACAGGCCCTAGCGTCTGCCACACCAGCCAAAGATTGGCCACGCTGATCACGACGAATAAACCCCAAGCCAGTACGGACGTTAATCGGCTGTTAACAAACACGCCCATCAGCTTGCGATCGTCGGTCATGCGAATCAGCGGAAACATCGCAAACGGCAACTGAAAACCCAGCACCACCTGGCTGATCACGAGCAGTTTGCCGATGGCATGGTCGCCCAGCATGGCCACGCCGATGAATGCCGGAATCAGTGCCAGCGCACGGGTGATCAGGCGCCGCTGCCAGCAGGGGATGCGCAGGTCCAGGAAACCCTCCATCAGGATCTGCCCCGCGATGGTGCCGGTGAAGGTGGAGCTTTGCCCCGCCGCCAGCAGCGCGATGCCGAATAGCACCCCGGCCACCGCCGTACCGACGATGGGTTCGAGGAGGCGATGCGCATCCTGGATGTCGGCCACGTCGTGATGGCCGTGGGCATGAAACGCGGCGGCGGCCAGCACCAGGATGGCGCCGTTCACCAGCAGCGCCAGCGAGAGCGAGAGGATGGTATCGAGCCGCGACAAGCCCACCGCCTCGCGCTTGGCGGCTTCCGTGCTGGCCGTCATGCGCGTCTGCACGATGGACGAATGCAGGTATAGGTTGTGCGGCATGATCGTCGCGCCGAGGATGCCGATGGCAAGGTACAGCGGCTCGCGCTCGCTCACGCTTTGCCATGACGGCATCAACCCGACCGCCACCGACGGCCAGTGCGGTTTGATGAGCACCAGCTCCACGAAGTAGCACAGCCCGATGGTGAGGATCAGCCCCAGCACGATGGCTTCAAGCTGGCGAAAGTTTTTCCCCTTCAGGCCCAGCACGATCAGCGTGTCCAGCGCGGTGAGCGCCACGCCCCCCAGTATTGGCACGCCCAGCAGCAGGTGGAACGCCAGCGCGCAGCCCAACACCTCCGCCAGATCGCACGCGATGATCGACAGCTCGGCCAACAGCCATTGCACGCGTACGGCCCCGGGCTGGTAGCGCTCGCGCGAGGCGCGCGCCAGATCCTTGCCCGTGACAATGCCCAGTCGCGCCGACAGACATTGCAGCACCATCGCCGCCAGGCTGGAGAGCAACACCACAAACAGCAGCGAATAACCGTAGCGCGAACCGGCCTCGATGTCGGTTGCCCAGTTGCCCGGGTCCATGTAGCCGACGGAGACGAGCAGCCCCGGCCCGGCAAAACGCAGCAGCTTTTTCCACAGTGGCAGGTCAGGCGGGACAGCCACGGTACCGCGCACTTCCGATGGGCAGAACGGCGCGGTGGCGGTGGTGGGCAGGGCTGGCAAGCGGAACATGATGCGGCCGGGGTCCGTGAGTAAAGAAGGAATCAATCGATATGGCCATCATGATAGCCAAGTGCCGCTGCCCATGCGGACATTGGCCGCTGGCGCCGCTTTTAGGTGATGGGTGGGTCATATTGCCGCGGCAGATTTAAGGCAAATCTCAGTCCGTTGGGGTAGATTTCCAGCTTTGCCGGCGCCTGTTCCCAGGTGCCGGCTGTCCGTTTACCGTCGATCCGCCAAGACTCACTCGCATGAACGCCATCCTCCTCATCGAAGACGACCTGCCGTTGGGCACCGCACTGGCCCGCGCGCTGCGTCAGGCCGGCTATAACGCGACCTGGGTACGCCGCCTGGTTGACGCGCAGAAATGGATCACCACCAACACGTTCGAGGCCATCGTGCTCGACCTCGGCTTGCCCGATGGTGAGGGCCATACCTTCCTCGAAGAACTGCGTGCCGCACACAGCGATGTGCCGGTCATCATTGCGAGCGCGCGCGATGCACTGTCCGAACGCCTCAAGGGCCTGGACTCCGGCGCCGACGACTTCCTCGTCAAGCCGTTCCCCGTGGATGAACTCGTCGCCCGCCTGCGTGCCGTGTTGCGCCGCCATGCCGGGCAGAGCACCAACCAGTGGAGCGTTGGCGCCCTGGTGGTCGAGCCTTCGCAAAAGCGCGTGACGCAGGATGGGCAGATCATCGAGCTCACCCCGCGCGAATACCAGTTGCTGCTTGAACTCGTGCGCCGTGCCCATCGCTGGGTCCCGCGCGAGACGCTCATGGACGCCCTCTACCGTGAAGGCGACAGCGTCAGCGCCAACGCGCTTGAAGTCGTCATCCACCACCTGCGCCGCAAGCTCGGCAATGAGACCATCCAGACCATCCGCGGCGTGGGCTACATGATCGGGGGCAACCGGTGAAGCTGGCGGTTCCAGCGATCCTGCGGGTCCGGTCGCTGTCGTTTCGCCTATATGTGCTGATCCTGCTGGCACTGGTGCTGATGCTGCTGGTGCAACTGGTGATCGCGCATCTGGAAATCTCCCGCACCAACAGCCGCCAAGTGGTGAGCGATCTGCGCATGTCGGCGCAGGCCTACGCTGATCTCACCACGCTCAACATGGATGACGTGCCGCGCCGGGAGGAATTCCTGCGCCGCCTTACCGACATCAAGCTGGGCCTCTCGCTGCCCAACATCCTCCCCGGTGAATTCCGCTACGTGCTGTGCGATCGCGCTGGCCACGTCATCACCGCCTTCCCTGGTGCGCCCACCATGCCCTGTGGCAAGGCGCACGAGACCGTGGTCGAGATCATGCTCGAGGGCAAACCGTGGCGCAGCTATACGGTGGATAGCGTCGACGGCAAGCTCACGGCCACCGTGGCACAGCCGCTCTCTGCGTATGAACGTGCCATTCGCGATCTCTTCGAGGAAGTGGCGATTGCACTGGCCATTCTTGCCATCGCGCTGATGGTGATGGTGGGCTGGGCGGCGCATCAGGGGCTCAAGCCGCTGCGTACGCTGACACGCCAGGTGGAGTCGCGCGACTCGGCGGATCTGGACCCCGTGCAGAGTGTCGAGCACGCCGAGCTGAAACCGCTGGTGGAAGCGCTGAACGATCTGTTCGCGCGCGTGCGACGCGGCATCGAGGCAGACCGCCGCTTCTTTGCCGATGCCGCGCACGAGCTGCGTACGCCGCTGGCGGCCATTCAGGCGCAGGCGTATGTCGTCTCGCATTCCGACAGCGAGGACGATCGCTCCACCGCGCTGCGTGAATTTGACCGTGGCATTTCGCGCGCGACGCAATCGCTGGCCAAGTTGCTGGCCATCGCACGGCTCGATGCACGCCGTGTGGAAGCCCAGCTGGCGCAAGGTGCGCTGTCTGATCTGGCTGGTTGTGCGCGCAGCGGCGTGATTCAGCAAGCCTCACGTGCTGAGCGTCGCAACGTTACGCTGTCGTATGAGGGCGCCAATCAGGCGTGGGTGTCGGTGTCGCATGAAGATGCCGCCACGCTGGTTGAAAACGTGCTCGACAACGCCGTGCGCGAAACGCCCAAGGACGGCGAGGTGCGCGTGGTGGTCAAGCGTGTTGAGCAAGGCGCGGCGAGTGCCGCCTCGGGCGCAGCCGTGCCGATGATCGAACTGCGCATTGAAGACACCGGCCCCGGCATCCCGCCCGACGAGCGCGAGCGTGTGTTCGAGCGCTTCTACCGCCCGCGCGGCAGTCAGTCGCAAGGCAGCGGCCTGGGTTTGGCGATCGTGCGGCGCATTGTCGAACTCGGCAATGGCTCGGTGGCCATCGAGGACGGCCTGGGTGGAAAGGGCTGTGCCGTGGTGATCCGTCTTCCGGCGTTGGACAGTGCTCCTGAACCGATCGAACCGGATGGCGCGCCACCAGGCATGGCCGATACGCTCAGCCACTGACAGGCACGGCGCAAGGCTGATCGTCCTGGCACTCGTGGTGCTGGGGCATCTGGCATTGCTGGCGTGGTGGCGGGATCATCCGACACCCGCTGAACGTGATGAGCCGCTGCTGCAAGGGCGGCTGCTCAGCATCGACACATCGCCGAGGCCAACACCTCCACCACCCGCGCGAACACCGGCCCGCAGCCCGCAGGCCACGTCGCCGGTTCCGATGCAGCGTTCCACGACCTCGGAATCGGTACCTGTTGCACCTGCCACGGTGGATGCCGTTGAAGCACGCACGCTCGACCTCAGCGCGCCGGCAACACTGCCACCGCGCACACGGTCACAGGCAGAAAACAATCTCGCGGCAAGCACAGCGCGCGGCACCGGCCACGCGTTCGGGCCGGACGCCGCATCCACGCCGCGTGCTACCGGGGCGATTCAAGAATCGCGCGGCACCGCTAGCCGCTGGCAGGCACGCGTTGAGGTGGGCGGCAGTGCCTACTGCCTGAGCGCGCAAGACCCAAGCCTGCGCCGTGACCCTTTCGAGAAGGCGCTGGCGGTGCCGTCCACCTGCCGTTGATCAGTAGCCGATCGTGAAGCGCTGGCGCGGGTGCGCCGGCTTTTCCGTCTCGTCGAGGAAGCCGATGGCGTAGTCCTCCATCGACACCCAGGGCTTGCCGTTGGCATCCACCAGCAGCGTGTCCTTGCCGACGCGGAAGTGGCCCGTGCGCTCGCCCGGTTCGAAGATGGCCGACGGCGATACGAACGTCCAGTTCAGCTCGGTCTCCGTGCGCAGCGCGTTGAGGAAGTCACGGCCTGCCGAGGCTTCGGCAAAGTACTCCTTGGGGAACTGCGGCGTATCGATCAGTGCCACGCCCGGTGCCACTTCCAGGCTGCCGGCGCCACCCACCACCAGCAGGCGCGGCACACCCGCCTTCTTCACGGCGCCCACAATCTGGTCCGCATTGGCTTGCAGGAAACGCACGGTGCTGAAGGCCACATCGTTGCCTGCCAGCGCGGCCACCAACGCAGCCTGGTCAGCCACATCCACGTCCTTGGCGGTCAGGCCTGCACGTGCGGGCAATTTGGAGGCGGTGCGCGCAATGGCCGTCACCTGGTGGCCGCGGCGCAGGGCTTCGTCGATCAGGCGGGTGCCAACGCGCCCGGTGGCGCCAATGATTGCAATCTTCATGGTTCAACTCCTTGTTGAGTGGCTGTGATGCGATATGTAATTAATGCAGTTACATATATCGATAAAAAAAACCGCCAAAGCGCTAGGCCCGGCGACGACGCTTTTGTGCGTGCCCGACTTCTTCCAGCATGCTCGCGATGGTCTGCGCGGCAAGCTCGGTTTCCATGGCGGCCTGCGCACGTTCGGTCACGCGCTCCAGCACGCCGGTGATCTCGCGGCCCACATCACACGCCGGGTTGGGTGCGTTGGGCGGCAGCGCGATCAGCACGGACGATTCCACCACCCGAAACACGTCGAGCAGCGTGATGCGATCTGCCGGCTGCGCCAGCGTTGCGCCGCCTGTTGCGCCCATCTGCGAACTGACGAAACCGGCTTCGGCCAACTGCGCAACCAGGCGACGGATCAACGCCGGATTGGTGCCCACGCTGCCCGCAATCCGCGACGACGGCAACGGCCCTTCTGCACTGGCAAGCAGGGTCAGGATATGCACGGCGACGGCAAAGCGGCTGCTGGTAGACATGGTGGTCAGATAAAGTGTAACCAGTGTAGATACACTTATGCGTGCAGTCAACCCCGTCCGCCGCGTGCGACTCAGAAGGCGGTCGCCAGTGCCGAGGCTCGCACCTTGGCATTCGCCTTGGCTGCTGCCAGCGCATCGGGCGTGGTCAGTGTGGGTGCGGCGCTGATCTCCGTCACGTCTTCAATGCCGATGAAGCGCAGCCAGCGGCGCAGATAGGGCTTCTGAAAATCGTCGGGTGACTCGCTGGCGCTTTCGGTGTGCGCCGCATAGGCACCGGCACTGGCGTAGACAAGCGCCGCCTTCTTACCCGAGAGCAGCGCCTGATAGCCCGTGCCGGGTGACCAGTTCCAGTTCTGGCCGGGCAGCGTCACCACGTCAATGAAATGCTTGAGCCGGTAGGGCACGCCGAAATTCCACATCGGCACCGAGAAGAGATAGTGGTCTGCTGCATTGAAGCGCTGCGACAGCACTACGGCGCGTTGCCATTGCGCGCGTTGCGCCGGCGTGGCGTCTTGCGTGCGCAGCACCGCAAACTTGGCGCCGATCATGTCGGCATCGAACTCGGGCAGGTCGAGATCCGGGCTCCACAGGTCGATCGTGTCGATCTCGTGGTCAGGGTGGGCAGTGCGATAGCTATCGAGAAACTGCCGGGCCACGTCAATGGAGTGCGACAGCGCTTTCATGGGCGAGGCTTCGATGTGGAGCAGGCGGGTCATGTAAGGGCTCCTTATGCAGCGTTGAAGAAGTTGAGGCCAACGGTGCCGGCAATTACCAGCCCGATACAGGCCAGGCGCGCCGGCTGCATGCTTTCGCCAAAGACGAGAATGCCCAGCAGCGTGACGCCCACCGAGCCGATACCCGTCCAGATGGCATAGGCCGTGCCGGCGGGCAGGCCGCGCATGGCATGCGTGAGCAGGAAGACGCTGGCAAGCGCCGTCACGATGCCGAGCACGCTGGGGATGGGGCGTGTCCACCCTTGCGCAAATTTGAGCGAGATCGCCATGGCGATTTCCACGGCGCCCGCAGCCAACAGCCAGAGCCAGGCGGCTTGTTGCATATCACCTCCGATGCGTTGCAGTGGGGCCAGATTAGGGGTACGGTCACACGCCAACAAGTACGCACCCGGAGGTAACCGTGACGGCCAACAAGGCTATTGCCGACACTCAGCAATCGCATGAGAAGAGCGCGGAACATGCCATCGAGGTGGAGGCCTGCCCATCGACGCGCGCCCTTGAACTGGTCGCAAGCAAGTGGGCCCTGCGCATCTTCCCTGCGCTGGAAAACGGCCCCGTGCGCAACAATGAACTCCTGCGCCGCGTGGGCGACGGCATCTCGCAGAAGATGCTCACGCAGACCTTGCGCGAGCTGGAAGCCAACGGCCTCGTCCTGCGCACCATCTACGACAGCGTGCCCCCGCACGTGGAATACCGCCTGAGCCCCCTGGGCGAATCGCTCAACCGCACGCTCATGGGCCTGGACGATTGGGTGAAGACGCATTGGCAGGAAATGGAACGGATTCGCGCCGCCCAGGTCGATTCCGAGTGACATCCGTGCGTTCTGCCGGAAGTTATGTGCAGATGCAGTAATTCTCCTGCTAGTATTCGGGGCCCATGTTTGTGCCAAATCTTCACTTCGCCTTGCCGACACTGTCTCGCGCCCACGCGCGTGGCGTGCTGTCGCGCGCGCGTGGTGTACGGTGGATCGTCACGATCTGGTGCCTGCTGTTTACCGTCACGGTGTTCTCGGCCACGCATTTCCCCGATGGGCAAGCTGCTGACGATGCGCTGGAAGCTATCGAGGCCGTCGTCGACGATGCACTGGACGACGTGCAGCCGGTTGCCCAGCCCAGCAAGGGCTTCGAGCGCGCCATCAAGGTGGCGCTCGGCAAGCTGGTCAAGCAGCCCGGCCAGTGCTTCAGCGTGGAGCACTGGGTGGCGCAGGCGCACACCGCGCCCGATGCCCCTTCCAGCAACGCCGCTACCCCCGATCACCCCAGCGACGCGCCAGAACTCTGGCTGCCGCCGCCTCCCATGACGCTTGCGCCCGGCCTGCGTGTCGCGCGCGTCCGCGTTGCACTCCCGCCGTTCCAGGCCGGCCCTGTGCCGGCACCCATGCTGCGCCCGCCTGCGCACGTCTGATCTTCTCCGGCGCTTGCCGGAAGCCCCTCCCTTGAGTTCGTAGTGCGGCACCTGCCTTGTCTTTGACGGGCAGGGCGCCCGCGCTTGGCTGTTCTTCTTTTTCAGGATGATCCGGATGTTGTCCAACCAGGACGCGGCCCGACCGTGCCCCGCTGCGGGCGCGCGTGCGTCGCAACGCTTGCTTCTTGCTGCTGTGCTGACCGTGTTGTCGGCTTCGGCGGCTTCCGCTCTCGCAGCCCCCGCAGCCTCCGCTGCGCCCTCGCAGGCCAAGGCGCCTGCGGCCACCCCCACCGCGCCACGTGACGAGGCGCTTCCCCTGCCGCGCTACACGCTGCCGCAGTTGCTGGAACTGGCGCGCGCCAACCATCCGGCGCTCGCCGCATCGCAGGCGCAGGTGCGTGCTGCACAGGCCGGCATGACCACCGCGCGCGCCTGGCCCAACCCCGAGGTGGAAGCCATGACCGGCCGCCAGCGTGCCCGCATGCCCGGTGCGGCAGAAGGACGCACCAATAGCGTGTCGATCACGCAGAAGCTCGATCTGCCATGGCAGCGCGCCGCCCGCGCGCAAGCCGCCGATGCCGCCTACGAAGGCTCACGGGCCAACGCACGATCGCAAGCGCGTGACGTGGATGCCCAGCTCAAACTGCGCTTCTACGACGTGGTCCGCCGTGAAGCCGAGCAACGCAACGCACGCGAAGACGTGGCCTTGGTCGAACAGATCCGCCGTCGTGTCGCCGTGCGGGTGGAAACCGGCGAGGCCCCGCGCTACGAGCTGATCCGTGGCGATGCCGAACTGCTCAACGCACAACGCACCGAGCAGGCCGCCGCATTGCGCGTGCAGCAGTCGCTGGCCGAACTGCGCCGCGCAGTCGGCACCGATCTGCCGCTGACCTTTGACGTGGATGCCGGCGCCGACGCACCGCCGGTCGCGCACCTGCCGCCGCTGGCCGATCTGGTCAGTATGGTGGTGGCAACCCACCCCGATCTCGAAGCCGATCGCGCTGCCGTGCGCGAAGGCGAGGCGCGCCTGGCGCACGAGCGCAGCCAACGCTGGCCATCGCTCGCGCTGCGCGGCACGGTGGATCGCGCCCCCGATCTGCAGGACAACCGCGTGGGCGTGGTGATGTCGATCCCGCTGTTCGACCGGCGCGATGGCCCGGTGGGTGAAGCGGTGGCGGCGCTCGAACGCGCGCGCGCCGTGCTGCGTGATCGTGAGCTGCAGACCCGCCAAGCCGTTGAGTCCGCCTATCGCCAATACGAGATTGCCGAGTCGCAAGTCAGCGCGCTGGAGTCTGGCGTGGTCAAGCAGGCCGAATCCGCCTTGCGCGTGGCCGAAGCCGCCTACCGCCATGGCGAGCGCGGCATCCTCGATTTTCTCGACGCCCAGCGCGTCTTCCGCCAGGCGCGCAACGACCTGATTGCCGCGCGTGCCGATCTGCGCACCGCCGCCGTTGAGCTCGATCGCCTGCGCCCGGAGGCTCAATGAGCCAGCACTCCGCTTACCGAACCCAAGAATCCCACCTGACCATGAACCCACGTTCTTCTTTCTCTTCTTCGATCCGGCTGGCCGGTTTGGCCATGGCGGCCATGCTGTTGCTCGGCGCCTGCGGCAAGGACGCCACCAGCGATGCCAAGTCCGCGCAGCAAGCCACCGACCCGAACCTGGTGGTCGCGCAGCCCACGTTGGTGCAACGGCTGAAGGTGGCACAGGTCGGCAAGCTGCCGATCTCCGAGCGGCTGCGCGTGCCGGGGCAGATTGCTTTTGACGAACAGCGCGTTGCACGCATCGGTGCCACTGTCACAGGCCGCGTGACGGAACTGGTTGCCACACCGGGCCAGAACGTCAAGGCGGGCGACATCCTCGCGCAACTGCACAGCACCGAGCTGGGCGCCGCGCAACTGGCTTATCAGAAGGCCGCCGCACAGCGCGACTTGCAGGCACGCGCGCTGGAACGCGCCAAGCTGCTGCTGGCCGCCGACGTGATCGGCTCGGCAGAACTGCAGAAGCGCCAAAGCGAACTGGCGATGGCCGACGCTGAAGTACGCGCAGCGGTGGACCAGTTGCGTGTGATGGGTGTATCCCCCGGCACGCTGGTCAAGATGCGCACGGGCGGCATGTCGTCGATCTCGCCCGTGGTGGCGAGCATCAGCGGCACGGTGGTCGAGCGCAAGGTGACTCGCGGCCAGGTGGTGCAGCCGGCCGACGAACTCTTCACCGTGGCCGACTTGTCGCGCGTGTGGGTGGTGGGTGAGGTGCCCGAGAATGCCGCCGCCGGTGTGCGTGCAGGCCAGTCGGTGGAGATCGATACCGGCGCGGGCGAACGCATGGTCGGCAAGCTGATCTGGGTATCGGACATTGTTGATCCGCAATCACGCACGGTCACGGTACGCACGGAGGTCGATAACGCTGAGCGCACGCTCAAGCCGTCAATGCTGGCTACGCTGCTGATCCAGTCGCGCCCCGAAGAGCGCGTGGTCGTGCCGACGTCCGCCGTGGTGCGCGAAGACAACCGCGACTACGTGTTCGTGCGCGCGAGCGACAAGGACAGCGACTACCGCCTCACCCCCGTCAAGCTGGGCGATGAATCCAACGGTGTGCGCCCCGTGGTCTCGGGTGTGCAGGCGGGCC
Source organism: Ralstonia sp. RRA (assembly GCF_037023145.1). Taxonomy (NCBI): domain Bacteria; kingdom Pseudomonadati; phylum Pseudomonadota; class Betaproteobacteria; order Burkholderiales; family Burkholderiaceae; genus Ralstonia; species Ralstonia sp. RRA. The sequence continues at coordinate 1,885,105 of NZ_CP146092.1, read as the reverse complement.
AGCCCATCGTGGTTGAAGGCGGCTTCCATCTGAACAATGAGCGCAAGCGCGCCGAGATGGAGGGTGCATGATCGACGCATTGATTCGCGGCGCGCTCAAGCAGCGGCTCGTGGTGGCCGTGCTGGCCGCCGTGCTGCTGTTCTTCGGGCTGGACGCCGCACGCAAGCTGTCGCTGGATGCGTTTCCGGACGTGACCAACGTGCAGGTGCAGATCGCCACGGAAGCACCTGGCCGCTCACCAGAAGAGGTCGAACGCTTTGTGACCGTGCCGGTGGAAATGGCCATGACCGGCCTGCCGGCACTGACTGAGATGCGCTCGCTCAACAAGCCGGGGCTGTCGCTCATCACGCTCGTCTTTACCGACGAGACGGATGTGTACTTCGCGCGCCAGCTTGTGATGGAGCGGCTGATCGAGGTGCAGTCGCGCATGCCCACAGGCGTGACACCGGTGCTGGGGCCTGTCTCCACAGGCCTGGGCGAGGTGTACCAGTACACGCTCGACAGGCCGGATGATGGCGACAAGGAGCTCTCCGTAGAGGAACTTACGCAGCGCCGCATTGCGCAGGACTGGGTGGTGCGTCCGCTGCTGCGTTCCATTCCGGGCGTGGCGGAAATCAACTCGCAGGGCGGCTACGAGAAGCAGTACCAGGTGCTGGTCAACCCTGAACGTCTGCGCCATCACAACGTGACGGTCAAGCAGGTGTTCGAGGCGCTGGCTGCCAACAACGCCAACTCAGGCGGCGGTGTGCTGCCGCACTTTGCAGAGCAGTACCTGATCCGTGGTGTGGGCCTGGTGCGTGACACCAACGATATCGGCGCCATCGTGCTCAAGGAGGTCAACGGCACGCCGCTCAACATCCGCGATGTGGCGGAGGTGAAGATCGGCACGGCAGTACGCGCCGGCGCGGTGGTCAAGAACGGTGTGACGGAATCGGTCGGTGGCGTGGTCATGATGATGCGCGGCGGCAACGCCAAGGAAGTCGTCGCCCGCATTCAAGATCGCGTCAAGGCCATCAACAACGACGGCATGCTGCCCGGCGGCCTGAAGATCGTGCCGTACTACGAGCGTTCGGACCTTGTGGATTCTGCCTTGCAGACCGTCATCAAGGTGCTGGCCGAAGGCGTGGTACTGGTGGTGATCGTGCTGCTGCTGTTCCTGGGCGACATCCGCTCATCGCTCATCGTGGTTGGCACGCTGATTCTTACGCCGCTGCTGACGTTCATCGCGATGAACAAGCTCGGTATCTCCGCCAACCTGATGTCGCTGGGTGGGCTGGCGATCGCCATTGGCTTGATGGTGGACGGCTCGGTGGTGGTGGTGGAAAACGCCTTCGCGCATCTGGCCAAACCACGCGACCCGAACGAGAGCCGCGCGCGCATCATCCTGCATGCGGTGACGGAAGTGGCCACACCCGTGATCTTTGGCGTGGGCATCATCATTCTGGTGTTCCTGCCGCTGATGACGCTGGAGGGCATGGAAGGCAAGATGTTTGCGCCGCTGGCCTTCACGATTGCGATTGCGCTGTTCTTCTCGCTGGTGCTGTCGCTCACGCTCACGCCGGTGCTGTCTTCGTATCTGCTCAAGCCGAAGGCGCACAAGCATGTGGAAGGCGAACACAGCGACCATCCACACGACAAGCATGCCGAGCACGATGCACACGACACGTGGCTGATTCGCAAGATGAAGAAACCGTATCTGCGCATGCTGGAGTTCAGCCTGAACAACGGCCGAAAGACTGTCGCGGTGGCCGTGGCGGTGTTCCTTGCCACCGGCGCGCTGATGCCGTTCCTGGGCACGGCGTTCATCCCCGAGATGAAGGAAGGCTCGGTGGTGCCCGGTATCAACCGCGCGCCGAACATCTCGCTGGAAGAGTCGATCCGCATGGAGATGGAAGCCATGCGCCTGGTGATGCAGGTGCCCGGCGTGAAGTCAACCGTGTCGGGTGTAGGCCGTGGCGAATCTCCAGCCGACCCGCAGGGCCAGAACGAATCGACGCCGATCGTCTCGCTCAAGCCACGTGACGAATGGCCCAAGGGCTGGAATCAGGACGACATTGCCGAGGCCATGCGTAAGGCGCTGCAGGTGTTGCCCGGCGTGCAGATCGTCATGGCCCAGCCGATTTCCGACCGCGTGGATGAGATGGTGACCGGCGTGCGTTCGGACGTGGCCATCAAGGTGTTTGGTGACGACTTGAACGTACTGCGTGAGAAGGCCGAGGCGATTGCCAAGGTCGCGCAGGGCATCCAGGGTGCGCAGGACATGCGCGTGGAACGCATCACCGGCCAGCAGTATCTGCAGATCGCCATTGACCGCCAAGCCATCGCGCGCCACGGCCTGAATGCGGCTGATGTGCACAACGTGATCGAAACCGCCATCGGCGGCAAGGAGGCCACGGAAATCTTCGAAGGCGAACGCCGCTTCAGCGCGGTGGTGCGTCTGCCAGAGACCTACCGTGGCAGCGTAGAGGCCATCCGCAATCTGATCGTGGCAGCACCCAACGGCGCACAGGTGCCGATGGAGAGCATCGCCCGTATCGAGGTGACCGACGGCCCCGCGCAGATCAGCCGTGAGCTCGGCAAGCGCCGCGTAGTGGTGGGCGTGAACGTGCGTGACCGTGACCTGGGCGGCTTCGTGGCCGAGCTGCAGGGTGCTGTGGCGCAGAAGGTCAAGCTGCCCGAGGGCTACTACCTGGAGTGGGGCGGCCAGTTCCAGAACATGGAGCGCGCCATGGGCCACCTGAAGGTGATCGTGCCGATTACGGTCGCAGCCATCTTCTTCCTGCTGTTCCTGCTGTTCAACTCCGTGCGCTACGCCACGCTGATCATCCTGGTGCTGCCCTTCGCCTCCGTGGGCGGGATCATCGGGTTGTTTGTCACCGGGGAATACCTCTCCGTGCCGGCATCCGTGGGCTTCGTGGCGCTATGGGGGATCGCGGTGCTCAACGGGGTGGTGCTGGTCAGCACGATCCGTAGCCTGCGCGAGCAGGGCATGTCGGTGGAGGAATCCGTGCGGCTGGGTTCGCGCATGCGGTTCCGCCCCGTGATGATGACGGCCACCGTGGCCATGCTGGGTTTGATCCCGTTCCTGTTTGCCACCGGCCCGGGTTCGGAAGTGCAACGGCCGCTGGCCATCGTGGTGATCGGCGGTCTGCTGACCTGCACGCTGCTCACGCTGGTGATGCTGCCCACGCTGTACAAATGGTTTGATGAGGAGAGCAAGGCATGAAGGAAATCCGCATCGTAGTGCGCCCGCAATTGCTGGAGCGCCTGCACGAGGCGCTGCGCAGTTGCCAGGGCTTCCCCGGCATGACGGTGGGCGAGGTGAATGGCTATCCGCCCACAGCCTCTCAGGCTGGGCCGCATTCCATCAAGGAAGACCTGACGGAGTTCGTGCCGCGCTTGCGTATCGAGATCGTTGCATCCGACGCACTGGCCAGCATCCTGTTCGAAAGCGCCGTCAAGGTGTTGGAGCACGGCCAGACCGGCGATAGCGCGATCTGGATGACCGACGTGATACAGGCCACCTTTCTGCATCGCACGGGTTGATGATCGTGTGATGCGCGCATGAAAAACGGCGGACCATGTCCGCCGAAATCAGGAGCCAACGTTGCAGCGGGCTGCTTCCCAGCACACTCGGGAAGCGGCCCGTTTACTTTGGTCCTTACCGCTTGATGTCGGTCAGGTGTTTCATGACGCCTTCGTAGCGGAAGGTGTGGATCGGGCGATCCATCGACTGCATTTCCTGCAGCTGCACCGCTTGCGGACGCAGCGAACCGGTCGGCTTCACGGCCTGGGCGGCCAGTGTTGCCACGGCAGGCTGGAAGTTCTTGATACCGACGATCTGGTCGTACTGCGCCTTGGTGATGAGTTGTGCGTTGTACAACTGCGTGGCATCGCCCGCGATGTTGGTCTTGGTGGCATCGGTGGTGATGGCACCAGCCTGCGCCAGCAGGTTGCTCCACAGCGTCGGGCTGTAGTTGGTCACGTAGTAGTCCAGGCCCGACGGGTTGGCCAGCACGGCAGAGCACGTCGGCAGCGTGACCTGCGCGGTCTGCTGATCCAGCACGATGGTCTGCGTCTGGCCGAAGTTGTCGCCGTACGCCAGCGTGAGCGGCACATTCCACTGGTAGCCGGAGTAGACGTTCTTGTTCGGGAAGGCCTTCTGCGTGATGGTCAGCACGTTCTGGTTGGTGGCCGGGTTGCACTGCGCATCAATGGTGACGAGCGGCAGGCCCGTCTGACGCACAAAGCTGTCGCCCACCTTGCCCACCGGCTTGCCGCTGGCGGCTTCCAGTTCTGCCCACAGGCGCGGCGGCGTGCCGTTACCGAACTTGTACTTGTTCAGATAGCTCTGCAGGCCCTTACGCATGGCGTCCTTGCCAACGTAGTTCTCCAGCATCTGCAGAACGTGGCCGCCCTTGTTGTAGGCAAAGCGGTCGAGGAAGTCCATCGAGCCGGCATCGCTCAGGTTGTGCTGCACCGGCACGGCCGTCGGCTGCAGGTCCAGCGTGATCACGCGCTGCTTGACCGCAGCGTAGTCGGCCCACGTGTTGCCCTGGAATTCCGGGTGGATCGTAATCTTGGTGACGTTCTCGAACCAGTTGGCGAACGATTCGTTCAGCCAGATGTCGTCCCACCAGTCCAGCGTGACGAGGTCGCCAAACCATTGGTGCGCCAGCTCGTGCGACACCACCACGAACGAGCGCGCCTTGCCCATCGAGTGCACTGTCGTGGGCGCGCCATCGGGCGGCACCAGCACCTGGTCGGCAAACTCGAAGATGGCGCCCCAGTTCTCCATGCCGCCAAAGCCGGCGTTCTTGTTGTTGTAGCTGTCGTTGGCGACGATGGTGTCCATCTTGTCGAACGGCAGCGGGATCTGGAAGTAGTTGTAGTAGTGGTTCAGCGCTTCCTTCGTGAACTGCATGCCGGCCACTGCGGAGTGCGCCTCGCCAGGTGGTACCCACCAGCGCAGGCGCATGCTGCTGCCGTCCAGCGGGTTGGTGAACTTGTCTTCCAGAATGTCGAACTTGCCGCCGCCGAAGAACAGCAGGTAGGCCGGCATCGAAGGCGTCTTGGCAAACGAGACCTGCTGATAGCCGTCCGGCAGCTTGGTCGCACCGGTTTGCTTGCCGTTGGCCACGGCCTTCCAGTCGCCTGGGATTTCTGCCGTCACCTCAAATGTGTTGCGGAAGGCGGGCTCGTCCCAGCTCGGGAACCATTCACGCGCGAAGTTGGATTCGCCCTGCGTGACGATGGCGTCGGAGCTTTCGCCGGTCGCAGCCTGCAGGCCCAGCTTGAAGATGCCTTCTGCCTTGGTGAAGTTGATCGTGCCCGTCCACTCCATGTGCAGCACGTAGTTGCCGGGCTTGATGTCGCCGATTGGGTCGCGCAGGTCATAGAAGGCACCTTGCGATTGCGGGACTGGTACCAGCACGCGCGATGCGCCGCCGGAGGTGGGGGTGAGCGTCAGGCGCGAGGCGTCGAGCTTCAGGTCACGCACGGCCAGCGTGACAGCGCCGGTCTGCTTGGTGACCTTGATCTCGACATCCGCGCGGCCGGAGAAGCTGTTCAGGTCTGCGCTGGGGCGGAACCACAGCTTGTAGTTGACGGGTTTGATGTAGTCCGGCAATTCCACGGGCGGCACGGATGCATCAACGGCCGGTGCCGGTGCATTGGTGTTGCCGGTATTGGCATTGCCCTGCTGCTCCGAGCCGTTGGCGCCGAGCTTGCCGCCTGCTGGGCTGAGCGTGTCGTCTCCGCCGCCGCCGCAAGCCGCCAGAATCATCATCGCCGCTGTCGCCTGGGCCACTAGGGCGAGTTTGAACGTGCGGCGTGTGTGACGGTTGCCTGCGCCGCTGGTCGCTGCGCCGTTGGCATATGTCGCGGCCGTACGACGGGTGGTGGTCGAATCCCGCATTGCCTTTCTCCTCAGATGGAAACGAATCGGCAGCCCAGGGCTCGAAAAGATTTGGGGGGGGAGGACCGCCGAATCAGGACAGGAATAACCCCGCAGTCGCAGGACATAAACGACGACATGGCGTGACAGTGTCGCCACAGCCCTGCTCAGGGATGCACGGATTCTGGAGGAAAAGTTCTCTGAATCGAGACGAAATTTTTTAATTCACGCGCGGCAGTGGGTTGCCCGATTTCTTGTAGTTTTTGACCCGGAAGAGCACGTTCCAACGGGTTATCTTGGCGGTTGCATGCGAGTTTTGCAAAGCGCGTTGAAAAATCGAAATGAAGCGCGCGCTTCTTGAATGTTTCGTAAAAATGCGGCGGCGCTTTATTACAACGTTAGATAAAGCAAAACTGTACGCGCAGCACCTGTCGATAATGCGGAATAAAAACGCGCTGAATATATTCTGACGATTTGCTGACGACGCTTGGGGGCGGTCGTCATGCGGGGGTAATTCTTCCGGATGAGGCAAGCGTCACGCGCGGCGGTGCGCAAAGCCTGTACGCTCGCAACGTTGGTTATTAACTTGCTCTCCTGGTTGAGTTTCATGCAATCCGCATCCGATAGCGTCAGCAGCCCGGCTGCCGTCGGAGTCGATCTGATCGACTTCTTCGATGTCACTCCCACCTCGCTCTGGCTGGAGGACTACAGCGATCTCCACCGCCTGTTCGCCAAATGGCGTGAAGCCGGGGTGACCGACCTGCAGCGCTTTCTGGAAGAAGACGTATCACGCGTGGCGGCGTGTTCCGCCTGCATCAAGGTGCTGCGCGTGAACCGGCGCACGCTGGCCATGTACGCCGCCCCGGACGCCGAAACCCTGACCGCCCGCCTGGCCGACGTCCTGCGCGACGACATGCTTGAAGCCCACGTGGGCGAACTGGTGCAGATGTGGTCTGGCGAGCGGTCGTTCGAGAGCCGCAGCGTCAACTACACGCTCGATGGCCGCCGCCTCGACATCCTGCTCAAAGGCGTGCTGCTGCCCGATCACGACCAGCCGTGGGACCGCGTGCTCGTGGCTGTAGACGACATCACCGAGCTGGAAGACGCCCGTCGCCGCGCCGCCGCCAGCCAGCTCTATGCGCAGGGTGTGTTCGAGCACGCCCCCGTTTCGCTCTGGGTAGAGAACTTCAGCACCATCAAGACGCTGCTGGATGAAGTGCGCGAGCAGGGCATCACCGATTTCCGCACCTTTACCGACGTGCACCCCGAGTTTGTCGAGCGCTGCATGCAGGAGATCCAGGTGCTGGACGTCAACGGCTTCACGCTGGAGATGTTCAAGGCGCGCAACCGCAATGATTTGCTCAGCCGCTTGCCCGAAGTGTTTCGCGACGACATGCGCCCGCACTTTCGCGAGCAGTTGATCGACCTGTGGGAAGGCAAGCTCTTCCAACAGCGCGAGGTGGTCAACTACGGGCTAGATGGCAATCCGCTGAACATCCACCTGCAGTTCTCGGTGTTTCCCGGTCGTGAGAAGGACTGGAGCAAGGTGCTGCTGGCCCTGACCGACATCACCGCGCGCAAGAAGGCCGAGTCCTACCTGGAATACCTCGGCAAGCACGATGTGCTGACCAAGCTGAAGAACCGCTCGTTCTACGTGGATGAGGTCAACCGGCTGGAGCGCAAGGGGCCGTTCCCCGTGACGGTCATCATGATCGACCTGAACGATCTGAAGACCGTGAACGACCAGCTCGGCCATGCCGCAGGCGATGCACTGCTGCGCCGCGCCGGCGAGGTACTCGGCAAGGCCGTCGACAAGCCGTCCTACGCGGCACGCATCGGTGGTGACGAATTTGCGATACTCATGCCCGGCGCAGACGCCCATGCCGGCCAGACATTGATCGAAAGCCTGCGCAAGCTGGTTGAGCTCAACAACCAGTTCTATTCAGGCTCGGCGCTGGGCTTCTCGATGGGCTGCGCAACCTGCTACGAGGCGGGCCATCTGGAACACGCCCTGCGCGAAGCCGATGCCGCCATGTACGAAGACAAGCGCGTGCAGCACGAGAGCGGGCGGCCAGCGTAGGGCGCAAGCGTCAGAAACGCCAGGCGATGCCCGCGCGCAACGTGCGTGGTTCGGCGGGGTGGATATGGTGGTCCTGGATGCCGGTCGGCACGCCATCGGCATCAACGGGTGAGGGCTCGCCTTTCAGGCGCGACGCATAGTAGTAGTCGATGTCGTTCGCGCGCTTGTTGAACACGTTGAGCACCTCCACGAACACGCGCACATCCTTGCGGATGCGATAACCCGCTTTCAGGTTGACCAGGAACGACGACGCCGAGCGCACGCTGTTGTCTTCAATCAGCGGGCGCGGGCCGAAGTAGCGCAGCCGCGTGCCCAGCGTCCAGCGGCCGACCGCCCAGGACACGCCTGCCGATGCCGTCGTCTGGATTGCCTCGGGAATGTAGTCGCCCGCCGCTTCATGGTCTCGATACCGGGCACGTGAGAACGCCGCATCGGCATCGATGATGAGATCGGGCCGGGGCGTGTAGTACGCCGCTAACTCAATGCCCGTGCGCCGGCTTGGGCGGCTGGGCTCGGTGGTGCCGCTGTCGCCCGAGAAGACCAGCTCCGAGCCAATATCCAGCCGCCACAACGATGCCGAGAGCTGCAGACCCGGCAACACATTGCGGGTGCGTACGCCAGCTTCATACCCCACTGCAGGCACCAGTACGCTCACCTTCTGCACCGGGCTACCCGTGCTGGGGTCGACTGTGGTAGTGGCGCCGCGCACGTCGTTGCTGTGGTAACCGCGTCCCCAGTTGAAGAACACATCGGTCTGCGCGGTGGGCGAGAGGATGAGGCTCAGCTTGGGGCTGAGGATGTGGTCAGAGCCGCGCCCGGCGTTGCTGGCATTGCTGCTGCCCACGTTGTACCAGTACTGCTCGGCGCGCAGGCCGGCCACGGTGCGCAGCCAGGACGTCCACTGCGTGCTGTTGCGTGCGTAGAGTGCGGCGCTGGTTTCGTTCACGGTGTCGCTGCGCACCAGTGCATACGGCGTGCGTGCTTCGGTCTGCGACAGGCTGATCGGGTCCAGCCGGTCATAGCGGACTTGCGTGCCGATCTCGGTTTCGCTGTCGAGCCCGGCCAGGGCGCCGAACCACGTGCGTGCCGCGTTGGCGCCGGCCGTCGTGCGGTTCTCGAACTGCATGAACTGGTCGCCGCGCTCCGGGTTGTTCAGCGCGTAGGTGAAGTTGGAGAACAGCGTGAGCCGGCTTTTGATGACGTAAGCGTTGGCGGTGACAGACCCATCGCCCAGCGGCCGCAGCCAATCCGCCGACAGGCTATAGCGCGACGCCGCACCACCGTCCGTCGGGTCAATGGCGCCAAAGCGGGAGATCAGGCCCTGGTCAATCGCACGTTGCGGCACCTGATCGGTGGATTGCCACGCGTTCTTGTACGCCATGCCGGTCATGCGCAAGCGCTCGCCGCCGCCCAGCGGTACGGTGTAACGCAGCACGCCGTTGAGCTTGTGTACGCCTTCGGGCACCGTCCACGGGCCGTTCTCGGTCAACCACTCAACGCCGTAGAGCAGGCTGTCCGTTGGCAACTCCGTCGACCCTGCCAGCAGCCCACGCTTGTAGCCGTGCTCGCCAATCTCGGCCTGGGCGATGCCGTGCTGCCCATCAGGAAAGCGGTCGATGTAGTCCATGCGCACCGAACCTGCGGCGGAGAAATCGCCGTCCTCCGCAAAGTACGGCCCCTTGCGGTACGCAATGCCGTTCAGCAGTTCCGGGATGACGAAGTTCAGGTCGGTATAGCCCTGCCCATGCGCGTGTGTGCGCATGTTGACGGGCATGCCCGCCACGGTGGTCGACAGATCGGTACCGTGGTCCAGGTTGAAGCCGCGCAGAAAGTACTGGTTGGCTTTGCCGTCCCCGCTGTGTTGCGTGACGATCAGGCCGGGCACCGTTTCCAGCAGCTCGCCGGGGCGCAGCAGCGGGCGGTTTTCCAGCTGCGCGCGCGACACATAACCTGTATTGGCCGTGTCGACATCGGTGCGCGTGCCGCTTTGTGGTGCATGCACGGTGGTGGCATCCAGTGCCAGTTCGTTTTGCTGTGTGCCGCCGGCCATCACGGCCAGCGGTTGCAGAAGGGCGGTGCCCAACAAGGTTTGCAACAGGCGCGGCGATCGCAGCCGTGCCGACAAGATGATTCCCATGCGCCGCATGTCGCGCAGTCTCCCCGGATGTTGGGTTGTGATGGTTGAAGCGGGTGCCGGGTATGCAAGGCATATGCCGGTCGGACGGTATCACCTGACGGGCCGCTTAGGTGGGCTGGGCTACTTGGTCTATTTTTTTGGGGGGCGGCAACTTGTGCAGATCGTGCACAAATCCTGTCGCCCAAGTGGTCTGGTCCTGAACAAGGCACGCTGACAGACTGCGCTCCTGACTTTCTTCCCAGGAGCTGCCATGACCTTCCGCCTTGTCCATTTCATCAAAACGCTCGCCACCGGCATGTCGCTCACGGCTGCCGTGGTTGCCAACGCCTCTGCCGCGCAACCCAACCCGCATCCGACCATTCGCGCCATGTCGGGCGTCGGCACGCTGGATCATCTGGACCCGAAGACGACCGCGTTGATCGTGATCGACTTCCAGAAGGAATACTCCACCGGCAAGATGCCGATTCCGGACGGCGCCAAGGCCGCTGAAAACGCCAAGAAGCTGATCGCCTTTGCTGACCAGAACAAGATGCCGGTCTTCCAGGTGCAGCACGTCACCCCCGCCGGCTCCGCCGTGTTTGCGGTGGACGGCGACACGGTGAAGTTCCAGCCGGGCATGGAGCCGCGCGCGAACGACATCCTGGTCAAGAAGGACACCGTGAGCGTGTTCTCCAGCGCGAACAGCTTCAAGCCTGAGCTCGACAAGCAATTGAAGGCCAAGGGCATCAAGACGGTCGTGATTGCCGGTCTGATGACTCACGCCTGCGTGGCCGGTGCCGCGCGTGACGCAGCGCCGCTGGGCTACAACGTCGTGGTAGCATCCGACGCCTCTGCCACGCGCGATATCACCCGTGCAAATGGCGACAAGATCAACAAGGATGACCTCCACCGCGCTGCGCTGGCAGAAGTTGAAGACACCTTCGGCTATGTCATGAAGACGGCGGAGATCGAGCGCTTGCCGCTGCGCTAATCCACTTTCTTGATGCACAAGGCGGGCCTAGGCCCGCTTTCTTCATTTGCGCCTATGGACCAGTTGCTTGCAATGCGCGTGTTTTGCGCCATCGTCGAAGCACAAGGGTTTTCCGCTGCGGCGGAGCGCCTCGACAGCACGCATTCCTCCGTGTCACGGCAGCTGAAGAATCTTGAAGCTGCGCTGGGCGTGCAATTGCTCAACCGTACAACGCGGCGCTTTTCACTGACGGCCGCCGGGCAGCGCTACTACGAAGCCTGCATCGACATCCTCGCGCGCGTGGACGCCGCCACGCAGGCCATGGCACATGAGCACCAGCGTGTGGCCGGCACCTTGCGCGTGAGCGTGCCGCTGGCCATCGGCACCCTGGAGCTTGACGACTGGCTGCCGGCCTTCCAGAAGCGTTACCCCGACATCCGCCTCGATCTGTCGTGCAGTGACGAGATGGTCGACCTCGTTGCCGACGGCTTTGACGTTGCGCTGCGGATCAGCCAGCCCTTGGGCGACAGCAGCCTCGTAGCGAGAACGCTGGTCGAGTCCGATATCGTGTTGGTCGCCTCACCGGCCTATCTGGCCCGGCACGGGTTGCCGGCCACGCCGCATGACCTTGCCAAGCACGAGCTGATCGCCTTTTCCGGCTCGCAGACAGCTACCGAGTGGGTGATCGAACCCGCGCGGGGCGAGGTAGTCCACCTCCCCCTGGAGGGGCGGCTCACGACCGATGCCATTACCGCCGCCTATTCGGCCACGCTGGAGGGCGTCGGCATTGCCGCGTTTACCTGGAACACCGTGCGGCCGGCGCTGGCGCGTGGGCACCTAGTCCACGTTCTGCCGGGCTGCACGCTCGGCAAGCGCTTCTATTACGCGCTCTATCCGCACACGCGCCATGTGGCCCCCAAGGTGCGGGCCTTTGTCGACTACATGAGCGAGCACTACCGCGCACACTAGGCGGCACCCGGTGCGCCGCATCCACGCGGAATCAGACCGTTCCGATTCGCCCAACCGCAGCCGGTCGGTACATTCGCTCACGTGTCGAATTGTGACGCGGGGCCGGTCACTGGCCCTGGCGCAACCTGATTCTCCGTTTCGATTCTTCTGCACGTGAAGACGCCGTGCAGTTCGCTCCGCGTTGCCCGACGGATGACGGCCGCCGTCCGATCGCCATCCTCGTTATGACAGGAGGGATGAGCGAATCCCGGGCCACCGTGGCCAACGCAACCTACAACCCACTCCCCACAACGCCAGCCAACGCCCATCCCATCTATGAAGATTCCCGCCCGCGTCATCCTGTTACTGGCCTGGCTTGCACTGAGCCTTGCGGGCACAGCGCTGATCGTCTCGCGCGCTGTTTCAGAGGCGTACAACCGCTTCTTTCAGGATTCCAGCATCGCCATCCGGCAGCTCAGTCAAAAGGCCGCGCAGCATGAGGCAATCCTGGCAACGCTGGGCGCGACCCCGCTTGCCGCACCTCCGGAAGACATGCTCGACAGCCTGCGCGAGCGCATGCCGCAAGTCACCGCCATCGCCCATTGGACGCCCGGCGCCGGATGGCAGGGGGAGGGCGGCATCATGCCGACGACCGCGCTTGCGCATGCCGGCAACGGGACGCTCGCACTGGAATTTGATGGCGCACAGGCGTACTGGATCGTTGCGGAAAGTGGTTGGGCAGTGCGCGTCGAACCGTCGCAAATGCTCGACGCGGGGGATTGGCCGGAATCGGTGTCATCCGCCGCGCTGCGCCTGCGCGACCACACGTTCAGCCTGTTGCAGCGACCCCGTTCAGATGCGCAGCCGGGCTGGAGTTTCACCTTGAAAAACACCTCCCCGTGCAGCCGCAAGCCTTTGTGCTGGATACCACGCGCACCCTGACGCTGGCCGATCTGCCCTGGCTCCCGATTGCTCTATGGAATGTCGTTGCAGTGCTGATCGCGCTGGGTGCAGCGGGTGCATGGCGAATGCGTGAAGTCCATCGACGCGAGCACACGCGGGCCCGTATTGACCGCTTTGGCCGGCTGGACACGTTTGGCGAGATGGCCGCCGGCCTCGCGCACGAACTCAACCAACCGTTGACCGCCATCATCACGCACACCCGCGCCGCAGAACGCATGCTCGACATGCCGGCCGAGCGCGACAGCGTGCGCCGGGCGCTGCAAACCGGTGTCGCACAGGCCAAGCGGGCGGCTGCCATTCTTGATCGGCTGCGCACGGGCGTTGCCTCCACGCAGGCGGGAAAACGCAGCGCCATCGACACCGATGCCTTGATGGGCACGCTGCTGTTCCTGTTTCGCGATGAAATGGCGCGCGACAACATCCACCTTGTGTGGAGCAACACCGCACCGCGCGCGCAACCACTCGGCGAGCAGGTTGCCGTGGAACAGATTCTGTACAACCTGATCCGCAATGCACGCGATGCCCTTGCGGCCACGCCGCGCAATGGCACGCGTGGCGAGATTCGCGTCAGTGGCAGTTGTGTCGGGCAGCGTTACCGCTTCAGCGTGGTCGACAACGGCCCGGGTGTGCCCGCCGATGTGTTGCCGCGCCTGTTCGAACCCTTCTTCACCACACGCTCCGGCGGGCTGGGCCTTGGCCTGCCGTTGTGCGACACGCTCGCACAACGCCTGGATGGCGCCCTGACCCTGCAGAACCTGCCGTCGGGTGGTACCGAGGCAGTACTGACACTTCCACTCGCAGAGGCGTCCGCATGAACACCACCCCCGACACGCAGATCGACACCTCCGTGGTCGCCATCGTTGATGACGATGAAGCCGTGCGCGAAGGCCTTGCCTTGCTGTTGCGCACGGTCGGCCTGCAGACCCGCTGCTACCCCGATGCGAACAGCTTTCTGGCAGATGCCGGCGACACCGCGCTCGGCTGCGCGCTGTTCGACATTCGCATGCCGGGCATGAGCGGCCTGGACTTGCTGGATCACGTGAGCAGCCGTTACGACTTGCCAATTGTTGTGATGAGCGGCCACGGCAACATCGACTCGTGCCGCCGCGCATTCAAAGGCGGCGCGCTCGACTTTCTGCGCAAACCCGTTGATGACGACGAGCTGATTGGCGTGGTCCAGCAGGCAATCCGCAAGCGGCGCCAGCAAGGCGATGGCAACGACGACCAGCAAGTGCGGGCCGAGCGTATTGCGACATTGAGCACGCGCGAGAGAGAGGTCTTCGACGGCATCGTAAGCGGCCTCAGCAACAAGGAGATTGCGCGCAATCTCGGCGGCCTGTCGCCACGTACCGTGGAGACCTATCGCGCCAATGTGTTCGACAAGCTGCAGGTGAGGTCTGTTGTGGAGCTGGTGCGTGACTATGCGATGTTGCTGAGTCTTTCGCGCATGCAGCCGATGGCGGTATGACTGCGCCACGGTTCAGCACGTAACGAAATTTCAGCGAGGTTAGGCGTAGTCCTATAACTTTCGTGCCGGTGCTTCATCAAAATTGCACGATTCAACGCAAGAGCATCTATTGGTATGTCTCGTCCATTTCGTCAATTTCGTCGTGTCGCCGCTGCACTGGTCTGGTGGGCCGGGCTGAGTGCGAGCATCGCTCATGCCGCCGTTGTTGTTGATGGAACGCGCGTCATCTACGGCGCGCAGGATAGAGAGGTATCTGTCCGGCTGACCAACGAAAACACCGTGCCCGCACTGGTACAGGTGTGGGTGGATGCCGGCGATGAGTTGGCTGCACCGGAAGAGGCCGATGTGCCATTCGCGCTTGTGCCACCCATCTTTCGCATGGGGCCCGGTAGGAGCCAGGTGGTACGCCTGCGCTATACGCGCGAGCCTTTGCCGCTCGATCGAGAAACCCTGTACTGGTTCAACGCGCTAGAAGTGCCGTCCGGATCTGCTGGTGCAAAGGATGGCAATACTCTTCAACTCGCATTTCGCACGCGACTCAAGCTGATCTTCCGGCCGGTGGCGCTATCGGGAGGCGCTGCGACGGCGTTCAAGCAACTGAAATGGACGTGGGTGGCCGACGGGGGCGGAACAGGTGCGGCGCTCCAGGTCTTCAACCCTTCGCCTTACTACGTCAACTTTGCACGGATTGGCCTGAAGATCGATGGCGGCGGCAAGTTGAATGAAGGCGGCATGGTGGCACCACGTGATAAAGCCATGTTCAGGCTCGATGCGCGCAAACTCCCCGCCCAACTCGGCGACACAGTCAAAGTCAGCTTTGATGTGATTGATGACTACGGTGCAGTCAGGGAACAAGAAGCCGATCTCAGTCGGTAGAGATTTCCAACGCCTGCCTGTCCGCTTGCGATGCGGCAGCGTGACGTCCAAAGAAAGCCTGTTTTTGCGTGACGGGCGCGGCAAAGTCAGAGCATTCTGATTGCTGCGCAGTGTATGGGTTTCGTAGGCTTGCCTGTTGCAGGCAAGCGCGTTCGGGGGGCGATGCCTCGGTTCCGATTTCCCATCTCCCGCAAGCTCAATCGCCTTGTTTGGCGTACACGTACAAGTATGAACAAGATCGCTATCGCACTGGCCGCCACGCTGGCCCTGGGTGTTGTCGCTTCAGCGCAAGCCGCCGACGGCACCATCACTTTTGACGGCGAGGTCCTCTCGACGAGCTGCAAGATCGACGTGGGTGGCGAAGGCGCAGCCAACGCCACCATTACGCTGCCGAAGGTTGCCGCCACCTCGTTGGCAACGGCGGGCTCCCGTACTTCTGAGGTGCCGTTCAACATCGTGGTGGGCGGTTCTGGCGCGGATGCTTGCTCCCAAAGCAACGTCAAGGCGTACTTCCATAAGGGCGCCAACGTCAACGCAGCTGGGCGCCTGAGCAACACCGCTGGTACCGGTCAGGCTACCAACGTGGACGTGGTGCTGATGAATGCCAAGCGTCAGGACATCAACCTTGTTGACAACACCAACTCTGAAACCATCGCCATCAGCAGCGGCACGGCCACGATTCCGCTGTTTGGCCAGTACTACGCCACGGGTGCCGCGACTGCGGGTCTGGTGGACACCAACGTCGAATACTCGGTGATCTACCCGTAATCGACCTGATCTGGTGATCGCAACGGCCGGGGCTTTTGCTTCCGGCCGTCAGTGCATTACCTGACATCGGCTTGTTCGGCGCAATCTGGCGAGGGCGTTGTTCTGACGCACCGCCAGGCCCTCCCGAACGCGTATCGCCAGCTACCTGCAGATGAGCGCCGCTCGCATGGCGTTCCTGCCCATCCGAATTTACTTGCGGGCCTACGAGCCGAATCGCATCGCAACGCGACATGCGCTTGAAGGGTCGTTTGGTAGGCGGCGCAGCAACAAATCTTGCGCAGAACACGGGCGCAACCTGCGCCAGCCAAATGCTTGTGGTCATGCTGCAACGCCCAAGATTCAGAGCATTCCGATTATCGAGTGTGCCGGTTTTCCATAAAGTTGCAGACAACAGGCAAGCGCATTCGGGAGGCGATGCCTGGCAGTCAAACCCAATGCTCCCGTATCTCAATATCGTTTTTTTGCGCAAAACTATGAACAAGATCGCTATCGCAATCGCCGCTCTGGCCATGGGCGTTGCTGCTTCGGCACAAGCTGCTGATGCAGACGGCACCATCACCTTCAAGGGTGAAGTCGTTGCCACGAGCTGCAAGATCGACGTGGGCGGCTCCGGCGCCGCTGACGCCACCGTTACGCTGCCGAAGGTTGCTGCCAACTCGCTGGCAACGGCGGGCTCGCGTATCGCTGAAGTGCCGTTCAACATCGTGGTGGGTGGTACGGGTGCCGACGCTTGCTCGGCAAGCAACGTCAAGGCGTACTTCCACAACGGCGCCAACGTCAACACCGCTGGTCGTCTGAGCAACACCGCTGGTGCCGGTCAGGCAACCAACGTGGACGTGGTGCTGATGAACGAAAAGCGTCAAGACATCAACCTGCTCGACAACACCAACTCCGAAACCATCGCCGTCACCAGCGGCTCGGCCACCATTCCGCTGTACGGCCAGTACTACGCCACGGGTGCCGCGACTGCAGGCCTGGTGGACACCAGCGTTGAATACTCGGTGATCTACCCGTAATCGACCTGAACGGTTGATTGCAGCGGCTGGGGCGCTTCTGGCCCCAGCCATTTCCTGGGTGCTCCCAGGGCAAACTCAAGGGAGGAATGCACAATGAAGATCAAAAGCCATCTAGTTGGTGCTTGCGTACTGGCGCCGCTTGCCTTGTTTGCGAGCGTGGCTGCACAAGCCGAGGTCATTGTGCACGGCACCCGAGTCCTCTTTCCGGGCAAGGAACGTGAAGTGACCGTCCGAGTCCAGAACACCGGCAAGCGTGCTGCACTGGTCCAGGCATGGACAGACGATGGCAGCAATGAACGGTCGACACCGGAAGCGGCGAATGCGCCCTTCGTGTTGCGGCCCCCGATGTTCCGTCTTGATCAAGGTAAGAGCCAGGTGCTGCGCATCCTGTCGACTGCAGCAGACCTGCCGAAGGATCGCGAGAGCCTGTACTGGCTGAACGTGCTGGACATTCCGCCCACGCCTTCTGCCAAGTCTGAAGCTGAGGCGGCCCCAAACAACTACATGCAGCTCAGCGTGCGTACGCGTCTGAAGCTGATCTATCGCCCAGAAGGGTTGAATGCAGTGGATGCTGCAGAGGCCCATGAACACCTGCAATGGTCTGTCATTGCTCATGGCAGCGGCTGGGCTCTGCAAGCCAACAATCCGACGCCGTACTACGTCAACTTCAGCAGCGTGGGTTTGAGCGCCAATGGGCAGAACTACCCGTATAGCGACATCGGCCTGGTGGCACCGGCGTCTGTTGCTGTGTTTCCGCTCAAAGGCCTGAATCACAAGCCTGCGGCTGGCGACGTGCAGTTCCAGTACGTGAATGACCAAGGCGCAGTGCGCGCCCAATCGGTTCCGCTGGCACAAGCCGCGCGCTGACCGCACCAGACGCGGCATCGCATCTTGTAGTTCTCGTTTCTCGTAGTTCCCGTTTCCCCAAGTGTGGTGCGCCCCACGCATTTGCGTGGGCGCATTCCTGCGCCCAAATTTTCCCGAGCATCCAGCTATGTCCCGCAATTCACCTCTGACCCTCATCGGGTTGCGACGAAGCCAACTGGCTCAAGCGGTGATGTCCACGTTGCTGTTGCCGTCGGCTGCGATGGCATCGCAGGCCGTTGAGTTCAACCGCAACTTCCTGTACGGCAAATCCGCGCAGCAGGTTGATCTGGATCGTTTCGAGAAGGGCGACATGTTGCCGGGCATCTACAGTGCCGACGTCCGAATCAACGGCGCGACTGTTGGCCGTCGTGATGTGGAAGTGCGCGCCATGGATGACGGCAGCACCGCCGTCTGCCTGACGCCCCAGCTGGTAGACCTGTTTGGCCTGAACGCCACGCGTGTGGAAGCACGGCGGGTGGTGTCGGAGCAAACGGGCGAGGTAACACGGCTGCGCCCGCTGCCGAAAGAGACGTTCTGCGATGCCCTGTCCAACTACATTCCCGACGCCACCGTCAGCTTTGATGCCGGTGAGCAGGTGCTCGACGTCAGTATTCCGCAGGCTTATCTGGCACGCGATCCGCGCGGGTGGGTGAGCCCGGAGCTTTGGGACGACGGCATCACCGCCGCGCGCGTGGGCTACAGCGCCAACCACCTGCGCTTGAACAGCAGCGGGGGTGGCAGCAACTACACCACCAGCGTGGTGCTCAATGCTGGCGCGAACGTGGGCGCATGGCGCTTCCGTCACGACGGCTATCTTTCGGACACCAGCGGCGCCGGCACGCACTACAGTGCGGGGCGTACCTACGTTCAGCGCGCCGTGCCAAAGTTGGAAGCGCAGCTCACGCTGGGTGACTTCACCACCAACGGCGACATTTTCGACAGCGTCAACTATCGCGGCGCCAACATCAGCAGCGACGAGCGGATGCTGCCCGATTCCGAGAGCAGCTACGCGCCGGTTGTACGTGGTATTGCGCAGACCAACGCGCGCGTGACGATCCGCCAGCTTGGCACGGTCGTCTACGAAACCATGGTGTCGCCCGGCCCGTTTGAAATCGCAGACCTTTACGGCACGTCCTACGGCGGTGACCTGCAGGTTGAGGTGACCGAGGCCGACGGCCGCGTGCAGCGTTTCACCGTGCCCTTTGCCGCCGTGCCGCAACTGCTGCGCGAAGGCCAGCAGCGCTATAGCGTGACGGCTGGCAAGCTGCGCAATGCCACCGCAGGCAGCGAGCCCGGCTTTGTGGAAGCAACGCTGCGTCGCGGCATCAGCAACCAGGTCACGCTCTTTGGCGGCGTGACAGCATCGCAAGGCTACGGGGCTGCGCTGTTTGGCGGCGCAGTCAACACGCGCTTGGGTGCTTTCTCGGGTGACGTGACTGCGTCCAGGACAAACCTGCCCGGCCAGATGCCCGGTTTTGGCAGCACCATGTCGGGTCAGTCCTACCGCGTGACCTACAGCAAGAACATGGTCACCACCGGTACCTATTTCTCGGTGGCGGCCTATCGGTATTCCACGCAGGGCTACCTGTCGCTGTCGGACGCGGCGCGCCTGCGCGACAACCTGAGCGCCGGGCTGGACGGGCAGAATGTGCAACGCCAGCGCAGCCGTGTTGATCTGACCGTCAACCAGCGGTTGGGCGAAGGCAATGGCTCGCTGTATATCAGCGGCAGCAGCGCCAACTATTGGAGCAACAGCCAACGCACCACCAGCTACTCGGCCGGCTACAGTAACTCGTGGCGCCGCATCAACTACAACATCAACGTTCAGCGCACGATGGAACAGTCGCTGTTCAACGGTGGTGCTACGCGTACCAACAACACCATCAGCCTGAACGTGAGTATTCCGCTGGGCAAGGCAGGCAGCAATGCGCCGTCGATGAGCACCAGCTTCAACCGTAGCAGCAACGGCGGCTCGAGCATCAACAGCAACCTGAGCGGCAGCTTTGGCGAAAACCGCCAGGGCAGTTACAACGCTTCGGTGGGCCATAGCACCGGCAACAACAACGTGGGCGGTGGCCTGAACTACAACCTGCCGGTTGCCGACCTCAATGCCAGCTTCAGCCAGGCCTCGGGCAGCCGCCAGTTGTCGGTGGGCGCTTCGGGGGGCGTGGTGCTGCACAAGGGCGGCGTTGCGTTCTCGCAGCAATTGGGCGACACCATTGGTATTGTGGAAGTGCCCAACGCAGAAGGCGCGCAGATTGGTAACGCGGTGGGCGTGAAAACCAACGCCCAGGGGTTTGCCGTGGTGCCGTATCTGAGCCCCTACCGCCGCAACGATGTGACGGTGGACCCGAAGGGCCTGCCCTTGGATATCGATCTGAAGGTCGCTTCTGTGATGACGGTGCCCACCGCCGGCGCAATCGTAAAGGTGACGGTTCCCACCGTCAGCGGCCGCAGCGCACTGATCGAGGCGCCGCAAGACAATGGTCAACCGCTGCCGTTTGGTGTGGAAGTGACCAACGAAGCCGGCGACGTGGTGGGCGTGGTGGGCCAGGGCAGCCGGTTGTGGGTGCGGGGTGTGGAAGAAAAGGGGCGCCTGTCCGTGAACTGGGGCCAAGGTGCCGCGCAGCAGTGTGCGATCGACTACAGCCTGGCCGGTGTGGCCAGTGGCGAATTGGTGGTCACCAAGTGCCGGGTTGATGTGCTGACGAAGAACCGGAACATGACGCCGCTGGCGGCAAGAACGGCGCGCTAAATGCGCCGCAGGGGCGGAAATTGAAGCGGCGCCAAAGCGCGCGAGTTTCCATGTTGAATATTGAGTGTGGTGTGCTCAGAACGGAGCGGATGAAATGAATAAGTTTGTGATGGAGCGCCTGCTGCCAATGGCCGTGATGCTGCTCATAGCAGGTGCGGCGCATGCGTCGAGCAGCGTACGCTGCACGGGAGGCGGCACTGTAGTGCTATCGCTGCCGGCTACGATAACGGTGCCGGCCAGCGCGACTAAGGGTCAGCTACTGTCAACTTGGGTTGCAACAACCATGCCGGTCCGATACAGCTGCTCTATCAATGTGTCCAGCGGTTCCGGTTCCAGTGGTGGGTCGCGAACCACATTGGTGTATAGCGGAGGCAAGAGTATTACTGATACGACCGTGACCGCGCCAGATGCTGGCCACGCCACCATTGCTGTATTCGAGAGCGGTGTGCCAGGAATTGGGATTGCAGTTGCTGGAGCCAACTATAGCAGTTACACCATCGGTTGCGGTTCTAGTCCTGTTGCGAGTTGCAGTTACTACAAGTCCTATAGCGCCACCACGGGGGTAGTGGCAGCCGCAGCGGGCGGGCTCTCCGGCGGTGGCTCGGGCACCGAGTCTTTACGTGAGCGGGTGGCTATTGCATTGGTACGGACGACAGGTGCAGTGGGTTCTGGGACCATTGACCTGGATGGTGTTGTCATTGCGAGATCTCAGCCCAGTGCTTGGGCCGCCTTGCCGCCGGCTCAATACTTCGGCACAGTACCAGAGACGAACTACACCATTGGAGGAAAAACCAGCGTGGTTCGGCCTGCATGCACGACCTCCAACGTGGAGGTGGATTTTGGCTCCGTTGATGCAAGCCGCTTTACCGGTGTGGGTTCCACCCCGGCACAGCGCGATTTCAATTTGGCCCTGACCAGTTGCCCAGCAGGTACGTCCATGACATACCAGTTGGACCCGGTCATCACGCCCATCAGTGCGACGGATGGTGTGCTGGCACTGAAAGCGGGTGGGGCAACCGGCCTCGGTGTGCGCGTGCGGCGCCTGAGCGGCAGTACGGAAAGCACGCTGGCGTTTGGCACGGCATATGATGTGCCCGGTTTTTCTGGCTTGGCCGGCAACTATACGGTTCCGTTGCGCGCGGCCCTGTACCAGACGGCGCCTACCGTGAGCCCAGGAAAAGTTGAGGCTGAGGCGACGTTTACAATCGACTATCGTTAAACCAGCGCTGGCCCAGCGTCCAGCCGTGCGCTGGACAACAGCGCCGCACGGAGATGTCGTACATGAAATCATGGGCTCTTGCGCGTGCTCTGGCCGGTGCGGTGCTGGCCTGCTGCGCACCGTTTGCCGCCTACGCTGGCGGTGAGAGCGGCGGCACCAGCCTTGGCTTAACCCGTGTCATCCTGACGCAGGCTGACCGCGAACAAGCGCTGCCGATCATCCATTCGGGCAAGCGCCCAGCGTTGTTTCAACTCTGGTTGGATCAGGGGGACCGCTTTGTTGACCCCGCGCAGCTGAAAATCCCATTCATCGTTTCGAAGCCGTTTTTCCGGCTGGAGCCCGACAGCCAGCAGGCGATCCGGATTCTGACGGTTGACCGCGCAGCGTTGGCCACCGATCGTGAATCCCTGTTTTATATCAACGTGCTGGATGTGCCGGAACGCTCCAACACAGCCGATGCCAAGCTGAATCTGGCTGTCAGGTCGCGCATCAAGCTGTTCTACCGGCCATCAGGTCTGCCGGGTAGCGCCGCCGAAGCGCCGGCCATGTTGCGTTGGCGCTGGGTGGGGCAAGGTAACGAGCGCAAGCTGCATATCGACAACCCCACGCCGTGGCATGTCAACCTGGCGACTGTCGAGTTGGGCGACGCAAAGACGCCGTTGGAAACGGGCGATGGTGTGGTGCCGCCGTTGTCATCCATTGAGTTGCCTGTGCCAGTCCAGGCGCTTCAGCAAGGTGAGGGCAGACTCTCTTTTACGTGGATTGACGATTTCGGCAGTGACAAAAAAACCGACGCGCAAATTGCCCCCTGAGTGTCGAAGCGGGTGACATGACCGGCCTACGTGGCCGGTTTTTTTATTTGGTGCCAGTGTTTTCAACGCGGCGAAGTTGCTGGCGCGTCGTGCAAAGACAGGTGCCAAGCGCAATGCTAACGACATGATGTGATGGAGGTCGCCTGCAAAGGCGGCCTTTTGTTTGGGCGATTGCAATCTAGCGCCCAAGAATCAGAATCCGCGCGCAATCCTCCTCGTTATAATTGCCACCGCTGCCGCACCAACGGTAGCCGGGTCTGGCGATCTGCACAGCAGTTCTTAGAGAGGCTGTCGCGCAAGCGACGGTCCGCCCTCACTCGCTTGTGTTTCTTACGGCGGGCCGGGTGGGGAGACCTTCGGGTCTGCCGGTCGTTCTCTAAGGGCCGGTTCGCCAGCCCCGCCGTCAGGCCCGCCACCCTCGTCTGGCGACGAGATGGCGAGCCTCCTACGCAACTTAGAGAGGCCGACATGCCATCTGTCTATAGCGGGTACCGCCCCGCGTCTTACCCATCCCCACCCATACGCTGCCTTCATTCCTGCCGGTCAGGAGGCGCGCAATGATGACCCCTGCCCAACGTCGCATCTACCTGACCGGCGCACTGGCCGCGCGGGACTACCTCCGCTATACACAGGCAGACCTGCGTGTCCACCGCAAGCTCCGACCCGACACATTGCGCTGGGAACTGACCTACACCAGCAGGCACCCGCCGGAATATCGCGCGGGGTTTCTGGATGGCATCTGCGCGTTCGTGTCGATGGTGTTGGAGGGCTGTCAGATCAACCCTGATACGTGGGAAGTGCTTGCCGCCATAGAGCGGGCTGGCGAGAGCCAGTAACAACCAGACGGACGTGTCCCCGAGACGGGCGGGGATGCCATCAGGCCGTGCAGGCCGATGCCACCCAATGCCGATTCAAGCCAGCGCAAAGCACCGCTCATGCCGTTCTTCCAGCCCCAGTGTGCTGATCACCTCACGCAGCCGCTCGGTCGGGCACTTGCGCAGCGGGTTCGTCCACTGCGTACTGCGCGATGACCAGCTTGTTCTTCATCGCGTGCTTCCACCCAACCAACTCGGCAACGTTGTGCAGGATCCGGCAGACACGCTCTCACCTCATTGGCTGCATGGTGGGGGCGCACATGCACACAGGTGCATGAGGTTGACTAGGCGTGCTGCAATGCACGCGCGAGCGCGCCATGAAAAAAAGGCCCCGGTTTCCCGAGGCCCTTTCCCCCTATGTGCCGCACGTTTGACCCATCCGCCCCCAAGGAAGGAGCTGGGAAAGCAAGACCAGAAGGCGAGCAGGTCTTACGTGCGTGCTAGAGACGTTGCGGGTTTGGCTTACCAGTAGAAGCCGCCCCACCACCGCGCCCACTTCTCCGCGGGAGCTGGTGTTGACTGCGCTCTTGACCATCCAGCGGCCGTCCTTGGACATGTACGACACGCCCAGCGCAGTACCTTGCTCGCCGCCGTACGTGCTGCCCGCGACGGCCATGAACGTGCGGCCCGGCATCGACGACTGCGGCAAGCCCGCCACCGCCATCGCCGCGGCGGTACCGCCCATGGCGTCACGGCGGTTGGTGTCCACCTGGTTCTGCAGGCCGCCAATCGCGTTGTTCAACTGGCGCACATTCACCGCATCGGTATCACGTTCGCCATCGCGCACGTTGCCCAGGAAGCGTTCCTGACCAGGCGCACCGACCGACACTTCGTTGTCGCGATCGGCCACCGCGCTGTTGCCCAGCGCCACCGAGTTTTCACCCGAGGCCTTGGCGCCCGAACCGATGGCCGTGCTGTTCTTGCCCGAGGCATCGGCACCATCACCCACCACGATCGAACCCGGGCCGCCCGAGCCCTCTCCAACGCCGCCACCCGTGCCCGGGGGCAGGACAGGGCCCACGCCACCACCGCTTTCGATGTCCTTCACGCGGTCATCCATGTCGCTGAACTGCTTGTCGTACTTCTGCTGCATGGCAAACAGCTGGCCACCGTTGACGGCCTGCTTGCTGCCGGCGGAGATGTCACCCGCACGCACGTTGTTCAGGAAGGTGCCCAAGCCGGTGGTATCCCCCAGCGACACGCTGCCCAGCGTCAGATCGTCATACGTCACCGCGCCAATTTCCTTGCCCGTGTAGTCGATCAGGCCCGTGGCGCGCAGCTGTGCAATCGTCACCGCATCACTGTCATTCACACCGTTGGCCACGCCGGTCAGCACGCGGCCGCCTGCCGTGCCCGCAAAGTTGACCACCGAGCCCCCCGTGGCCGCTGCCACCGTAATGTCGCCGGTGCCTGCGTTCTGTTGGACGAGGCCGACCGAGCCGCCTTCCAGGCCGCTGAGCTTGGTGTTGATGTCGGTGATGTCGCCCGTGTTCTTCTTCACGTTGCCATCGATGCCGGACACGGTGGTGTTCAGCTTGGAGATGTCGCCCGTGTTCTTGTCCACCGCCGCGTTGGTGGCGTTCAGTTGCTTGCCCGTGACGGCATCGGTGCTGGTGGCAGACACCTCGCCATTGGCAATGCCGGTCAGCTTGCGTTCGCCATCGGTGCCCGCAAAGTCGACCAGAGTGCCGGCCTTGTCCGCAGCCACGGTGATGTTGTTGGTAATGGCGTTCTGCTGCACCAGGCCCACGGCGCCCGAGCCGACTTCGGTTTTCAGCTTATCGATGTTGTCTTCGGCCGTGACCATGCGGCCGGTCAGGCCAGTCACGCTGTCGACCACCGTGTTCAGTTGCTTGCCCGTGACCGCATCGGTGCTGGTGGCGGACACCTCGCCATTGGCAATGCCGGTGAGCTTGCGCTCGCCATCGGTGCCGGTGAAGTTGACGAGGTCGCCGCCCTTGTCCGAAGCCACGGTGATGTTGCTGGTGGTGGCGTTCTGCTGCACCAGGCCGACCGTGCCGCTGTTCAGGTTGTTTTGGATGTTGGTGATGTCCGACGTGTTCTTGTCTGCCGTTGCTTTGGTGGTGGTCAGCGCACCGTCGAGCGCAGTCAGCGCACCACCCACGGTGGTTGCGTGCCGCCTGCAACGGTGTAGCTCGGGCCCTTGATGGTGCCGTCCGCATTCATCGTGGCGTCGCCGCCCAGTGCTTCTACGGAGGATTTGAGTTGCGAGACGTTCACGGCGTCGGTGGCTTGCGTGCCGGCGGCCATGTTGACGATCTGGCGTTGCGTTGTGGCGTTGCCGATTGAGACGGTGTTGTCGCGGTTTGCTGCCGAGCTATATCCCAGCGCGACGCTGTTGGTTGCCGTGACAGTAGCTAGACCACCTATTGCGGTTCCCATCAGTTGGAATTTATTGTCGCCGTTGGAAGCTACTGCGCCGCCACCAATTGCAACGTTACCCGACCCGATAGCCCGTGCATCACCACCAAGCGCCAAGGAGTAGTCCCCTGGAGTGTGGCCAATTGCTGAGGCGGAGTCTGCCGTGGCCCTTGGACCGATAGCGATGTCGTTCGTACCTGTGGCTGTGGCGTTGCCCGTTACGGCGGCGTTACCGATCTTGATGCGGGCATCGTCCAGCGCCGCCATCGTGCCAACAGAGCCCATCGTGCCGGTGGCGCCAGCATCCGCCTTGCAAACGCCCGCTACATCGAGCGTGCCATGCTTGCCATCTTCCGTTGTGCAAACCTCGGCAGCCGATGCGCCGCCCATGGCCGCACCACCCAGCACAAGCGCAGCCAGCGCACTGCGCGCAGCACGGGCCGACCCCTTCGAGCGCGACTTCGCCGTTTCAGCAGCAGCCGTCCAAGTATTGGTGGTGGTGTTCCAGATGGAGCGATAGATCTTGTTCATTTCCCAGTTCCTTCCAGCGAGTTAAAGGTGACAAGGTCAGGATAGGGATGGGGCGGTGTTCAAAGAATAAGAAAAGTCCTAAAAAATGTGCAGGTGCACAACCCGGAAAGCCGCGCCGTAGCGCCATTTGATCCACATCAGAAACAAAAAGCCCCCGCACGGGGGCGGGGGCTTGGCAACAGCGTTGCAGCGTGAGTGCGCCGTGGGGGTTTCCTTCTTCGTGGCGCGGGTGGCAAAGCGCGCCGACAGCGCCTTGCGCGATGGAAAGCATGATCGCGATACACGCTTGGCAGCAACGCCGCCAAACAGGACGGACCCTTCAACCGTCAAATGATCTGCCCGAGCGCCCGGACAATCACCTCGCTCACGTCCACATGCTCTGGCTGCTTGAGTACCCACATCACGACACGCGCGACGTCGTCGGGCTGCATCATCGCAACTGGGGTCTCTCCCCAAAGTGGGGTGTCGACATGGCCGGGGGCAATGATGGAAACACGCACCCCCGTGCCAATAACCTGTTGTCGCAGGCTTTCCGCCAGCCCGGTGATGGCCCATTTGGTGGCGGTGTACAGGTTGCCCGGATACACCTTGCGTCCGGACACGCTACCGGTGAACAGAAAATGCCCGCGCCGTTCGGTCAACACCGGCAGTGCGGCCTTGATCAACAGCGCGGCGCCCAGGAAGTTGGTGTTGATCATGTCGCGCCAGCTGTCCGGGTCGCCGGTCAGCAAATCACCGCGCGAAGAAAACCCCGCGTTGGCATAGGCGACATCCAGGCCACCGAAGTGGTCGACGCAGGCCTGCACCGCGCGCTGCGTTTGCTCCCAGGACGATGCATCGACAACATCGCCCGTGATCCGTTGGCGGGCGTCCGCATCGAACGAGCCGAGAAAATCGTCCAGCCGCTGGCGCTGGCGACCGGTGACATACACCTGATGGCCTTCGGCAACAGCGTGCCGCGCGGTGGCTTCGCCAATGCCACTTGTGCCGCCCGTAATCAACAATGTTTTCATGTGTCACCTCATGTTTAAAAGAAGGGTTCAGTTGCGATCGAGCCGTTGGCAAGCGTGCGCAACGCATCCATCAGAAACGCAATCAAGAAAGGGAATGGGCTTTGGCCACCCGAGTGGGTTGGCCCGCATAGATTGCGACGTCGTCATCAACGTATTGGCCCGTGGCAGACGGTCAGTTGATGGGCGAAGCCGGGGCCAAATTATGCGGTTCAGCGGACGCAACGCGCCCCGAGGGAACTGTTATTTGTTGTGTGTGCAGCCAACGCCCTGAGCAGGGGAGCATGCGTAATGGAGGGCGGTGTTCACGGGCAGCTGACGCGGGCAGAAACAAGGCAATAAGCAATATGCCCAAGCGATTTCTATTGAGATGGCCATGGGCGTTTTACCGTGACAGCGCGAATAGCCGATTCACCACATCGGTATGGGTGCATGAAAGAGAAAAGGGCTTGAACCGCAATGGTCCAAGCCCTTTTTTTATCGCGATAAACCTGGGGTGGAACGCTGGCAATCAAGCCGGCGCAAAGAACCGCTCGTTCAGCTCTTCCAGCCCCAACGTGCTGATCACCTCATGCAGCCGCTCGGTCGGGCGCTTGCGCGGCAGGTTCTTGTACTGCGCAACGATCAGCTCGTTCTTCATCGAGTGCTCCCAGCCAACCAGCTCGGTCACGCTCACCTGATAGCCGTGGGCTTCCAGCTGCAGGCAGCGCAGCACGTTGGTGACCTGGCTGCCAAATTCACGCGTGTGCAGCGGGTGGCGCCAGATTTCTGTGAGCGCATTGCCGAGCGACTTGCCCTTGTTCTTGCGCAGCACCCCGGCCACTTCTGCCTGGCAGCACGGCACGATCACGATGTACTGCGCCTGCTTTTCCAGCGCAAAGCGGATCGCATCATCCGTGGCGGTATTGCACGCATGCAGCGCGGTCACGATGTCGATGGTGGCCGGCAGACGGTCTGACGTAATGGAATCGGCCACCGACAGGTTCAGGAACGACATCCCCTTGAAGCCGAGCCGCGCCGCAAGCTCGGTCGACTTGGTGACCAGCTCTTCGCGCGTTTCAATGCCGTAGATGTGCGAGGTGCCATGGGCGGTGTCACCAGCGGGTTGCTCCTTGAAGAACAGGTCATACAGGATGAAGCCCAGGTACGACTTGCCCGCGCCGTGGTCAACCAGCGAGACATGCCCCTTGGCCTGCTGCACGTCGGCCAGCAGCGGCTCGATAAACTGGAACAGGTGATACACCTGCTTGAGCTTGCGGCGGCTGTCCTGGTTCATCTTGCCGTCGCGCGTGAGGATGTGCAGTTCCTTGAGCAGCTCGATCGACTGGTTGGGGCGGATTTCGTGGGTCTTGTTGGACATCGCAGGTGAATCAATGTTGAGCATCGACCAGCAGGTCGAGGGGCACGTTCAATGCATCGGCCAGCTTCTTGAGCAGTTCGGCTGTGCCGCCGCGCTGCCCGGTTTCAATCTGGCTGAGATAGGGTTTGCTGATACCGGTGGCCTCTGCCAGGGCATCTTGGGTCATGCGTCGGTAGTTGCGCCATGCGCGCACGGGGTGATCGCCGGCAAGTTCGGCATCTACAACGGCGGCAGGAATGCGGAAACCGTCGTCTGCGGCGGTCGCTTGGTCGAACAGGGTTTCGTCGTCCAGGTCTTCGGCCAGATGCTTGATGCGGTCCCAGAGTTCGATGGGCACCACGGCAAATTCGCGATGTCCATCACGCTCGATGTATTGGATTTGCGTCATTGATATGCGCCTCCGCGCGGTTTGATGGCCAGCACCACGATCACGACGCGGCCGTCTTCAATCTGATAGAGCACACGCCAGTCACCAACGCGGAGCCGGTAGCCTTCACGTCCGGCGAGCTTCTTTGCGTTCGGGTTCGGCGCATAGGGGTCGACTGCAAGTGCATCGATCTTGGCTCGAATCGTTGCTGCGACATTGCGCGGCATGGCTTTCAGGGCTTGTGCGGCTTGCTTCGTGAACTCGATTGCGTGCATGAGAGCATGTTAGCATTTTGCTAACAAATAAGCTAATTAAGTTTGCTTTTGGCGCGCGGTTGTGGTTGTTCGAGGCTCGTCAAAAGACTATATTCAGTCCCCCTCACGGAAGCCTGTTCCCCTATGCGCTACGCATTCCCAGTCAAACTCACCACCCAGAACGGCGAAACCACGCCGGTGCTGCAAGACGAGACGTCTTATGAAGAGACGCATGCGCTGCTTAAGGTGCTGGCGCTGGGCACGCAGGAGGCGATAGACGGCAAGGTCAAGCCCGCTGCGGACGTGCTCGCGCGTTTGCGCGGCAAGCGTTCGGGTGGCTGATGGAGGGGGCGTTTGCAACGTTTCAGGTTCTGCGAATGCAATGCGCCGAGCAGGATCTGGAGTCGGTCTGCTTGATCTCCGGCACTTATTTCTCTGATTCACCTTCGCATGTCTGAACCCCAAAACGTTCCCCTGGTTGCTGTCATTGGTGCCGGCCCGGCCGGGCTGATGGCCGCTGAAGTGTTGTCCAACCAAGGCGTGCGCGTGGAGGTGTTTGACGCCATGCCCTCAGCCGGGCGCAAGTTCCTGCTGGCGGGCATTGGCGGGATGAACATCACGCATTCCGAACCGCTGGATGCGTTTCTGGGGCGCTATCGCGCGCGCCGCGAGCAGCTTGCGCCCATCGTCGATCGCCTCAACCCCGATGCGTTGCGCGCGTGGATTCATGGGCTGGGCATCGACACGTTTGTCGGCAGCTCGGGCCGCGTGTTTCCGACCGAGATGAAGGCGGCGCCGTTGCTGCGCGCCTGGCTGCATCGGCTGCGCCAGGCCGGCGTGCAGTTGCAGATGCGGCATCGCTGGGTTGGCTGGGGCGCGCCGTCGGATGCGGGGCATGCGCAAACGCTGCGCTTCGACACGCCGGATGGCGAACGCGTGGTGCAAGCGGATGCCGTGGTTCTGGCGACGGGTGGTGGCAGTTGGCCGCGCCTGGGCTCCGATGGTGCATGGGTGCCGCACCTGGAGGCGCGCGGTGTGCAGGTGTTGCCGCTTAAGCCTGCCAACTGCGGGTTCGATGCGGACTGGAGCCCGCATTTTCAGGAGCGCTTTGCGGGGCAGCCGGTCAAGTCGGTGGGCATTGGTTTGCCGTCTGGCGACGACGGTGCGCTGCAGTTCCGCCAGGGCGAGTTCATGGTCACGCAGACGGGGGTGGAAGGCAGCCTCGTCTATGCGTTGTCGGCGCCCATTCGCGATGCGCTGGCCGCCGCCGGAGAGGCGACGATCTGGCTGGACTTGGCGCCTGGGTGGAGTGCGCAGCGCGTGCACGATGAGCTGATGCGCCCGCGTGGCGCGCGCTCGATGTCGAGCCATCTGCAGAGCAAGCTGAACATCACGGGCGTGAAGCTGGGGTTGCTGCGCGAGTGCCTGTCGAAAGAGGCGTTTGCTGATCTCGCACAGTTGGCCACTGCCATCAAGGCACTGCCGCTGCGCCTCACGCGCACCCGGCCGATTGACGAAGCGATCAGCAGCGCGGGCGGCGTGGCGTTTGAAGCGTTGGATGCCAACCTGATGATCGAGCGCCTGCCCGGCGTGTTCTGCGCGGGCGAGATGCTCGATTGGGAAGCCCCGACAGGCGGCTATCTGCTGACAGCGTGCTTTGCGACGGGCGCGGCTGCTGGGCAGGGCGTGCTCGACTATTTGGCGACACGTTAGGGCGTTAGGGCACTAGAGCGTCAAGGCGTTAGCGCGCCTTCAGGCGCCACAGCGAGGTCACCTCGGCCACGCGCGCTTGGTACAGCGGGTCGTTTTCATCCGAGGCTTTCGGGTGCTTGGGCTTGATGTCTTGGCGGCCGACGACTTGCAGGCCGGCGGCGTCGATCATGGCCAGTAGGGCCTCACGTGTGCGCAGGCCCAGATGCTCGGCAAAGTCCGACAGGATCAGCCAGCCCTCGCCACCGGGCTCTAGGTGTGCGGCAAGGCCGTTGAGAAAGCCGCGCAACATGGCGCTATCCGGGTCATAGACGGCCCGCTCGATCGGCGAGCTGGGCCGCGCTGGCAACCACGGCGGGTTGCACACGACCAGCGGTGCACGCCCTTCGGGAAAGAGATCGGCGTCAACGACGTCCACCTGGGTTTGCAGCCCAAGGCGTGTCAGGTTGTCTCGCGCGCAAGCGAGTGCACGCGGGTCTTGATCGGTGCCAACGACACGCTTGACGCCGCGCTTTGCCAGCACCGCAGCCAGCACACCCGTGCCCGTGCCGATATCGAATGCCAGCGCCTTCGACGGCAACGGCGCTTGCGCAACCAAGTCGATGTATTCCCCACGCACGGGTGAGAACACGCCGTAGTGCGGGTGAATGCGCGCACCATCCAACGCGGGAATCTCCACCCCCTTCTTGCGCCATTCGTGCGCGCCGATCAGGCCGAGCAGCTCGCGCAGCGAAACGACCGAAGCGGCTTCACCCGCGCCATACGCTTCATTGCAGGCTTCGCGCATGTCAGGTGCACGGCGCAGCGGGATTGTGTAATCGGCATCCAGCGGAATCAGCAGCATGCCGAGCGTGCGGGCGCGCTGCGATTGGGCCTGGCGATGGAAGTTGAACGCCTCGATGGGCGAAGTGGCTTCCTTGCGCGGCTTGCGATCGGTGCGGCGGGATATGGCCTGCAGCAGTTGCCGCGCGTTCTGGAAGTCGCCGCGCCAGAGCAGTGCTGTGCCTTCGCAGGCCAGGCGGTAGGCGGTGTCTGCGGTGGTGCGGTCGTCAGCAATGACCACACGCTTGGGCGGCGGGTTGCCGGCTTCGGAGCGCCACAGGGCGGTGTGGACGGCGTCGGTTTCAACGTCGGTCCAGGTGAGGGTGGGGTGATGGGTCACAGCGGAATGGGTAGAAGGCGGGGTAGGGCGCGGTAGTGGGCGACACGATACCGCTGGCGGTGCAAACACACAATGCAGGCGGGCGCAGGGTACTGCACCTGTCTGATCATGTTCTGGTGCCATCGTGCTGCAGACCCAGTATGGATTCGACTGCCGCAAGATCCCGGGGATGTGTCACACGGTACTTCTGCGCCGCCGCCAGGATCGGCGCCTCAAGCAGGCGGGCGTACTGTTCGCGGCGTTGTGCGAACGTGTCCCACGCCCACCGGATCGGGTGGCCCTTGTCGAACCACCGCGCAAATCCCTCGGTATTGCCCGTGCCCGGCCAAAGCTCGGCCTTGGTGGCGGCGCGCCAGAACGAGCGCCGGATCACGCGCCACATGATGACCGGGCGGGCGTAGTCCAGCCACACGACGTGCGTTGCACGGGCCAGGACGATGTCCCGCACGCCGGGGTAGTTGCCATCGCAGACCCACGACGGGCCGGCGACGGCTACCTCGACACGACGGTAAAACTCCGCCGGATCGTCGGTGGCCAGCGCTTTCCATTCTGCTTGCCAGTTGATGGCATCGAGCTCGATGTACGCAGCCTGGGTCGATACGGCCAGCCGCCGGGCGAGCGTCGATTTGCCCACCCCCGATGTGCCGATGACGGCGATTCGCATGCGGGTGCTCCCAGTCGTGCAAGAAGGGGCATGAGGATAATCCAACTGGCCGTTGGCCTGTTTGCGCACCCGGAAGCCGGGCCTGATGCAGCGCTATGCGCTGGCCGATGCGGCCTTGTATCGCCCGCGGTCTGGCTAGTTGTTACGATTCTTCCCGCGCAAGTGATGCTTTCGCCGCTCGCGGAAGGCGGTCTGGGCGGGCGGGCAGTGTAAACTCCAGCCTTTTTTTGGCACTCGTAGCATGGCGCACGCCCAGCAACGCAGGGCGCTCAGCGGCCCTGCGCTGATCCGCTTACTTGCTCGCCTGGCGGACATTGACGTTTCCGAATCCGGGCAGCCGCTTTCAGACCGGCTGAGCCAATGGCTCAGTTGGACGGATGCCATCACGCTCTCGACCGCGCTTGCCACCAGTCCGCCGGCCATCACCCCGGGTGTGCGGCCCGTTGGCATGGATGCCGAGACCATGTGCAGCCGTGTGCGCGCCGCATTGGCAAAGTCCATCGCCACCGCTTGTGCGCCTGATGCCAGGCCGGGCGGAGGTGGGCGCGCGCCCATTCAACCCGCCATGCCGGCCGCGCCGGTCGACTATGCGGACATTCGGCAGCGCTACATCTTGATGCAGCAGACCATGGAGATGGAGATTGGCGAGCTGCGTGGCCGCCTGCGACGCGTGCTGGCCGCCAAGACGCCGGATCTGGCCCGGCTTGCCGTGCTGGACGCCAGCATGGAGCAGGCCCTTGGCGCACGCGAACGCACGCTATTGGGTGCCATCCCGACGATGCTCGGGCCGTACTTCGAGCGCTTGCGCGCGGCCGAGCAGCCGCAAGCTGATGCGCCATCGGAGAGCCCGGCCCAAACCACCCAACCCACATCCCGCGCATGGCTGCATGCGTTCCGCAAGGATATGCAGAGCGTGCTGCTTGCAGAGCTGGATGTTCGTTTTCAACCGGTCGACGGGTTGCTTGCCGCCCTTCGTACTCGCTAAGCGTTAAACAGGACACCATGTCCAGAAATCACCTGAATCTCATCGTTTTCTTTGCCGGGCTGGTGGCCCTGGGGTGGATCGCGGCAGGCTATGTCGTGGGCCTCAACCCGCTCGCGCTGGTCGTCACCATCGTGATTGGCGCCGCCTACGTGGCAGGTGCGTTGGAGTTGCGCCGCTATCAGCAGGCCACCGGCACGCTCACGCAAGCCGTGGCCGGGCTGTCTGAACAGCCGCCCAAGCTGGGGGCCTGGCTGGAGCAACTGCATCCGAGCCTGCGCAACGCCGTGCGCTTGCGCGTGGAAGGCGAGCGCGTTGCGTTGCCCGGCCCCGCGTTGACGCCGTATCTGGTGGGTCTGCTTGTCCTGCTGGGCATGCTGGGGACGTTGCTCGGCATGGTGATGACGCTCAAGGGCACGGGCGCCGCGCTGGAGAGCGCCACCGACCTGCAGGCGATTCGCGCGTCGCTGGCGGCGCCGGTCAAGGGCCTGGGGTTCTCGTTCGGCACCTCGATTGCCGGTGTGGCCACGTCTGCCATGCTGGGGTTGCTGTCCGCGCTGTGCCGGCGTGAGCGGCTGCAGGCGGTTCAGGCGCTCGACACCCAGATCGCTACGACGCTGCGCATCTATTCGCACACGCATCAACGCGAAGAGACGTTCAAGCTGCTGCAGCGGCAGTCGGACGTCATGCCCGCCCTGGTGGACCGGCTGCAGGCAATGATGGCCGCGCTGGAGCAACAGAGCGCCGCCAGCAGTGAACGCCAGATCGCCAGCCAGCAAGCGTTTCTCGACAAGACGGAGGTGGCTTACCGTCAACTGGCGTCCTCTGTTGGGCAGTCATTGCAGGACAGCGCCGCCGAAAGCGCACGCGTGGCTGGTGCGGCGCTGCAACCGGTGGTTGACTCGACGATGGCGGGGCTTGCGCGTGAATCAGCCGCGCTGCATGAGACGGTGAAACATGCCGTGCAGCGCCAACTGGACGGCCTGTCGACGCGCTTCGAAACCACCGCCGAGATGGTCGCGAGCATCTGGAACACCGCCTTGTCGGAGCACCAACGCGCAAGCGCTGCGCTGGTGGAGAACGTGGGCACGTCGCTGGACCGGTTTGCCGAAACCTTTGAGCAACGCTCGACCCGTCTGCTCGACGGCGTTGCCGAGCGCCTGGATGCTACGGCCGGTAGCCTGTCCGGTGCTTGGAACGATGCGCTTGCGCGCCAGGAGCACACCCACGCAGAACTGGCTGGGCAGAACCAGCGCGCGCTGGAGGCGGCTGTGGCGACATTCGAGCAGCATGCTGTCTCGCTGCAGGACGCGTCGCGCCAATCGCATACGGCGCTACAAACGGCACTGGAATCGCGCGATCAGCAACGTCTGGCAGCCTGGACGGATGCGCTGGGTGCAATGGGTGCCAAGCTGAGCCAGGCGTGGGAGAGGGCCGGCGCCGACACGGCGAGCCGTCAGCAGGAAATTTGCGATGCGCTGGCGCAGACCGCACGCGATGTTGCATCGGCGCAGGACGCGTCGCGCCAATCGCTCGTGGAGCTGCACAACGCGCTGCAAGCCCGCGACGAGCAACGTCTGACGGCCTGGACCGATGCGCTGGGCGCGATGGGCGCCAAGCTGAGCCAAGCGTGGGAGAAGGCGGGTGCCGACACGGCGAGCCGTCAGCAGGAGATTTGCGATGCGCTGGCACAGACCGCGTGCGACATCTCTTCGCAAACACAGGCCCACGCCAGCGACACGATCGCCGAGATTTCTCGACTGGTGCAGGCCGCCTCGGAGGCGCCCAAGGCTGCGGCCGAAGTGGTTGCCGAGCTGCGGCAGAAGCTGTCCGACAGCATGGTTCGCGATACGGCGATGCTGGAAGAACGCACGCGCATGCTGGGCACGCTGGAGACGCTGCTCGACGCCGTGAACCACGCGTCGACCGAACAGCGAAGCGCGGTGGATGCCCTGGTGGCGAGCTCGGCGGAGTTGCTCGAACGCGTTGGTGTGCGGTTCACCGATCGGGTCGAGGCCGAGACCGGCAAGCTGGGCACGGTGGCCGCGCAGGTGACCGGCAGTGCCGTTGAGGTGGCGAGCCTGGGCGAGGCGTTTGGCGCGGCGGTGCACCTGTTTGGCGAGTCGAACGACAAGCTGGTGGCGCACCTGCAGCGGATCGAATCTGCGCTGGACAAGTCGCTCACGCGCAGCGATGAACAGCTTGCCTACTACGTGGCGCAGGCCCGTGAGGTGATCGATCTGAGCATGCTGTCGCAAAAGCAGATTCTTGAGGACCTGCAGCGCCTGGGCGACCAGCGTGCCCTTGCCGGAACCGAAGCGGCATGAGTGATGCAATGAGCGACGAGATTGACGGCGGCCTGGAGTCCGCGCCGGTCTGGGCCGCGTTTGGCGACTTGATGTCGGTGGTGCTGGGCGCCTTCGTGCTGATTCTGGTGGGCGTGATTGGCGTGCAGCTGGAGCTGTCGTCCAAGCTGGAGAACGAGGTCAAGCAGCGTGAGGCAGAGGCGCAGCGCCGCAAGACGCTGGAACAGGCGCTGGCTGGCCCGCTGGCGGCGGGGCGCGTGACACTCGTCAACGGGCGGATCGGCATCAACGGCAACGTGTTGTTTGCGCTCAACTCTGACCAATTGCAGCCCGAAGGCCGCACGCTGATGAAAAGTCTGGCGGGGCCGCTGGCGGCCTATCTCAAATCGCGTGACGAGATCCTGATGGTGAGCGGGTTCTCCGATGACCAGCAGGTGCGGGCAGGCAATCGCCAGTTTGCCGATAACTGGGAGCTGTCTGCCAAGCGCGCGTTGACCGTGACGCGCGCGTTGATTGACGAGGGTATCCCGGCGTCGAGCGTGTTTGCTGCGGCGTTTGGCTCGCAGCAGCCCGTGAGTTCCAACGCGGATGATGTGGGCCGCGCGAAGAACCGGCGCGTGGAGATTGCGCCGGTGCCGAGGCAGTCTGCTTCCAACGGTGGGCGCCGTGAGCCGAACTGATTCGTCCACGCAGGCAACGCTCGATGCGTGGCGCGCACGTGGTGCGGATGGCTTCGATCGCGTGCGCTTTCATTTCATTGAAGCGCTGCATCGCCGTGCGGTCGGCCAGACGGGCGAGGCGCGGCGCATTCTGGATGAACGGCTTGGCAACCTGATTGCCGCGTATGCGGATGACCTTGATCGGGCGATGCCCTCGTCCGAGCCGGATGCGGGGTCCCGTGAGCCTGCCCGTAGCGTGTTGGCTGAATTGCTCGACAGCATCGCCAACCACGCGCGCGCGGATGCCGGCAGCGCAGCGGCCATTGGCCTGGAACGCCATCCCCATGCCGCCACTGAACTGAAGATTCTCGAAGACGTGCGGGAAACCTGGTCGCGCGTCAGTGCAGAGAAACAGTTGCGCCAATCGCTTGATCAAGTGCCGACCAACGCCGGGCCGCTCAATTCGAGCAGCCTTGTGCACCGGTCTCTGCTGCTGATGCGCGAGGTGTCGCCGGAGTATCTGCGGCAGTTCCTGGCGTATGTGGATGCGCTGTCCTGGCTGGAGCGGATGGGCGGGGAGGGGGCTGGTGCCGGGCAGGAGATTGGGCGTGCTGGTGCGGGCAGCAAGGGTGCGCGGAGCAAGTCGCGCTAGGGCGTTACAAGCGTCGTTCAGCGCCACACGCGGCGCAATGTTCCGCTTTGGGAGTCCTTAGTGGCTTACCACAGACGTGGCATTGGGGGCCATACAAACTGATTCGATGGTGAGGCAGTGCATGCGGGTTGCTCTCCTTGAACCCGGTAATGCGCTCATAGGCGGCCAGCGATCTTTGCCCCCATCCCTTCCGGTTCGCCTCGGCAAGCGAGCATCCCGTCGCCTCTCGGTAGCGCTTGATCTCCGCAATGACGTCGCCCGGCCTGACAAGGCTCCACTCCTCCTCTGTCAGCATCGGTACGTCAATCTTGCAGCGCCAACAATAGAGTGTCTGCGGCATTCCGGCTTTTCCTGGGGCTATCTTGATAGGTCATGCTGCTGGCGCGGTGTTGCTGCCAATAGACGCATCACAGCCCGGCTGTTCTGCCACTCAAAGTACATGCCCCCGGCAAAGGACGCCACCGCAAACGCGCCAAATGCCAACCCTGCAGTCGGCACCTGAACCCGGCTGTGTCCAACGAAGAGCAGCCACAGCAGTACGACGGTCGCTACGCATAGCAGACACAGGTAAATCAAACCAGCGACGGGCGAGATGGAGATCACGACCTTGTTCTGCCCGTCGAACCGCCAGGCTTGCAATGTCTGCCAATTCTCCGGCTCTCCAAGGACGGCCGTGACGCGCATCCCAGGCCGTATTTCATGGCGTCCGGGCACCCTGAACCAGCGCTGCCGGATATCGCCCGCAACGAAGTCGAACACGGTAAAGACGTTATCGCGATACGACTCATAGTGCAGAGACGAGACCTCATCCAACATCATCGAGATCACTTGGTACGAGCGGTTCATGGGTCGGCTTATTCGTTCGACGTGGCCTGCTGTTGCTGCCTCTTCCATTCATCCGTCAGCAACCCAGCAAATCCCCAATCCTCTTCCTTGATCTCCTGAATCACAACGTGCGTGTGCTCGGGCTTCTTGCCGAGAACGCGACCCAGAGAATCGGTCACGTCTTTGACCAGTTGGGCTTTCTGCTCACGGGTTGCACCCGCCGTGATCTGAATGTTGACGTACGGCATGAAGGTTGGATTCCTTGGGTCAGTCGCTATGGCGCAATGGCAACGTTGCTATGTCGTTGGCAGGCGAGACGCGTGGCACGTTCGGAAATGGAAGATCGTGCTGCAGCGGAAAGCGACTCTATCACTGGCCTCTGGCCCGTGCGTTGCCAAGTCCTTGGCAACGGGGCGTCATGCACTGACGACCTTGTTCTTTCCCGCGCGCTTGGCTTGATACATGCCGCGGTCCGCACGCTGGATCGCCGCCATCGGGGTTTCATCCTTGCCGAGTTCCGCCACACCTGCAGAGAACGTGATGAAAAGCCGGGTCTCACCGGAGGCAAAGAAGCGCTGGGTGAGGGTGCGTTGCAGGCGGGTGATGGCTTGCACACCGTCTTCCAGGCAGGTGCCGGGCATGAGGATCACGAACTCTTCACCGCCAAAACGCGCGAGTGCGTCCTGGGGGCGTATGCACTCGCGCGCTACCTGGGCCAGGTGTGACAGGGCATCGTCCCCGAGGCTGTGTCCGTGGGCATCGTTGATGGATTTGAAATCGTCGATGTCCAGGAAGGCGATGGAGAGTGTCGAGTTCTGATGCGCGGCGCGGGCGACCTCGCGCTCCAACGCTTCTTCCAGCCCTTTGCGGTTGAGTGCCCCCGTGAGCAGGTCGTGACGTGCCGAGGCTGACGCCATGTCGAGCGCCTTGCGAAGACTCGCAACTTCGGCCGCGGCATCTTCGGCCTTCTGCTTCATTGCCGAAAGCTCGTCGCGATTGTGGGCAGCCTGCTGCGACATCCAGCGCGTGGCGGCTAGTGCGTCCTGAATGGCGGGGGCAATCTCGGAGAGGGTCTCGGCCGACTCGATCTTCTTGGCGCACGCTTCCATCTGCCGGTGATGCTCGCCGGATGTTTCAGCAGCCGTAGACAGCCGCTCCATGAACGAGGCCAGGAGCCGCTTCATGTCTTCCTGGGCTTCGACTGACTTTGCCTTCAACACGCCTTGTTTGTGGATCACCTCTTTGAGGCGGCGCCGTACGTCGTCAAGCCGTCGCAGGTTGACTGGTGCTTCGCTGGCTTTCAACAGCGCATCGATCTGGCCGCGCAGCCATCGGTCGTCCAATGACAACTGGCCGATGTTCTCAAAGACAAGCTGCAGCAGGCCCAGCAGCGATTTTCGGATCTCGTTCTGGTCGTCTGCCACCAGCGATAGCCGATGGTTGAACGCCGCCAGCTTGGCGTTCAGGTGCGTGAGGTTTTCTGTTTCTGAGCGACAGGTCTTGATCAATGCCCAGGCAACCGGGCCGATCGCGACGTCATCTTCGCCCAGCGCGGGCAGGCAGTGCTCAACCGTGCGCGCAAGCTGTTCGCGCAACTCCCGCACCAGCGTCATCCGGTCTGCGTTCTGCGCGTCCCCGTTGGGTTGGCTGCCGGCAATTTCGTAGTAGACCGCGGCAAAGTTGTCTGGCGTGGGGGCCAACCTGCGTGAGGCCAGCAGCTTGAGAGCGTGCCGCGCGGTCTCCGAGGGATTGTTGTCTGTCATGCCGAAGCGCAGGGTGGGGAGGAGGAATCAGTGCGCGATTTTCCATGGTTCCGGGCGCGTCGGAAAGCCGTTCAAAAGTTGATGTGGGGATTTTGTTGTAGGGGCGATCGCTGTTCTGTTTGCTGATAAGGCAAGCATTGAACGGCTTTTCGTGATGGGCTTTGCGATTGGCCGACTGATTCGTCTTCACTGCCTAAGCGATATTTGGTCGCTGGGGATAGCGGGCGAGATGAAAACATCGGCACATGCAATCGCGCGGGTTCATTTTCCCAATCCCGTTGAACGGAGACTGCCCGGCGGTTGTGAATAGACACAGCAGTTGCAAGTGAACAGCCCACTTCGGCAGTCTGCGTGCAAACCAACTTGAATCAACCCAAGACGTATTGCAACGGTCTGACCCCCATCGGCCTGGCGGCATTCGAAGCACGCCATTCTTGTGGCGGCGAGCGGAGGGATTGATGTGCAGGGCGAATTGACGCCTGCACCCGAGGTGGTGCGCTGCCTGGAGGCGCACTATCAGAACGCGCAGCATTGAAATGCCGCGCTTTCCTGCATCCGGAAAATCGCGGCATTGTCGAAGAAATGGTGGGACGTACAGGACTTGAACCTGCCTGCCTGCGTCGGTAAACCGGCGCTGCTCGACCCATGAGCTACCGTCCCGCCTTCACTATATCGACGCTTCCTGAGGAATCCCGAGTCGGGACATTTCCCTAGCCCGATCGGTCAGTCGGTCGGGGTGGTCGAGGCATCCGGACGCTCTAGCCCGGAATGATTTGGCGCCGCCGCAGGTCGTCGAAGATGCGCATGAACATCGCTTCCGTCTCCACGTATTCATGAAAGCCGAAGCGGCGTGCTTTGGAGCCGTCGCCAAACATGTCGTAGTCCCACGAGAAGACGAAGTCGGCAAAGCGCCACGAAGACACGTCGCGGTACGGTGTGTCGGCCAGCCTGTGCCTGGCGATCATGCTTTGCCACAGCGGTGCCTTGTCGGCCATGACGGTGTCGAGCGACAGGGGCAGTGGCGGGGCGACTTCCAGATCAAAGTAGCGCGCGATCTTGGGCCACATTTCGCTCCAGCGGAACAGATCGCCGTTGTTGATGTTGAAGGCCTGATTGGCGCAGCGCGGGTCGGTCGCGGCCCATACCGTGGCGCGGGCGAGCAGGCCGGCATCAGTCATCTCAAGCAGATGGTCGTATGCGCCGGGTTTGCCGGGAAAGCGCAGCGGCAGGCCCAGCTCTTTCGATATCGACGCGTATGTCGCAATGGCTACCGCCAGGTTCATCGGGTTGCCCAGCGCAAAGCCGCCCACCACTGACGGGCGGATGGCCGACCACGTCCACGCTTTGCCCTGCTGACGCGCTTCCAGAAAGGTCTGCTGGTCGAACATGAACTCGGGCGGCATGAAGTGCGCATCGGTTTCGCGTGCCGGGGTTTTGAAAGGCCCAAGATGACCGCCGTAGACCTTGTAGCCCTGCATCAGGCTGATGTGCGCGAGGTGCGGCGCCGCGGCTTCGATGGCGTCGACCACGTTGGTCAGCATGGCCAGGTTGGGCGGCACAAGCTCCGCCCAGGTCGGGCGGTCCTGATAGGCGGCGTAAAAGATGTGTGTGACGTTGCTGAGCGCACCGAGCTTGGCGCGGGTGTCAGCCGCATCCAGCAGGTCGACGGCGATGTGGCGGACGCGCTCGGTCGACTCGCCGCCGCGTCGCGAAAGCCCGACGATGCGCCAGTCGTCCAGCGTCGCGAGGTGGTCGATCAGATTGCGGCCGATTACGCCCTGGGCGCCCACGACGAGCGCGACTTTGTGGTGTGCAGTCATGATGGTGTGCGGTGATGTGCTGTGCGATCAGGCGGCTTGTGGGCGCTGCGTTGCGGCATCTTCAGTGCCATGCAGGCGCAGGCCGATGGCAATGAGGAGAAGCGCGCCGATGGGGGCCAGGGCGGCAACCCAAGGCAGGGCGGTCAGCCCTGGGCCATGTGAGATCACCACGCCGCCAACCCATGCACCGAGCGCATTCCCCAGGTTGAACGCCGCGATGTTGAAGCTCGATGCGATGCTCTGGCCGGCCCCCTGCGCCTTCTCCAGCACCCACATCTGCAGCGGCGGCACGGTGGAGAAGGCCACCGCGCCCAGCAGCGCTACGAACACCACGGCCCATACCTTGTCGTGCACGGCAAACGTCATCAGCGCGAGCGTCACGGCCAGGGCGACCAGGGTGCCGATGAGCGTGCCGCGCAAGTGGCGGTCTGCCAGCCGACCGCCCACCAGGTTGCCGGCGATGAGCCCGCCGCCAAACACGAGCATCACCGGCGAGACGGCGGCGCTGGTATAGCCCGTCACCTCGATGATGAGCGGCGCGATGTAGGTGAACACTGCAAACACGCCGGCATAACCGAGCACCGTGGTCAGCAGGCCGAGCAGCACGGGGCCGCGCATCAGTACGCGCATGTCCTGGCGCCAGTCGCCGGCATCCTGCGGGGCGGGTTCGTTCGGTACAAAGCGGGCGATGACGGCCAGCGCCACCACGCCAACGGCCACGATGGCCCAGAACGCGGCGCGCCAGCCATAGGCCTGGCCCAACCACGTGCCCAGCGGCACGCCCAGGATGGACGCCACCGTCAGCCCCGTGAACATGATGGCGATGGCAGAGGCGCGGCGGTTGGGTGGCACCAGGCCGGTGGCAACCACCGAGCCAACGCCGAAGAACGTGCCGTGTGCAAATGCGGTCAGCACGCGGGCGGTCATCAGTAGGGCGTAGTTGGGTGCCAGCGCACAAGCCGCGTTGCCCACCGTGAAGATGACCATGAGCCCCAGCAGCACGGCCTTGCGTGGCCACCGCGCCGTGAGCGCGGTCAGTACTGGGGCGCCCAGCACGACGCCGAACGCGTAGCCGGAGATCAGCAAGCCCGCCTGGGCGACGGTGACGTGCAGGTCTGCGCTGGCCTCCAGCAGCAACCCCATCAAAACGAATTCGGTGACGCCGATGCCAAATGCACCGGCGGTCAGGGCGAGTAAAGCGACAGGCATGGTTCGATGTCCTTGAAACTGGCCGCAGTGGCGGAATGCGGCCAAGTATGTCGACGTCGTGGCTTGTGCGATAGACTGCCTGGAAGCACAACATCTATGAATTCAAATCACAATGTCGCGGCTCGATATCAATCGCTTTGGCGAGATGGAAGTCTTCGTGCGGGTGGTGGAGCAGGGTGGGTTTTCAGCGGCCGCGCGGGCGTGCCGGATGACGCCGTCGGCGGTGAGCAAGCTGGTGGCCCGGTTGGAGGCACGGCTTGGCGTACGGCTGGTGAACCGGTCAACGCGGCGCTTTCAGCTCAC
This sequence comes from Ralstonia sp. RRA, assembly GCF_037023145.1. Classification (NCBI taxonomy): domain Bacteria; kingdom Pseudomonadati; phylum Pseudomonadota; class Betaproteobacteria; order Burkholderiales; family Burkholderiaceae; genus Ralstonia; species Ralstonia sp. RRA. Next base: position 1,841,517 of record NZ_CP146092.1, on the reverse strand, counting down.
GCCGGAAGGCGCGGCCTTTTATGAACGCAGCGTGGCGGTGCTAGCGGATCTGGACGAGGCAGAGCGCGAGGCTTCAGCCGGTGCGCTGCCGTCGGGGCGGTTGCGCGTCAACGCCAATGTGCCGGTGGGTACGCATCTACTGCTGCCGATCGTGCCGGCGTTTCTGGCGTGCCATCCGCAGGTGTCGCTCGACATTGCGCTGACGGATCGGGTGGTGGATCTGCTGGAAGACCGCACCGATGTTGCACTGCGCAGCGGGCCACTGAAGAGCTCCCGCTTGGTCGCGCGCAAGCTGGGGCAGACGCGGCTGATGGTGGTGGCTTCCCCCGCCTATCTGGCCCGCATGGGTACGCCGCGCACGCCGGCCGACCTGGCCAGTCACAACTGCCTGGCGTTCAGCTACGTGCGCGCGGTCAACGGCTGGCCTTTCACGAAACGGGGGCGCCGCACTGAGGTCATGCCGCAGGGCAACACGCAGATCAGCGATGGCGAGGCCCTGCGCGCGGTGGCCGTAGCCGGCCTGGGCCTGGCGCGGCTGGCTGAGTTTCAGGTGCGGGCGGATCTTGATGCCGGCCGTCTCATGCCGGTACTAGAGGATTACAACCCCGGCGAAACCGAAGATATTCACGCGGTTTATGTCGGTCAGGGCGCGCATTTGCCGGCGCGTGTACGGGCGTTTCTGGACTTTCTGGTCGCGCATGTGAAGGTTGCCTAGGCGGCCGTCTCCCCACGCAGGAAGGGCGTGGCGTTCACATTCGTAAATCCCTTCAAGTTGCCTCTTTAGTTGCATGCGGGCGTGCCGTTTACCGCCACATAACGTGTGCTTGAACGGGGGGAAGACGCAAATGTCACTGCATTCGCAACTGGAAGTCGATGAACGGACCAATCTGACGAACAACAACCGCTTTGAGCTGTTGCTGTTCCGCCTGGGCGAATCTGCGCGATCCAACCAGCGCGAAATGTTCGGCATCAACGTGTTCAAGGTGCGCGAGATCATGGTCATGCCACCTGTGACGCACGTGGCAGATGCCGGCGCCCACATCCTGGGCGCGGTGAACGTGCGCGGTCAGATCATCCCGGTGATCGACCTGGCCAGCGTGATCGGCACCAAGAACAGCAACGCCAACATCCTGCTGATTACGGAATACGCGCGTTCCACCCAGGGCTTTGCGGTGGAGGAGGTGGACGAGATCGTTCGCCTGGAGTGGAGCCAGATCTTCCCGGCCGAGGCCAGCGTGGGCAGCAGCAACATCACCAGCCTGGCGCGCCTGGACGGCAATGCCGACAACTCGCGCCTGGCGCAGGTGATTGATGTTGAGCAAATCCTGGTTGACGTGTTCCCGACCCGCCGCACTGATCTGGCCCCCGACAACGACGAGCGCCCGATCAAGCTGCCGCCGGGCGCCAAGCTGCTGGTGGCGGATGATTCCGGTCTGGCGCGTACGTTGATCGCCAACGGTCTGGAAGCCATGGGCACACCGTACGTAATGACCAAGAGCGGCCAGGAAGCCTGGGACACGCTGCAGAACATCGCACGTGACGCAGCCCGCGAAGGCAAGACCGTGCGCGACAAGATTGCGCTGGTGCTCACCGATCTGGAAATGCCCGAGATGGACGGCTTCACGCTCACGCGCAAGATCAAGACCGAGCCGGCGTTCCAGTCGATTCCGGTGGTGATTCACTCGTCGCTGTCGGGCTCGGCCAATGAAGACCACGTGCGTCGTGTCGGTGCCAATGGCTACGTCGCCAAGTTCGAGGCCAATGAACTGGCGCAGGCGATTGCGTCGGCGCTGGCCTAAGCATTGCGAATGACCGGCGGCGTGCAATGCGCCGCCGGGTATCACCTGAGCGTCACTTGCGGCTGTGGTGATCGCCGCCAAGCGGATCGACCACGATCATCGTGCGATCGAGCACGCCGTTGTCGTCAAAGAGCGCGCTGAAGTGCGCTTGCTGATAGCCGGCAATGTACATCCGGTAGGACCACGCCTCGCGCTTCATGAGCGGGTAGTACTGTGTCGGCTCGCGCGGCATGCCGAAGCGCTCGGCCACGTCATGCTTGGTCCACACACCCGGGCGTGCCTCGTAGATTTCCTTCTCGGTCAGCATCTGGCGAAAGCCGGTGAGTTTGCCGCCGCTGTCAAAATCCGCCGCATAGACCTCGTGCCCCATGGGCTGCTTCGAATAGATCCAGCGTTGCGTGCCGCCTGCAAGCTGATACGTTTCAGTGGGGGCGCCAAAGGCGGTGCGCACGGCGCTTTCCGGCTGGCCGATCATTTTTTGCGCGGTCTGCACCGGCTCCAGCGTCGCGCAGGCACCGAGCGCGAGCGCCGCCGCGCCAATCCCGATCCACTTGGTAAGTTGAGTCTGCATGGCCATCCTCCGGTGTTGAGCCGGGCCGTGCATGCCCGGCCCTGATAGTAAACGCGCCAGGTGCAGGAAATATTCCATCCGCCGGCTGCAGTTGGTGGACATCGCGTGCAGGCTGCACAACATTGGTGCGTTCAACCGGTTTTCACTGCTGAAGTGGCGATGACTCGGTGCACGAAGCGCAGCTTGTCGATCACCGGCGAGGCCAGCGTGAACGGGTAGCCGTCGGGTTGCCCGAGACTGCGGTTCAGGCTGTTGAGCACATAGGTGAGCGGAAACCAGCGGCTCATCAGATTATTGAAACTCGCCTCTTCCACCGGCGTCTGGTCGGTCAGCTCGGGCTCTTGCGGGTGGTCGGGCAGCAGGGCCAGGCCGTACGACACGGCGGTGTCCAGTGCGTCAACCATATGCAGGTAGTGCGCCCAGGTTTCGGCCCAGTCCTCCCAGGGGTGCATGGTGGCGTAGGCGCTGATGTAGTGCTGCGCCCAGTCGGCCGGCGGTCCATTGTCATAGTAGGCCTTGAGGGCGTCGGCATAGCTCGCGCGTTCATCGCCAAAACGCAGGCGGAAAGCGGCTTCCCACATTGGCTTGCCGGCAATCAGGCGGTCGAAGAAGTAGTGCCCGGATTCATGGCGGAAGTGGCCGAGCAGCGTGCGATAGGGCTCGCGCAGTTCCGTGCGGGCTTTTTCGCGCGCGGCATCGTCGGCTTCGGCAATGTTGAGCGTGATGCGGCCATGGTTGTGGCCGGTCATCACGGGCTCGCTGTCTTCCTTGCTTTGCAGAAACGCAAACTCCAACCCGGTCTCGGGGTTCTCCAGGCGCGATTCCAGTGGCAGGCCCAGCGTCATGAGCGTATAGAGCAGCCGGCGCTTGGCCACCTCCATCTTGTACCAGTAGAACCGGTTTTCCGGCACGGTCAGGTCGGGGATGGTGTCGGTGAACTGGCAGGCGCGGCACAGGGTGTCGGGCGAATCGGCGGGGATCATCCAGTTGCAGACGTTCTCGACCGCGTAGTTGTGGCACTGGCGGTAGAGCTGGCCTTGCGCATCGGGGTGCAGGCTGCGCCAGCGCTTGTCTGCGGCCTCGCCTGTCTCGGCTGTTTCTGCTGGCGCGTCGGCAGGTTCAAACGCGCTGATCTCGCCGACGTCGGGGAGGTAGCCGAGCAGGGCTTCACAGCGCTCGCAGAAGACGTTTTCGAAGAAGACGAGTTGCTGGCAACGGTTGCAGTGGAACGTTTTCATGGCGATCCAAGGACGGGGCGAAGGCTAGCGTTTGGGGTGATCGCCAACCAAGATGTTGGGATGGCAGTGACGAGCAGTCCAGCAAACGTTGTACCGCATTGGCGTGTCATACGCACGGCCGTGCACACATGGCACGATGGTCCGTCGCACCAAGCCGGGTATGCCGCACAAACGGCATGAACCTTGCTTGAACTGCCCACCGGCACCGTGCCGGCCCTACCAGTCCGAGCCATTGAGGAGTCCGTGTGTCGATCCGAGTCGCGCTGAACCACGTTACCCATTATCGCTATGACCGGCTCGTCGGGCTGTCGCCGCAGGTGGTGCGCCTGCGCCCGGCGCCGCACTGCCGCACGCCGATCCATTCGTATTCCATGCGGGTGGAGCCGGCCGAGCATTTCATCAACTGGCAGCAGGACGCCTTCGCCAACTACCAGGCGCGGCTGGTGTTTCCCGAGAAGACCACCGAGTTTAAGGTGACCATCGACCTGGTTGCCGAGATGGCGGTCTACAACCCGTTCGATTTCTTCCTGACGCCCGAGGCTGAGGAATTTCTGTTCACCTACGACGATGCGCTGGCCGCCGAGCTGGCGCCCTACCTCGTCAAGCGGGAGATGACGCCGCGTTTTGCCGCGTTTGTGGCCAGCATCGACCGCACGCCGCGTCGCACCATCGATTTCCTGGTGGAGTTGAACCAGCGTCTGCAGCAGGAGATTCGCTACCTGATCCGCATGGAGCCCGGTGTGCAGACGCCGGAAGAGACATTGGCGCTCGGCTCCGGTTCGTGCCGCGATACCGGCTGGCTGCTGGTGCAGACGCTGCGGCAATTGGGGTTGGCTGCGCGCTTCGTGTCGGGCTACCTGCTGCAATTGGTGCCTGATGTGAAGGCCGTTGACGGCCCCAGCGGTACCGAGGTCGATTTCACTGATCTGCACGCCTGGTGCGAGGTCTACCTGCCGGGCGCGGGGTGGATCGGTTTTGACCCGACCTCGGGCCTGCTGGCGGGCGAAGGGCACATCCCCGTGGCGTGCACGCCGGAGCCAGGCAGCGCAGCGCCCATCTCCGGCGCGGTCGATGAAAGCGAGGTGGAGTTCGAGCACCGCATGACCATCACGCGCGTGCTGGAAGCCCCGCGCGTGACCAAGCCCTACACCGAGGCCGACTGGGCCGATGTGGTGCAGATGGGTGCCCACGTGGATGCCCAGCTCGCGGCCATGGACGTGCGCCTGACCATGGGCGGCGAGCCCACCTTTGTGGCGGTGCGCGATCGAGATGCCGCTGAATGGAGCACCGACGCGCTGGGCCCGACGAAGCGCAGCTACGCCGTCGCGTTGATGGACAAGCTGCGCCGGCAATACGGCGCCAACGGCTTCCTGCATATCGGCCAGGGCAAGTGGTACCCCGGCGAGCAGCTGCCGCGCTGGGCGCTATCGCTCTACTGGCGTACCGATGGCCAGCCCTGCTGGGCCGACCCTACGCTGTTTGCCGACGAGCGCAACCCCGGCCACTACACCGCTGACGATGCGCAGCGCTTCATCCGCCATCTGGCGGGCAAGCTGTCGGTGGATGCGCAGTGCATTCAGCCCGCCTATGAAGACACCTTGTACTACCTGTGGCGTGAGCGGCGGCTGCCCATCAACGTTGATCCATTCGATGCGCGCCTGGACGATGAGTTGGAGCGCGTGCGCCTGCGCCGTGTGTTCGATGCGGGCCTGTCGGCTGTGACGGGCTATGTGCTGCCGCTGGCGCGCGAGCAGGATGCGGCGCTGTCAGGCCCGCGCTGGGTGACGGGCCCGTGGTTCTTCCGCGATGCGCGCATGTACCTGATGCCGGGCGATTCGCCCATGGGCTATCGCCTGCCGCTGGACTCCCTGCCGTGGGTGAGCAAGGGCGACTACCCGTATCAGCATCCCCATGATCCGTTTGGTCCAGCCACGCCGCTACGCACGGCGGCAGCGTTGCGCATGCAGTACCAGGGTGAGCGGGGCGAAGGCACCGATGGCACCGATGGCGCGGCCGAACCGTCGTCCCCGCTGGGCGTGGGCGCTGGCCAGCCAGCGGTGGAGCGTGTGCCGGCGCGAGGCGAGTCAGCCTCGTGGACGCACCGCACCGCGCTATGCGTGGAAGCGCGCGACCCAGCCCGAGCTGCTGGCCCCAAGGTCGAGCACGACGCCTTCGGCAGCGGCAAACGCCTGCTGCACGTCTTCATGCCGCCGCTGACGCAACTGGACGACTACCTTGACCTGCTGGCCGCCGTGGAGGCCACCGCTGCCGAGCTGCAGGTACAGGTCGTCATCGAAGGCTATCCGCCGCCGCGTGACCCGCGCCTGAAGCTGCTGCAGGTGACACCCGACCCCGGCGTCATCGAGGTCAACATCCACCCCGCATCCAACTGGGGCGAGCTGGTGGACCATACGGAATACCTGTACGAATCTGCCCACCAGACCTACCTGAGCACCGAGAAATTCATGCTCGACGGCCGCCATACGGGCACTGGCGGCGGTAACCACTTCGTACTGGGCGGGGCCACGCCGGCTGATAGCCCGTTCCTGCGTCGGCCGGATCTGCTCGCCAGCCTGATCGCGTACTGGCACAACCACCCATCGTTGTCGTACCTGTTCTCGGGGCTGTTCATTGGCCCGACCAGTCAGGCGCCGCGCGTGGATGAGGCGCGCAACGACCAGGTCTATGAACTGGAAATCGCCTTTGCCGAGTTGCAGCGGCAGCTTGACCGCCTTGGCGCGGTTGGCATGGGGGGCAACGGCGGTGCCCAGGTGCCGCCCTGGCTGATCGACCGCATCCTGCGCAACATCCTGATCGACGTAACCGGCAACACGCACCGCGCCGAGTTCTGCATCGACAAGCTCTACTCGCCCGACGGGCCCACTGGCCGGCTCGGCCTGCTGGAGTTGCGCGGCTTCGAGATGCCGCCGCACGCGCGCATGAGCCTGGTGCAGCAACTGCTGCTGCGCGCGCTGGTCGCTCGCTTCTGGCACACGCCGTACACCACGCGCCTGACGCGCTGGGGCACCGAGCTGCACGACCGCTTCCTGCTCGGGACGTTCGTACAGATGGATTTCGACGATGTGCTGGCGGATCTGCGTGAAGCCGGTTACGCCTTCGAGCGCCGCTGGTTTGCGCCGCATTTTTCGTTCCGCTTCCCTTTGGTGGGCGAGTTGCATACCGGCGGCATCTCGCTCACGCTGAGCGGTGCGCTTGAGCCATGGCACGTGATGGGCGAGGAGGGCTCCGCCGGCGGCACGGTGCGCTATGTCGATTCGTCGGTCGAGCGGCTGGAGGTGCGTGTGCTGGGCTTGAACGACAACCGGCACGTGGTCACGGTCAACGGTATTCCCTTGCCGCTGCAACCAACCGGCCGCGTGAGCGAGCATGTGGCGGGGGTGCGTTTTCGGGCGTGGTCGCAAGCCTCTGCGCTGCATCCGACCATCGGCGTGCACGCGCCGCTCACCTTTGACCTGGCCGACACCTGGACGGGCCGCTCGCTGGGTGGTTGCCAGTATCATGTGGCGCATCCGGGTGGACGCAACTACCAGACCTTTCCGGTCAACGCATACGAGGCGGAAAGCCGGCGGCGCGCGCGCTTCTTTACGACCGGGCATACGCCTGGGGCCCTGGAAGTGCAGGCGCAGGAGCGCAGTCTGGAATTTCCGTTTACGCTGGATCTACGCCGCCACTAGAACGCCCTGCGAACCCCACCTTGTCTGTCCAGTCGACCCTGCCGCTCGAATCCGCCGCCCCCCATGCGGATGTCCTGACCCAGCTGCGCATGCTGCCCTCGCGCGAAGGCCACTGGGATGAGTTGCGCGATGCCTCCGGTGCCCTGCGCGAGCCGTGGCGCCGCTTCTTCGCACAACTGGGTGAGGGGGGTGTCGCCGGGCTGGACCAGGCGCGCACCTCCGTGGTGCAGCAGGTGCGTGACAACGACATCAGCTACAACGTCTACGCCGACAAGGGTGAGCCGCGCCCCTGGGCGCTCGACCTGCTGCCCTTCCTGATTGACGAGACCCAATGGGCCGTGATCGAGCAGGGCGTGACGCAGCGCGCGCGACTGCTCAACGCCATCGTGGCCGATACCTACGGCCCGCAGACGTTGCTGGCGCGTGGGTTGTTACCGCCCGCGCTGGTGTTCGGCCATCCGGGCTACCTGCGTGCCGTGCGCGGCTTCACGCCACCGGGTGGGCAGTATCTGCAGATTGTGGCGGTGGACCTGGCCCGCGCGCCCGATGGCACCTGGACCGTCATGAGCCATCGCACCGAGGCACCCTCGGGCCTGGGCTATGCGTTGGAGAATCGGCTGATCGTCTCCAGCCTGTTTGCCGATGCCTTTCGCGAGCTGCACGCCACGCGCCTGGCGCCCACGTACTCCCAATTGATCGCCACACTGGCGGCTGCCGCGCGCACCACCATGCGCGGCGACGAGGCGGGTGCTTCGCCGCATATTGCGTTGCTCACGCCGGGGCCCTTCAGCGAAACCTATTTCGAGCACGCTTTTCTCGCGCGTTACCTGGGTGTGACGTTGGCCGAGGGCAAAGACCTGACGGTGCGCGGTGACAAGCTCTACCTGAAAACTTTCAATGGCCTGGAGCGCGTGCACGCCGTGCTGCGCCGTCTGGACGACGTGTTCTGTGACCCGGTGGAACTGCGTGCCGATTCCACCATCGGCGTGCCGGGCCTGCTGCAGGTGATGCGCGCGGGCAACGTGATGGTGTCGAACGTGCCGGGCGCCGGGTTTGCCGAATCGCCGGCCATGCTTGGCTTTCTGCCCGGCATTGCCGAAGCGCTGCTGGGTGAACCGCTGGCGTTACCCAGCGTGCCGACCTGGTGGTGCGGCGAAACCCTGGCCCGCAGCGAAGCGCAGACCCAACTGACCGCAGGCCTGCTGCTGCCGACCTGGCCTGGTGACAGGCCAGACGGGCCACCCGGCATGGCACAAGGCCCGCAGCCGCTGGCCAACTGGCGCGAGCGCATCGATCGCGCCCCAGAAGCCTTCACGATCCAGGCGCCGCTGCCGTATCCCTGCACGCCGCGCTACGAGGCCGGCATGCTCGCAGGCCGGCCCTCCGTGTTGCGCGTATATGCCATCGCAGATCTTTCCGGTGGCTGGCATGTCATGCCGGGTGGGTTCACGCGCCTGGCGGCCGAACGGCAGATTTCCGCGTCGATGCAGATGGGGGGCAGCAGTGTCGACACCTGGGTGTTGTCGAGCCAGCCGCAGTCGACGGCGCCGTTCACCTTGCTGCCCTCGCCAATGCGCCCGGCCGATCTGGCGCGCAAGCACCGCACCGTATCGAGCCGTGCCGCCGAGAACCTCTTCTGGTCCGGCCGCTACGGCGAGCGCGCTGAGAATGGCGTGCGCCTGTGTCGGCTGATCCTCGGCTCGCTGGAAGCCAACGACGCCGACACGATGTTCGCGACGCTGACGGAACTGGCCGCTGAATGTGGCCTGATCTTCAGCGCGGATGTGTTTGCACGCAGCAGCCCGGGCGCGTTCGAGCGCGCGTTGGTGGCAGGGCTGAGCGAGCAGTCGGGTACGACCGGTATTGGCCAATGCCTGGCCGCGCAGGCGCGTGCTTCGGGCGAGGTGCGTGGGCGGCTGTCGAATGATCACTGGCGCACCATCCTGGCCGCGCGCAACGATTTTCGCGATGGGCTTGCCCACCTGACGGCGGACGGCCAGCACGATCGCGTCGTGCTGGTCGATCTGCTGGAGCATCTGAGTACGCAGCTCTCCGCCATCAGTGGCGCGCAGGGCGATCGCATGACGCGTGATGAGGCGTGGCGCCTGCTGTTTGCCGGCCGGCACATCGAACGCGTATGGGCCATGACGACCTTGCTGCGTGTGGTGGCCGAAGAAGGCAAGCTCGCCACGGCAGAAGGGTTCGACCTGCTGCTGCAACTGTTTGACAGCACGCTCACGTACCGCTTGCTGTATCCAGGGCGGCTGGAGGTGCCGGCGCTGCTCGACCTGCTGGTGGTCGAGCCGACCAACCCGCGCGGGCTGTACGGCGTGTATGCGCGGCTGCGGACCAAGCTGGAACAGATCGAACAAGCCGCCGCTGATACACGGCGCACACCGTTCGCAGACATGCTGCCCGTGGTTGAAACGCTGCCTTCGCTCGAAGCCCTGTGCGAGACCGATGCCGATGGCCGGTACGCCAATCTGATCGATGTGTGCGATCGGCTGGGCGACTACATGGCCGCCGCCTCCAACGAGATCAGTGCGCGCTATTTCAGCCACGCCAGCACACCGACCGCGCAGGTGGCCTGATGCACGTGCACGCCGCCCTGTTGTCGATCTCGCACAGCACGGTCTACCACTACGCCACCGCAGTCGAGACCGCGCAGCATCTGGCGACCATTCGCCCGCGTGCCTGTGCGTGGCAAGAGATCGTTGCGCACCAGGAACAGATCGAGCCCTCGCCGTCGTACGTCACCAGCCGCATCGACGGCTTCGGCAACGATGTGCTGTATTTCGCGCTCGACACGCCGCACGACAGCCTGCTGCTGAAGAGCGAAACTACCGTGCGCCTGCTGCCGCGCTGGAGCGGCTTGGATCCGGCCGCCACGCCGGCGTGGGAATCGGTGGCGCAGCGCCTGCGCTATCAGGCGGGCTCGGCGTTCTATCCGGAGGCGGAGTTCTGCTTTGCTTCCCCCAACATTGCGCTGCGCCCTGAGCTGCACGCCTATGCGCGGCAGAGCTTCAGGCCCGGCATGGCGGTGGTGGCGGGTGCCATCGACCTGATGCATCGCATCCATGCCGACTTTGAATACGCGCCCACCGCTACGGCTTTTGATACCCCGGCCGCGCAAGCATTTGTGCTGCGCCGGGGCGTTTGCCAGGACTTTGCACAGGTGATGATCGGTTGCCTGCGCGCGCTGGGTTTGCCCGCGCGCTACGTGAGCGGCTACCTGCGCACCGAGCCACCGGCCGGGCAGCCGCGCCTGATTGGCGCCGATGCGTCGCACGCGTGGGTGTCGGTGTTCTGCCCGGAAAGCGGCTGGGTGGATCTGGACCCGACCAATGATGTGCTGGCCGATCTGGATCACGTCACGCTGGCCATCGGGCGGGATTACAGCGATGTCTCACTGCTGCGCGGCATGATCCTGGGCGGCGGTGAGCATCAGGTGGACGTTGCAGTCAGCGTGCAGGAAGTCCGGCCGCATGAGGGGCCCGGCGATGTCGTGCAGTGGGGAGCATCATGAAAAACAACATCTCTTGGCAGGACCTGCCTGATCCGGCCGATGTGTCAGGCGTCTTCGCTTTCGCCATGTCATTCAACGGCTATGAAGAGCTGGGCTCGTTTGAGGCGTGCACCAGCGCCGCACGCGAGCGCCGGCGCGCCTCGCTTGCCGATTTGCGCAATGAACTGTTCTGCGCAGCGCGGGCGTCGCGCCATGCTGGGTCAACGGGCTACCTGGGCACGTATGAAGCGTTGCTGCCGCTCTTCCAGCGCATGCTGGGTGCCCCCGCGGGCGACGGCGCTCAGGGTTGATCCGCCAACGTTGCCAGGGCGTGCTGCCGACGTTGCGCCCCGGGGTGTGCGTCCGGCAGCCTGTCAACGCCGAACAGTTTGCGGCGCAGCGTGCCTGGTGCGTAGGCGGTCTTGTAGACGCCGCGGTTCTGCAGTTCCGGCACCACGAGGTCGATAAAGTCCGCGTAGCTTTCCGGCGTGACGGTGCGCGCCAGGTTGAAGCCATCGATGCCGGTTTCCTCCACCCATTGCTGTAGGGCGTCGGCCACCTGCTGCGGATCACCCACGATGGTCACGTAGCGACCGCCCAAGGCGAGTTGATCGAGCAGGCGGCGCACGGTGAACTGCGTGTCGCCGCCGGTCGCGCGGCGAATGGACGACTCGATCGCGTTCGTCTTTACCGGGCGCAGCGGATCATCCAGCGCATAGGTCGAATAGTCGACGCCCGAGCCGGCCGAGAAATGCGCGAGGCCAGCTTCCGCGCTCGCATAGCGCTGATACTCGGCCAGCTTCTCGCGCGCGAGCTTTTCTGTCTTGTCGACAACGACGGTGATGCCCATGAAGACCTTGACGTCGTTGGCGTCGCGCCCGGCCTGCACAGCCGCCTGCCGCAACTGCGTGACCTGATCCCGCGTGGCTGATCGGCTCTGGCCAGACAGGAACACGCACTCTGCATGCTGGCCGGCAAACGTCTGCCCGCGCGCAGAAGACCCCGCTTGAAACAGCACCGGCGTGCGTTGTGGAGAGGGCTCGCTCAGGTGATAGCCCTCCACGTTGTAGTAGCGGCCATGGTGGTGGATGCGATGCACCTTGTCGGGTTGCGCAAACACGCGCGCTGCGCGGTCACGCAGCACGGCGTCGTCTTCCCAGCTGCCTTCCCATAGCTGGTAGACCACATCGAGAAACTCATCGGCACGGTCGTAACGCTCGTCGTGCGCGATCTGTTCGCGCAGACCCATGGCGCGGGCAGCGCTGTCCAGATAACCGGTGACGATGTTCCAACCGACGCGCCCGTCGGTCAGGTGATCGAGCGTGGAAAAGCGCCGCGCAAACAGGTACGGCGCTTCATACGTCAGGTTGACGGTCAGGCCGAAACCGAGATGCTCCGTCACGCCCGCCATGGCCGAGACGAGCATCAACGGGTCGTTCACCGGCAACTGGATCGACTCGCGCAGCGTGAGGTCGGCCGATTGCTGGTAGACGTCGTACACGCCCACGATATCGGCGATGAACAAGCCGTCGAACAGGCCACGCTCCAGCAGCTTGGCAAGATCGGTCCAGTAGCTGAGCTTGCGGTAGTCGGCAGAGTTGTCGCGCGGGTGCGTCCACAAGCCGTGGTTGATGTGGCCCACGCAGTTCATGTTGAACGCGTTGAGCAGGATTTGCTTCTTGGTCATCGTGCTCAGGCGCCCAGGCTGGTGAGGGTGGGCAGCGCATCAGCGGGGCGCTGCAGCAGCACGCCAAGGATTTCGCGCCGCCATGCGTCGTAAAGCGGAACATAGTTGCGCGTATCGATGCCGGCCGCGCGTTCGTTCAGCGCCCATGATTCACGCAGGTAGTCGCCCAGGAGTACTTGCAGCTTGTCGTCGGCTTCCAGCACTTCGCCAACGAGTTGCTCGCGCTGCGCGTCGGAGGCGGCATTGAGCTTGTTGTGCCACCACTCGGTGATGAGGATGCGGTGCACCTCTTCGTCCGGCATGATGCGGTTCTCGGCAAAGTCGCGGTTGGCGAGATCGAGCACACGCGAAGTGCGCCGGTTGACCTGCAGCCGCGCGAGGATGTGATGCTCGTAGTGGAACTCCCACGCCAGGAAGGCAGCCTGGCTGGTCAGCGGGTAGTCGCCCAGGATGTCCCAGTGGTGGCGTACGTCTTGCGCAATGCGGTCGATCTGGTCGTGCCCGGACAGCACACGGATGCGCTCGCGCGAGGCCACGGCATGAAAGCCGTCGTCGCCAATCTGTCGTGAGAGCGCGAGCTGGAAGTCGGGCTCGTCGCGAAACAGCCGGTCCAGGCCGGCGCTTGCCAGTTGCACGATGAAGAGATCGTGCGCGGCGTTCCACAGCGCGTAGTCAATCACTCCTTCCCGTTCTTCTGGGGTTTGCGCATCGCGCGGTGGTTCTGTGCGCGAGGGCGGCAGGTGCGGCGCGTGCACGGCGGCGACGCGGTCAAAGAGGTCTTTCTCCAGCGCCGCGCCATAGCGCGCGGGCGTCGTTTCGAGGTGGGTTTGGGTCACGTTGACATCCTGGTCGCGGAGGTTGGCTCCGGTGGATCGGTGTGCGCAGCCGCCGGGTGGGCGGGCGCGACAAGGCTGTCATCGTTGCATTGAAGGCGGCGCAGACGAACGAAGCGTTGCGCATGTCGTCAGAACCTGCGCGCAGAAACGGCTACAGGCCGTTCTCAACCATCTCCACTACGCGCAGGGCGATGGCGCCCGTCTGCTCGGGTGGGCGGCCGCGTAGCGGGCCGTCGATGATGAGCAGCGCTAGCCCATGCACCGCAGACCATGCGAGGTATTCAGCGCCCGGGCGGCGCTCGGCTGGGAGCACGCCGGCGGCGGTCATGCGGTCGAGTGCCAGGCCTAGCAACTGGAACGGGTTCAGCCCGCTGTTGCCGGCCTTGTCCGGGTCGGCGTCGTTCTCCACTTCATCGGGCACGGCAAACGCGGTGCGGAACAGGCCGGTCTCCATTTGCGCAAAGCGCAGGTAACCCACGCCGATGGCGCGCAAGGAGGCGCGGGCCTGCGCCTCTTCCGGCCAGGTGGGGTCGATTGCATCCAGTTCCGTTTCCATCGCGCGTGCCAATGCTGCCAGCGCCGCCGCGCGCACCTCCTGCAGCAAATCCAGTCGCCCGGCGAAGTGCCGGTAGGCCGCATTCGGTGCAACGCCAGCGCGGCGCGTTGCCTCGCGCAGCACGATGGCATCTGGGCCGCCGGCACGCGCCAGCTCAATGCCGGCGTCGAGCAGTGCGCGCCGCAAATCGCCGTGGCGATAGGTCGATCGCGCGGGCGGGCGGGGTGGTTCCTGGGTCATGCAATCTCCGCAAGCTTTATGTGGACACTGTCCATTATGTCTGCTATCTTTTGTGGACAGTGTTCACAAGTCAACACTAGACGCAGTGGCCGTAGATTCCAAGGTGCTTTTTTCTTCATCGGAGGCCGACATGACAACTGCAACAAATGCCGCGAATGATGAAGCGCAGTTGCGTGCGCTGATCGAGGAGTGGGCCGCCGCCGTGCGCGCCAAGGACGTGGACGCTGTGATGCGTCACTACGCGCCCGATGTGGTGGTGTTTGATGTCATGCCGCCGCTGTTTGTGAAGGGTGTCGATGCCTACCGGCGCAACTGGCAGGGCTGGTTCGATGCGCTGGAAGGGCAGGCAGATTTCCAGTTTGTCGAGTTGCACCTTGAGGTGAGCGGCGACTTGGCCTATTGCTTCAGCGTGAACCGCCTGCGTGCGCGCTATCGCGATGGCGCGAAGCATGATGCGCAAACGCGTGCCACGGTGTGCTTCCGCAAGATCGATGGCCGCTGGCTGGTGGTGCACGAGCACGCCTCCGTGCCAATGCCGGTGCCCGAACCGGCGTGCAATTGACAGCGTCCGTTGATGAGAGGCTTCCCCCCGACCGCGTGACCCAACACGCGGCGTTGCAGTCCCTACCTACCCCAAGGAGTTGTGATGCAAATTCAACCGTATCTGTTTTTCGAAGGCCGTTGTGAGGAAGCGCTCGAGTTCTACAAGAAGACGCTTGGCGCCAAGGTTGATGTGGTGATGCACTACAAGGATGCGCCCAAGGATGCGCAACCCACCGCCGAGCAGTGTGGCGGCATGGCACCCCCGCTCGACAAGGTGATGCACGCAGCCTTCCGCGTGGGTGAAACGCAGGTCCTGGCATCCGACGGCATGGCTTCGGGCAAGGCCGATTTCAAGGGCTTCGGCCTGTCGGTGAGCGTGGCTGACAAGGCCGAGGCTGAGCGCACGTTCAAGGCGCTGGGTGACGGTGGTCAGGTGACGATGCCGATGTCGGAAACCTTCTTTGCCAACGCATTTGGCATGGTGACCGATCGTTTTGGGATCACGTGGATGGTGATCGCACCCAAGCCGATGTAACCGGCGCTGGGCACTGGAATGCGGCCACCCAGCGGTGGCCGCTCCACACAAAGCCTTGGGAAAGCCTGCCTTGGCATTGGGTGATTGTCCGGTGCTAGACTGCGTGCTCACCCGGGCCTTACCAATATCAACGAAACCACCCCTGGGTGACCGGCCGCTCTGGCCGCGACCTTTCGCCTGACCCGCGCGAGAGGTCCTTCACCTGCCGCCCCCAATTCTTGGAGACTCTCTTCATGCTGAAGATCATTGCGATCGTCATCGTCGTTGCCATTGTTGCCGTGCTTGGGTTTGCGGCCACGCGGCCAGACAGCTTTCGCGTGCAGCGCGAGGTCGACATCAAGGCGCCGCCCGAAAAGGTGTTTGCCTTGATCGACGATTTCCACCACTGGACCGCCTGGTCGCCGTGGGAAAAGCTCGACCCGGCAATGAAGCGCATCTACGGCGGCCCGACCAATGGCAAGGGCGCGAATTATGCGTGGGAAGGCTCCAGCAAGGTCGGCGCCGGGCGCATGGAGATCGTCGATTCCTCCTCGCCCGCACGCATCCAGATCCAATTGGATTTCCTGAAACCCTTCGAAGCCCACAACACAGCGGAATTCACGCTGAGGCCTGCGGGCGATCTCACCCATGTGACCTGGGCCATGTACGGCCCGAGCCCATTCATCTCGAAGGTAATGGGCCTGTTCTTCAGCATGGACGCGGTGATCGGCAAGGACTTCGAGGCCGGTCTCGCCAATCTCAAATCGGCTGCGGAATCCTGAGAGGAGTCGCAGCACATCAAAGGAGTGGTTCCATGACGCATGGCATCGACGAACGCAAGCGCTGGCTTGCCCTCATCGTGCTCTGCCTGGGCGTGCTGATGATCGTGCTGGACACGACCATCGTGAACGTCGCACTGCCGTCCATCCGGGCGGATCTGGGCTTTTCCGAAACCTCGCTGGTGTGGGTGGTCAACGCCTACATGCTGACCTTTGGCGGCTTCCTGCTGCTGGGCGGGCGACTGGGCGACCTATTCGGGCATCGCAAGCTGTTCTTGCTGGGGATCACGCTGTTCACGCTGGCTTCGGCGGCGTGCGGGCTGGCGAACTCGCAAGGGTTGCTGATTGCGGCGCGTGCGGTCCAGGGGCTGGGCGGGGCCGTGGTGTCGGCGGTGTCGCTGTCGCTCATCATGAATCTGTTCACCTCGCCGGCGGACCGTGCGAAGGCGATGGGCATCTACGGCTTCGTGTGCGCAGGCGGCGGCAGCATCGGCGTGTTGCTGGGCGGGCTGCTGACCAGCGCGCTGAGCTGGCACTGGATCTTCCTGGTCAACCTGCCGATCGGTGTGGCGGTGTACGCCGCGTGCGTGGCGCTGCTGCCGGCCGGCAAACCGCTGGCGGATCGCGCCAAGCTGGATGTGGCGGGCGCCATTTCGGTGACGACATCGCTCATGCTGGCGGTGTACGCCATCGTGCACGGTAACGACGTCGGTTGGACGTCCACGCAAACGCTTGCCCAGTTGGGGATCGCCGTTGCGTTGATGGTCGCGTTTCTCGTCATTGAATCGCGCGTGTCGCATCCGCTCATGCCGCTGCACATGTTCGCGCTGCGCAATGTGGCCACGGCCAACGTGGTGGGCGTGCTGTGGGCGGCGGCGATGTTCGCGTGGTTCTTCATCTCGGCGCTCTACATGCAGCGCGTGCTGAACTACAGCGCCATGCAGGTGGGGCTGGCCTTCCTGCCGGCCAATATCATCATGGCGGTGTTCTCGCTGGGGCTGTCGGCCAAGCTGGTGATGCGCTTTGGCATTCGGGCGCCGCTGTCGCTGGGCTTGCTGGTGGCGGCCGTCGGGCTGATGCTGTTTGCGCGCGCGCCGGCCGGCGGCAACTTCATGCTGGACGTGCTGCCGGGCATGCTGCTGCTGGGCCTGGGTGCAGGCGTGGCCTTCAACCCGGTGCTGCTGGCGGCGATGAGCGATGTCGCGCCGGATGAATCTGGCCTGGCTTCGGGCGTGGTCAACACGTCATTCATGATGGGTGGCGCATTGGGGCTGGCGATTCTCGCAAGCCTGGCGGCAGCCCGCACGAACAACCTGACTGCTGCAGGAGCCGATGCGGCCACCGCACTCAATGGCGGCTATCACCTGGCCTTCCTGCTGGGGGCCATTGCGGCTGTGCTGGCTTCTGCACTGGCCGGCGCCTTCGTGCGGACACGTGCACACGCGCACACACAGGATCAGGCGTCCTCCGCCGCCTCCATCTAAGCTGATTCACACTGCATGTCTCAATCGAGGCATGCGGTGTAATCCGTTATTGACCGACCGGTCGGACGGTTTATAATCGATCCAGCTCCGGCATGACCTGAATGGCGGGGCACGCACATCCAGCACTCCCCAACGCGGGGCCGGAGGATCGTATGTACACCCAAAGCCTGGACCAGCCTGGCGGCTTGCCCACCGAACAGGAGCTGGCCGCTGTGCCGCAAGGCGAAGCCGAATTGCAGGCGCGCTTTGACGCGCGCATCGGTGCTGACCACAAGATCGAACCGCAGGACTGGATGCCCGCGCCGTACCGCAAGACGCTATTGCGGCAGATTTCGCAGCACGCGCATTCAGAGGTGGTGGGCATGCTGCCCGAGGGCAACTGGATCAGCCGTGCGCCGTCGCTCAAGCGCAAGGCCATCCTCCTGGCCAAGGTGCAGGACGAGGCGGGTCATGGTCTCTATCTCTACTCCGCCGCCGAAACGCTCGGCAGTACGCGCGACGAGATGATCGACGCGCTGCACGAAGGGCGCGCCAAGTATTCCTCCATCTTCAACTACCCGACGCTGTCGTGGGCAGACGTGGGCGTGATCGGCTGGCTGGTGGACGGCGCGGCCATCATGAACCAGGTGCCGCTGTGCCGTTGCTCGTACGGTCCGTATGCACGCGCCATGATCCGCATCTGCAAGGAAGAGTCGTTCCACCAGCGCCAGGGCTTTGAGTCGCTACTGACCATGATGGGCGGCACGCAACCGCAGCGCGACATGGTGCAGGAGGCCGTCAACCGCTGGTGGTTTCCGGTGCTGATGATGTTTGGGCCGCCTGATACCGCATCGCCCAACAGCGCGCAGACTATGGCCTGGGGCATCAAACGTATCTCGAACGATGACTTGCGCCAGCGCTTTGTCGACGCGACCGTCGAGCAGGCGCGTGTGTTGGGCGTGACGTTGCCTGACCCAGGGCTCACGTGGAATGAGGCGAGTGGCCATTACGATTTCTCGCCGCTGGACTGGTCCGAATTCAAGCGTGTGCTTGACGGCCATGGCCCCTGCAACCGTGAGCGCCTTGTCACCCGCAAGCGCGCGCATGAAGAAGGCGAGTGGGTGCGCGAAGCCGCGCTTGCCTATGCACGCAAACAGGCCGAACGTGCGGCCGCCACCGAACAAGCCGCCTGAGGAGCCACAGCATGAGTACAACCACGCATCAACACGAATGGCCGCTGTGGGAAGTGTTTATCCGCAGCAAGCAGGGCCTGGAGCACAAGCACTGCGGCAGCCTGCATGCAGTCGATGCCAAGCAGGCGTTGCAGATGGCGCGCGACGTCTATACGCGCCGGCAGGAGGGCGTCTCGATCTGGGTCGTGCCATCGGCCGCCATCACCGCCAGCGAGCCCGATGACAAGCCCATGCTGTTCGACCCGATGGCCGACAAGATCTACCGGCACCCGACGTTCTATCGGCTGCCCGATGAAGTCAACCACATGTGAGCCGTGGCGATGACTTCCAACGCGCATCTGCAGTACATCCTGCGTCTGGCCGACAACGCACTCATTCTTGGTCAGCGCAACGCTGAGTGGACGGGGCGTGGCCCCGTGCTTGAAGAGGACATTGCACTGTCCAACCTGAGCCTCGATTTGATCGGTCAGGCGCGACTGCTCTATACACATGCCGGCCAGCTTGAAGGCGCTCTGACGGGCACGCTGCGCACCGAAGACGACTACGCCTACTTGCGTGCAGAGAGCGCGTTCCGCAACTACACACTGCTCGAACTGCCCCATGCGGGGCCACTGGTTGCCACATCTGCTGCGGCGCGCGACTACGCAGTCACCATCGTCCGCCACTTCCTATATGCCGCGTTGATGGTGCCGTTGTGGGAGGCACTGGCCGCATCTAAGGATGCAGAATTGGCCGCCATCGCCGCCAAGTCGGTCAAGGAGATGCGCTATCACCTCGCGCACACGCGTGACTGGCTGGTGCGCTTTGGCGATGGCACCGAGGTGTCGCATGCACGCGCCCAGGCGGCGCTCAACTGGTTGATGCCCTACACCAACGAGTTTTTTGCCGCTGATGCCATCGAGGATGCCATGGCCGATGCCGGCATTGGCGTGCGCGTTGCCGATCTGCAGGCTGCATGGCAGGCAACGGTGAACGACGCGCTGGCTGAGGCCACACTTGCCTTGCCCGAGTCCGGCCCCTACGTCAGCACCGGAAAACACGGCGAGCACTCCGAGCACATGGGCTATCTGCTGGCTGAAATGCAGGGGCTGGCGCGCCAGTTTCCGGGGGCATCGTGGTAGTCGAGCCCGTTGCTTCCGCCGATGTGGTCACACGGCTTGCACGCGCCCGAGCCGCGCTGGACGCCGTGACCGACCCGGAGATCCCCGTCGTCACGATTGCTGAACTGGGCATCCTGCGCGACGTGCAGATCGACGGCAGTGGCACCGTGGTGGCAACCATCACGCCCACCTATTCCGGCTGCCCGGCGATGGACCAGATTGCCGACGACGTGAGCCGCGCGCTGCAGACGGCGGATGTGGGTGCATATCGTGTGTGCACCGTGCTCTCGCCAGCGTGGACGACCGATTGGATCACGCCCGAAGGGCACCGCAAGCTGCGTGACTTCGGTATTGCACCGCCGGCCCACGTGGTGACGGTGGGCAACGCGCGCCCGATTCGCCTGATGCGCCCGGCGCAGGGCGAGCACATCGCCTGCCCGCAATGCGGCTCGCACGACACGGTGCTCATCTCCGCCTTCGGTTCGACCGCGTGCAAGGCGCTGTACCGTTGCCGTGCATGCCGTGAGCCGTTCGACTACTTCAAGCCCTACTGAACGAAACGATCGCCATGACCCCGCAATTTCACCCGCTGCGTGTTGCCGAAGTGCGTGGCGAGACGGCCGATACGATTTCCGTGCGCTTCGATGTGCCGGACGACCTGCGCGATGCCTATCGCTTCAAGCAGGGCCAGTTCCTGACGCTGCGCATGCCGGTGCCCGAGACAGGGCAGAGCGATGTGCGGCGCTCGTATTCCATCTGTTGTTCCGTGCAGGACTACGACGCGCATGGCGAGTTGCGCGTGGCCGTCAAGCGTGTGGATGCCGGCGTGTTCTCCAACCACCTGCACGACCGCATTCGCGTGGGGCAATCGCTCGATGTGTTGCCGCCGGACGGTCGCTTTTATGTGCCGCTGGCCGCTGAGAGTGCGCGCCACTACGTCGCCTTTGCTGCCGGCAGCGGCATCACGCCGATCCTCTCGCTCATCAAGACCACGCTGGCTGCGGAGCCGCACAGCCGCTTCACGCTGGTCTACGGCAACCGCAGCATCGACAGCATCATCTTTGGCGAGGCGCTGGAAGACCTGAAGGACCGCTATCTCGATCGGTTTGCGCTGTATCACGTGCTGTCGCGTCAGGCGCAGGAGATTGCGCTGTTCAACGGGCGGCTGGATGGTGCGAAGGCGCATGCCTTTCTGGATGCGCTGATCCCCCCGGGCGATATCGACGCAGCCTTCATCTGTGGGCCATCCACGATGATCGATGCCGTGGAAGCTGCGCTATTGGAGCGAGGCGTGCCGCGTGAGCGCGTGCATGCCGAGCGCTTTGGCGTGCCGGTGGGCGACGCCTCGACTGAATCGGCCAAAGCGCGCAAGCGTGCGGCTGTGGCTGGCGATGTGGCGTTGACGGTGGTGCTCGACGGCAAGTCGCACGACGTGCCGATGGCGGGAGATGCCAAGGTGCTCGACAGCGCGCTGCATGCTGGGCTGGACTTGCCCTATGCGTGCAAGGGCGGCGTGTGCTGCACGTGCCGCGCCAAGGTGCTGGAGGGGCGCGTGGAGATGGAGAAGAACTTCACGCTGGAAGACTGGGAGATCCAGCAAGGCTTTGTGCTGACGTGTCAGGCGCGGCCGCTCACGCAGCGTGTTGTCGTGAGCTATGACGAGCGCTGATGGTTGTTGAGCTTCAGTCTTTCTTGCCGTTCGGGCCGCCGAGCCCGTTCTCCAGCATTTCGATCACCATCTCGGCATAGCCTTCATACGACAGCGGGCCATCGGGTTTGAGCCAGGTGAACGTCCAGTTCATCATGCCGAACAGCATCATCGTGATGGGCGTACGGTTAGCCTCGTCCACCTTGTCCGGGTAGGCTGCGCCGAGCTGCCAGCCCACGGCCGCCACCACGTTCCGCTCGCGTGCGAGCACGATGTCCCGCTGTTCTGGCGACAGGTATTTCACGTCATTGAGCAGCGCCACGTGCCGCGTGCGCGACGTCGCATATTCGGCCAGGAAGGTGCGGATCAGCAGATGCAACGTGGCCCGCGCCGACAGCTTGGCGTGCAGCGCATCGCTCTGCGCGCGTTCGACCAGATCGGCCAGCCGCGTGGTGTAGCGGTCGAGCAGATCGAAGAGGATCGCTTCCTTGCCTTCGTAGTAGTGATACAGGCGCGACTTCGAGCCACCGCAGGCGGCGGCGAGCTGGTTCATCGACACGCTCGGGTAGCTGTCGGCCGCAAAGGCTTCAGCGGCGGTGTCGAGCACGCTTTCGCGGCGCAGCTCGAATTCGTCTTCGTTCTTGACGCGGGACATGTCTGGCGGCACATCGGTTGGATGGCCGCCATGTTAACCGCAACCGGGCGGGTTGCGGCGCATCGTTGCCGATCCGTTATGCCGTCGCGTGCACGGCCAGGAAATCCAGCACCAGCCCGATAAACGCGTCCGGCGCCTCCACGTTGGCAAGGTGCACGGTGTCCAGCATGCGCAGTTGTGCGCCCGGAATGGCGGCGGCGATCTCCTCGCCGTGGCGTGCAGACGTCACCGTATCGTGCCGGCCCGCAATGACCAGCGTGGGATGCGAGATGAGCGCGATGGTGCGACGCAGGTCTGAATCCCGCACGGCAGTCCAGCCGCCGATGATGCCCTCGCGCGGCGTTGCCAGCAGCGCGCGGCGGAACGGTGCGACCGCCGGGTCATTTGCCTCCAGCATGTGTGCCGGAAACCAGTTGCGCAGGAAGGTCTCGGCCGTCTCTTGCATGTCGGGGGCACGCTGCAGCTCCGCAATGGCGTTGTCAAAGTACTGCACCGGGCCGATGTGGGCAGCGGTGTTCGACAGCACCAGGCGGTCAATGCGCTCCGGCACATGGATGGCCAACCATTGCGCCACGATGCCCCCCAGCGAAAGCCCCAGCATGTGCACGCGCTGCAGGCCGAGTGCGTCGAGCAGCTCCACCACATCGCGCCCCAGTCGATCGAGCGAGTACAGCCCGGTGGGCGCGTCGGACGCACCGTGGCCACGCGCGTCATAACGCAGCACGTGGAAGTGCTCGGCAAGCTGTGGCACCGTCACGTCCCACATATGCAGATCGGTGCCGATGGAGTTGGATAGCAGCAGGACAGGCTTGTCGACCGAACCGTCAAAACGATAGGCCAGACGTACGCCGTCGCCGGCGGTGATGAACGAAAGGGTGTTGTGAGATTCCATGATGGGCTCCAGAACGTGTTTGAGGTGGAGTCATCCTAGAATTCGGGCTGTTTCATAGATACTATAAAGTTTGAAAGAACTCTGTAGATAAAACAAACAATGTCGAACTTCACGCTCCATGAGCTGCAGTGCTTCGATGCGGTTGTGGCAGGGGGGAGCTTTCAGGCGGCGGCTGACCGGCTGCACCGATCGCACCCCTCGGTGTTTGCTGCGGTGGCCAAGCTGGAGGAGCAACTGGGCTTGAGCCTGCTGGACCGCAGTGGCTACCGGGTGCAGCTGACGGACGCTGGCCAGTCCTTCCATCGCAAGGTCCAATCGCTGCTGCGGGAGAGCGAGGAGCTGCGGACCCACGCCAGGCAACTGGCCATGGGGGAGGAAGCTGAGTTGCGCGTGGTGTTGGGCGATCTGTGTCCATTGCAGCCGGTGCTGGCGTTGCTCAGCCAGTTCTTCGGCCAGTGCCCCCAAACGCGTCTGCAACTTCAGTTCGAGGCCGTGACCGGCCCCTGGGAGCGTCTGCTGGAAGACGAGGCCGATCTGATCGTGCACCGTGTGCCGAAAGGCGATGTGCGCATGGAGTGGATCGACCTGGGCAAGATTGCGATGGTGCCGGTGGTCGCGCCGGGTTTCTTGCCTTTTGCGCCAACGTCCGGCCTCACGCCGCAGCAGATGCAACGCTTCATGCAATGCGTGATCAACGATTCGGCGCGTCAGCCGTCACCGCAGGCGCACTACGTTGTGGAAGGCGCCCCGCAGTGCTTCGTGCCGGATCAGCTGATGAAGAAGGAGCTGATCGTGCACGGTATGGCGTGGGGGCATCTGCCGCGCTTCATGATCGAGGCGGAATTGCGCGAAGGGCGTCTGCTATCGATTGCAGGCAAGCACTTCCCCGGCATGATCCAGGACTTGGTCGTTGCCCGCCGGCGTGATCGGCCGTACGGGCCCGTTGCCAATCGGTTGTGGGATTTCCTGGCCCAGCAGGCGCCGGTGCTGAAGCCGGTGCTGGGCCGGATGCCGCGCCAAGCCGCGGCAGGCGCCGCGCGCAAGACGACGTAGCACGCGGTCAGGCGGCCTGCTTGGTCGCACTCATGTAGTTGCGGTTGTAGTTGAGCACGCGCCCCGTGGCGAGATCAAAGCCGACGCGGCCAGTGAGCGTTTCCAGCGCGCGGCCGTACAGGTGGAAGTGGCGCGTGGGCTTGTTGCCGACCACGTGGATGCTGTGGATGTCGTCCGCAAGAAACGTGATCGGCGTGCCGGGTTGCACAGTCACCTCACGCGACAGGGCGAGCGTGGCCCGTTCAGGGTCGCGGCCATCATCGGTGCGGATGTACACGCGGTTCAATTCCTCGCCTTCCAGTGCAACGATCACTGCCCACGTGGTGTGGTTGTGCGGCGGCGTGATCTTGCCCGGGTTGATCGAGTTCAGGTACAGCGCAAAGGTCTTGTCGGCCTCTTCATGCAGCAGGTAGCGGCTGGACGCATCGGCTTCGTCTGCCGGTGGCGGCGGGAAGGCGTCGAAGGGGAACAGCGCCTCTTGCGCGGCCAATTCCTGCAGCCGATCAGCAATGCGGGTGAGTGACGCGTAGGTGATGCCATCCTGCGCAGCAATGGCACGAATGGCGATGAGGGTTTGACGGACCGCGTGGTCCCGTTGCTGGGCGAGGCTCATGGCGCGTTGGGAACGGTAAAGGACAGAGGACAGATGCCCCAGTGTAGAGCGCCGGGCACGTGCCACCAACGCAGCATCCTGCATATGCATAGACGCATCGGTTCGTTCTCGCGCGCGGGCCGGCGTGCCTACCATGGGCCTTTCCGTTACGCGCGAGGCCCGCATGTCTGTTCCTTCCATTGATGCCGTCACGTTGAAGGCGTGGCTCCACGACGGCGCTGAGATCGCCCTGTTCGACGTGCGCGAGGCTGGTGAATTTGGCGAAGGACATCTCTTCCTGGCAACGCCGGCACCGTACAGCCGGTTGGAGATCGACGCCGTGCGTCTGGCGCCCCGGCGCAACGTTCGGCTGGTGGTGACGGATGCCGATGGTGGTGCGCTCTCCGTGCTGGCTGCCCGGCGCTTGCTCGATCTTGGCTACGACAGCGTGCACGTGCTGGCAGGCGGCAATGCCGCTTGGCAGGCCGCCGGGTTTGCGCTGTTCAAGGGCATCAACGTGCCATCCAAGACATTTGGTGAACTGGCTGAGCTGACCTATCACACACCACACATCACGGCGGGTGAGCTGGCCGCCTGGCAGCGCGAGCACAAGCGCCACGTGCTGCTGGATGGGCGCACCGTCGCCGAGTACCGCCGCATGACCATTCCCGGTGCCGTTGCTTGCCCGAACGGCGAGCTGGCACTGCGCGTGCATGCGCTTGTGCCGGATGACGACACACCGGTTGTCGTCAACTGCGCGGGGCGCACACGCAGCATCATCGGTGCGCAGACGCTGCGTAATCTGGGATTGCCCAATCCGATCTACGCGCTGGAGAACGGTACGCAAGGCTGGCAGTTGCACGGCCTGACGTTGGAGCACGGCGCCGACCGCCGCTACCCAGACACGATCGACGTGCCGGCACGCCGGCGCGCGCAAGAGGCCGTGGCGGATCTGTCCCAACGCTTTGCCGTGTCGACAGTTACCGCGGCGGCGGTTCAAGCCGAGCGGCAGCAAGGGGCGCGTACGGTCTTCCTGCTTGACGTCCGCACGGCTGATGCCTTTGCACGCGGCAGCCTGCCCGGCGCCGTGCATGCGCCGGGCGGCCAGTTGCTGCAGGCGACGGACCAGTATGTCGGTGTGCGTGGCGCCTGGTTGATCGTCTTCGACGATGACGGTATCCGCGCCCCCGTGATCGCCAGTTGGTTGCGCCAGCAGGGGCATGATGCCGCAGTGCTGGAAGGCGGTTTGAGCGAAGCGAATGCCGCCTTGCTGGCAACACGCGACACGCCTTGGCAGCCGGCACCCCCTGTGGGGATCGACGCGGGCACGCTGCGCAACGCCTTTGCGCATGGGGAAGTCGTGTTGTTCGACCTGCGCAGCAGCGCGGCCTATCGCACGGCGCATATTCCCGGCGCACGCTGGGCCACACGGCGACAGTTGCACGACGTGCGCGGCGCACAGGTCGTGCTGGTGGACGATGACGCTGCAGTTAGCGCACTCGCGGCGGTGGATCTGCTGGAACAGGGTGCGGCTTCCGTACGGCGTCTCGAGGGTGGCGTTGCTGCATGGCATGCCGCCGGGTATCCGCTTGAGGCGACACCAGAACTGCCGGCAGACGCCGAGCGCATTGACTATCTCTTCTTCGTGCACGATCGCCATGACGGCAACCTGGACGCCGCGCGCGGCTATCTCGCCTGGGAGATCGGGCTGGTAGCGCAACTCGATGCGCAGGAGCGCGCGCTGTTTGCGCTCGGCAGCCCGAGTGCAATCGTCAACGAAACGGCAGAGGTGGTGGCCCCATGACCCGCACATTCACCCGCGCATCCCACAACGTGCCCGAAGCGCTTGCCACACGCATCATCCACGCAGGCAGCCCACCGTTTGTTGACGGAGCCGCGCCCGTCAATGTGCCCGTTGAACGCACCAGCACCGTGCGCCATGCCAGCACGGCTGCCCTGCACGACGTGCATGCGCGCCGCAAGGCCGGCGAGAACATCGCCAGCTACGGCCGCCATGGTTCGCAAACGCACCGCGCGCTGGAAGATGCGCTGCTGGCGCTGGAGGGCGGCGTGCGGGCGTTCCTTGTGCCGTCGGGCCTGTCGGCCATCGCGCTGACGTTTCTGGCGCTGCTTTCGCCCGGTGACCACGTGATCGTGACCGACAGCATCTACGCACCCGTGCGAAGGCTGGATGCCGTGCTGCTGCAGCGATTGGGGATCGAGGTGTCGTATGTCGAGCCCAACGATGGGCGCCTGGAAGCCGCCATTCGACCGCACACGCGGTTGATCTTTACCGAGTCGCCCGGGTCGCTGCTGTACGAGATCTATGACCTTGAGGCCATTGCCCGTGTCGCGCGGCGCCACGATATCGTGCTGGCAACGGACAACACCTGGGCCTCCGGCATCCTGTTCCGTCCGCTTGATGCGGGGGCCGATGTCTCGGTGCTGGCCGCCACCAAGTACGTGGCCGGGCATTCCGACGTGATGCTGGGTGCCGTGATTGCGCGCACCGAGGCCGTGGCCGCCCGCATTGCCGCCGCCCACGATGTGCTGGGTCTGACCATTGGCGCGGATGATGCCTACCTGGCCTTGCGTGGCGTGCGCACCCTACCCGTGCGGATGGCGCAGCACCAGCGCAACGCAACGCGCGTCGCGCAATGGTTGCAGGCGCAGCCGGGCGTGGGGCAGGTGTTCTATCCGGCATTGCCGGACGACCCCGGCCACGCGCTGTGGAAGCGCGACTTCTCGGGCGCCAACGGGCTGGTTTCCTTCGTACTCAAGGACGCAGATCAGTATGCTGCGGAGCGTGTTGTTGATGCCTTGCGGCTCTTCGCCATCGGCGCCTCGTGGGGTGGCTATGAAAGCCTTGTCACGGTGGTTGCGCCCGAGCGTTTGTCAGACCATGCGCAATGGAACCGCAGCGGCGCCGTGTTACGCCTGCACGTTGGCCTGGAAGATGCCGACGACCTGATTGCCGATCTGGAGCAGGCGCTGCAGCACGCCCCCGTGGCAGAGCTGCACGCCATCGGCGGGTAGGAGAGGGGGATCAGACAGCAAACGCCGCGCTTGCAAAGGCGGCGTGCCACGGCGCATGCGCAGGCGGCCGTGCCCCGGCGTGCCCCGACAGCGCGCGCGACAGAAATGCCCGCGTGCGCTCGCTCACCGGTGACGAGAAGAGCTGCTCGGCCGGGCCACGTTCCACCACCACGCCGTGCTCGGTAAACACCACCGCATCGCTGATGGCGCGTGCGAAGGCCATTTCGTGCGTCACCAGCACGCAGGTCAGCCCATCGTCGACCAGTTCTCCGATGACGTTGAGCACCTCGCCCACCGTCTCAGGGTCGAGCGCCGAGGTCACCTCGTCAAACAGGATCAGCTCGGGCCGCATTGCCAGCGCGCGGGCAATCGCCACGCGTTGTTGTTGGCCGCCGGAGAGCTGGCCCGGATAGGCGCGTGCCTTGTCGGCCAGGCCCACCTTCTTGAGCAGGGCATGCGCATCGGCTTCGGCCTCTTCCTTTGTCCGGCCCAGCACGCGCACGGGGGCGGCGGTCAGGTTGTCCAGCACGCTCAGGTGCGGAAACAGGTTGTATTGCTGGAACACGAAGCCGATGCGCTTGCGCAGGGCGATCGTGTCGGCCTCGGTGGTGAGCTGGTCGACGCGGATGCCGTCCACCGTCACGCTGCCGCGCTGCGGCCGCAACAGCCCGCTGATGCAACGCAGGAGCGTCGACTTGCCTGAGCCGGATGGCCCGATGATCGACACGGCCTCGCCACGATGCACGTCGAGGTCGATGCCGCGCAGCACAGTTGTGGTGCCGAAGGTCAGATGCACATCGCGCAACGCTACGAGCGGAGCACTGGTAGCAGGCGCATCAAGGGGCAGCAGATCAGGTGAGGACATGGGCGCGCTCCAGGCGCCGGGTCAGGCGCGAAATCGGGTAGCAATAGACGAGGAAAAACCCGAGCACAGTGAAATAGGTAAGCACCGTGAACGGCGTACGGTTGACGGTGTTGCTGGCAATCTGCGCGGTGTCGAGCAGGTCATGCACGCCCACCAGCGAGGCCATGGCGGTGCCCATGGTGATGACCGCGTACAGGTTCATCCATGAAGGCAGCATGCGCCGCAGGCACTGTGGCAGCACGATGCGCCAGAGGATGTCGCGGCGCGTGAAGGCCAGCGATGCCGCCGCCTCCCACTGCGTAGACGGAATCGACAGCACCGCGCCACGAAAGATTTCCGCTACGTGGGCACTTGCCGGCAGTGCCAGCGCCAGCGTGACCTTGAGCCAATCGGGAAACGGAAACACATGGCCGCGCACGACAATCTCGAACGGCACGGCGTAAGCAATGCCGTACACGAGCACAAGCCAGGGCGCATTCCGGAAGGCGACGACGTAGCTGCCGGCAAACCGTTGCACCCAGCGTGCCGGCGATAGATGCAGCGCACCGACGGCCAGCCCGATCAACGTGCCCAGCCCAACAGCAAGCAGGCTGATGCCGATATTGATGGCCAACCCCCGCAGCAGTGCCGGCGACCAGTGCAGCAGCGTCCCAAGAAGGGTGTCAGGCATGGGCGGGCCCTCCTGCAGCAGCGTGGCCCGTGGCCCCATAGCCCGGCATGCGCAGCCGGCGTTCGATCCACACGCCGGCTGCGTGCACGGCATAGGTGACCACGCCATAGAACAGCAGTAACAGCACCATGCATTCGAGCACGTTGTCGCGTTGGGTCCAGATCATCAGCGCGCTGTAGGTGATGTCGCCCACCGCAATGGCCGAGGCCAGAGACGACGCCTTCACCAGTTCCACCGTGTTGTTCATCAACGAAGGCAGCGCGGCACGAAATGCCAGCGGAAGCTGCACGCGCCACAGCCGTTCACGTGCGCTGAAGCCCAATGACGTTGCCGCTTCCAGCATGGCGGGCGGTACGGCCTCGATGCCGCCGCGCAACGCCTCGGCATGAAAGGCCGCCTTGTGCAGCGAGAGAATGGTCACCGCCCAGAAGAACGGCGTGAGCGGGTTGCGCAACTGCCACTGCGCCAGCGCTTGCGTGATGAGTGTGTTGACGACCAGGAACGCACAGCACAACTGCACCAGCGTGGGTGTGTTGCGGGTGAGTTCAACAAAGCCCTGGGCGAGTTGCGCGACACGCCGGCGCGGTGAGATCAGCAAGCGCGCCAGCACCACCCCAAAGATGAGGCTCAACACCACGGTGCTGAACATCACCAGCAGAGAGAGCCTGGCGCCTTGCAGCAGCGCATTCCGTTCGTAGGCTTCGGCCAGGAAGCCGTAGTCGAGGCCCGTATGGCGGACCAGCGCAATCACGCGCAGAAGCAGATCGTCAGCCATGCGGAATGCGGGTCAGCTACGGCCCGCTTTGACGGTGCCCTTTGCAGCTTCGTGCCATTCGACCAGCGCGGGCGAGGGCGGCAGGATGCCGTTCTTCTTCTCAGTCTCGATCAGCCAGCCATCGCGATGCCAGCCTTGCACGATGCGATCGAGCGCGGCCACGGTGTCGTTCTCGCCCTTGCGTGCCCAGATAACGGTGGGCGAGGGGATCAGATCTGGGCCGACAACGCGGTAGTCCTTCCATTCCGGGTTGGTGCGCGGCAGCGGTTGCAGCAGTGTGGCGTCATGCACGGCGGCGGCGCAGTTGTTGCCGCGCAGTGCCAGCAGCGATTCCGCCGGGCTCTTGAAGCCCTTGGGCGTGGCACCGATCTCGGCCGCCAGCGGCTTGGTGTAGCTGCTGCCTTGCGACAGGCACACATCCTTGCCCTTCAGGTCGCTCCACTTCTGCACGGGGCTGTCCTTGGGCACCAGCGCCACGCCGCCTACGCGGTAGTAGGGCGAAGGCACGTGGGCCAGCAGTTCCGCGCGCTCAGGGTTCAGCTCCATCGAGGCAACAAGAATGTCCACACGCCCTTGCTGCAGGAACTGAATGCGGTTGGACGGCTGCACCTGCACCGTTTCCACCTCCACACCCAGCCCGCGCCCAAGCGCCTGCGCCAAGTCGACATTGAAGCCTGTTGCGCGTTGCGTTACCGGGTCAATGGAACCGAAGGGTCCGCCCGATAGCACCACTCCCACCACCAGCTTCTTGCGCTGCTGGACCTTGTCGAGCGTGGCGTCAGCAGATGCAGCCGTGCTTGCCAGCAACGTGGCAGCAGCCAATAAGGTAGGGGCAAAACGGAACCAGTGAGAACGAGCAGACATGGCGTGCGACAGATTGTTTCTGAGGCAACCATTGTGTGAGACGCCCGTCGTGCGGTGAACGAATAAAAACCGGAAACGTTATGCAGTGCTCACGGTTTCTGCAGCCCCAGCCGTGCGCGCCACGCATGCCGCTGGGTATCCATCCAGTCGATCGTCTTGCGGCCCAGCGCAATGGAAGGCTGCTCGATATAGCGATGGAGCAGCGCCGCCAGCGCAAGCGTCAGCGCAAGATTGACGGCAAACAGCAGGAGTTGCGTACCGATCCACTCCGGCGCAAGCACGCCCACCAGCCGATGCGTGGTTTCGATCACGCTGGGGTGGACCAGGTAGAGCGCATACGACAACTCACCCAGCCAGACCGCCACACGCGGCACGCGGAGCAGGCCGCAGTACTCCATCGCCACCAGACCGATCAGCAATGCCCCCGCCGGCAGGCCGCGCGCGAGCGGATCAAACGTGGACACGGGCCCGATCACGGAGACGATGAAGGCGCCCAGACCGGCCGCCAACAGCACATGGGCCAAGGCGGGTGTCAGGCGGTGCCGGTGTTCCGCATACAGCCACGCCAGCCCCGCCCCCAGCAGGAACTCGAGCACAAGTGGGTTGGCGGCCATTGCCTGCAGGGGCGTGGCCCAGGCGTAGAGCGCCTCCGGATCACGCGGCACCACACCGCTGTGCCAGAACGGCACGATGA
This sequence comes from Ralstonia sp. RRA, assembly GCF_037023145.1. Classification (NCBI taxonomy): domain Bacteria; kingdom Pseudomonadati; phylum Pseudomonadota; class Betaproteobacteria; order Burkholderiales; family Burkholderiaceae; genus Ralstonia; species Ralstonia sp. RRA. The sequence continues at coordinate 1,810,054 of NZ_CP146092.1, read as the reverse complement.
TGGTTGTGGTGAACAACATCAGCGCGACCAGCCACAGCGCGCGTCTGCCAAACAGCGCCAGGCCCAGCGCGCACAGTGCATAGAAGAACGCCTCGTAGTTGAGTGACCAGCCGACGTAGAGCGCGGGATAGCCGAAGTAAGGCGCATCCACATTGGCCTGCGGTAGGAAGGCCAGTGAGCTGAGCAGCACGCCAGTCGACACCGGATTGAGCCATGTGGAATGCAGCACCGACATCAGCCAGTACGGCGGCGCCAGCCGGAATGCGCGCTTGACGAGAAACTCGCCGGGCGCCTCCGGTCCCTTGGGGCCCAGGATGGCGACCCACGCAATGATGAAGCCGCTGATGACAAAGAAGACATCCACGCCCACATGTCCGCGCTTGATCACGTGCGTGGTCAGCCACGCCAGGGCGGGCATGTCGGTATGGGCCAGCGCCAGGCCGGAATGGAATACAACGACGTAGAGCGCGGCAAAGCCTCGCAGTGCCTGGATGCTTTGAAGAGAAGACGAAGAACGGTTCACGCTGAGTGGGACGACTGCGGCGCAACGAGCGGTTCCGCCGCCATCGCGCCGTGGACGAGCTAGGGCAACCCAACCACTTTAGCAAGCTGCGTGCCCCGTGCTCTCGCCCGTTGTGTGCCAGGGCAGTGGCGCGTTCGTGCTCAACCGGTGCTCTGCGTCAAGGCCCGACGCGCGGGCGTCAACATCGGCTCGCGCTAATCAGTATTTCCCAGGCAAGGATGCGCTGACGGCAGCGCTCATCCGTCGCGAAACACAACTGAGCGGCCGAGCGCCAAGGCGCTCACCGGCACTTGACGCTGTAGCCCGACACGCTCGGCAGGTCATCTTCGCCAGCGGTTTCCAGCGACAGCCTGCCGGCCGGGCCGGCGTAGCTGTAGCTGCAATAGGCCATGCCCGTGCCCGAGCAGTCGTCGGTTTCGATGATGCCGTGTTTGAACAGCGCCGCTTGCCGTGGGTCGCCACTGGCCTTGGCACGCACCGGGTTCCAGCCCTTGGCGGCGAGCGCCTTGCGCGCCTTGTCGATCGGCATGCCGTAGACGTTCGGCAGCTTGGCACGGCCCTGGCAGACAGCCTCTTCGTCGGCCATCTTGGTCAGCCGCACCGTGCCGTCGGCGTCGACATGCAGGTCACCAGCGGGCGCGGGAACGATGTCGCCATCCCACAGGCGCACGGTGCCGCCCTCAAGCGGGACGAGGTTGCCGATGGCGGTGTCGTCTGCCGACTTGCCATAGGCCAGCGCGATCAGCTTGTCGTTGCTGAACACCGCGACGTTGCCTTGCGTGGCGGCGCAGGTGCCGCTGGTGGCAGCCTGCATCTGGCCCGCAAAGCTCACGGCGCGGTAGGGCCCCAGCGGTACGTCGGCCATGACGGCCCAGCCTTGCGCGGCCACCAGCTTGGCAGCGGCCGACTTCGGCTGGATGACCCGCTGCGGGCAATCCTCCCGGTCACTTGCGCTGCCGCCTGCTTTGGGCAGCGTGGCGGTCGCCTTGACGCGGATGTCCTTCAACTCGGAAACCACGTGCGGTGCTGCAGCGCCGGTTTGTGCGACGGCGGGCAACGATACCGCGAGGCTCAGCGCCAGCACGGCATGGCGCAGGGAAGTCTGTGCGGCGGGGGCTGCAAACGTAGGCATGGCGAGAGCGCGCATCGAGAGCGTGATGGAAGAAGGTTGGAGAGAACGGGGTTTCAGGCGAGCGTGGAAATCGCCAAAAGATTAAGAGACGGAAACAAGTCAGCGATGCAGCAATGGTTGTTCTGATTGGCTTGCCGTTGTTGACGCGGTGGGACTATATAGATCGGTATCTATTCGTGCAATCGCGCTACGTTGAAAGCGGCACGACGACACGTGCGCTACGTGAGCGACGCGGCGGCGCCTTCCATCAGGTACCGCAGCGCGTGCACGGATTGCAGCCCCATGCTGGCGATCAGCGCGCTGGTCAGGCGCTCGGTCATCTGTTGATCCAGCGACTCGCACAACGCGATGCCGGGCGCGCTGATCGACAACCGAACGCTGCGCCGATCCTCCGCGCCGCGCGTGACAGAAATCAGGCGACGCAACTGAAGCAGATGGGCCGCACGTGAGAGCCCGCCGATGTCCCGATGCAGCGTCGCGGCGATTTCCGTCAGTGTGCCCGCGGCTGCGTGGCGCAAGTGGCAAAGCAGCAGCCACTGCGAGAGCGAGAGCCCCGTGCTGCCCAGCATCTCTGTCACGCGTTGCTGCAGCGTGCTGTGCAACCGATTGACCGAGACGAGCACATCCAACAGCACGGCCGAATCTGGCATGGGGGTGATCTGCAACATCGTTGGCTCCGTGAATGCATGGGCTTTCAATGCGCGGCTACCGCGCCACCGCCGGTGCCCTTGACGGGCTTGGCCAGCCAGATGAGCGGCACGATCACCACGAAGATCACGCCCGAGATCCAGAAGATGTCGTTCAGCCCGAGCATGGAGGCTTGTGCATCCAGGCCACGCTCGAAGTAGGCGAGTGCCTGGGCCGGATCGAAACCGAAGGTGGCACGGATGCCGTCCAGCGCCGCGGTATAGGCCGGGTTGTTCGCGCTGCTTTGTTCGGCCAATTGCGCGTGGTGCAGGATGGTGCGGTTGCTCCATGCCGTGGTGGCGAGCGAGGTGCCCACCGCGCCGCAGAACACCCGCACGAAGTTCGACAGGCCGGCGGCAGCGGGAATCTTTTCCGGCGGCAGGCCCGACAGGATGATGGCCGTGAGCGGCACGAAGAACATTGCGGTGGGAATGCCCTGCAGCAGTGTCGGCAACACCAGCGACCACGTATCCACATTGGCGGTATAGCCCGAGCGCATGAAGAACACGCCCGCAAAGCCGGCAAAGGCGAGGGTCGCCAGCACGCGCATGTCGGACTTCGGCAGGATGCGGCCCAGCACCGGCGTGAGCAGCACGGCAAAGATGCCCAGCGGCGCGGTGGCCAGCCCGGCGTTGACGGCCGGGTAGCCCAGCCATTGCTGCATCCATTGCGGCAGGATGACCAGGTTGGCGAAGAACACGGCATAGGCTACCGAGATGGCCACCGTGCCCGAGAGAAAGTTGCAGCTCGCAAACAGGCGCAGTTCGATGATGGGGTGCTGGTCCGTCAGTTCCCAGATCAGGAAGAACACAAACGCGATGAGCGCCACCACCGCCAGCCCGACAATGAACGGCGAGTTGAACCAGTCCAGATCCTTGCCCTTGTCGAGCATGATCTGCAGCGCCGCCACCCAGGTGATGAGCGAAACTAGGCCGATCTTGTCGATGGGCAGCTTGCGCGTGGCCGATTCGCGATCGCGGTAGAGGAACCACGTGACCGCCGCGGCAAACAGGCCGACGGGGATGTTGATGTAGAAGATCCACGACCACGAGTAGCGGTCCGTAATCCAACCGCCCAGCAGCGGGCCGGCAATCGGGCCGACGGTGGCCGTCATGGCCCACAGCGCCAGTGCCGTGCCGCTCTTTTGCTTCGGGTATGAGCCCAGCAGGATGGCCTGCGACAGCGGCGTCATCGGGCCCGCCACCGCGCCCTGCAGAATGCGCGCAGCCAGCAGCACAGGCAGGTTGGGCGCCAAGCCGCACAGCCACGACGACAGCACGAACAGCAGAATGGTCGCCACGAACAGGCGCACCTGCCCGATGCGTTGTGTCAGCCAACCCGTGAGCGGAATCGACACCGCATTGGCTGCCGCAAACAGCGTGATGACCCAGGTGCCTTCATCCACCGACACGCCCAGGTTGCCGGCAATGGTCGGGATCGCCACGTTGGCAATCGACGAATCCAGCACGTTCATGAACGTGGCCAGCGCCACGGCTAGGGAGCCGAGCGCCAGCTTGCCGCCGGTGAGCGGTGCGGGTTCGGTATTGGCTTGTGCATCCATGATGACCTCGCAGAGGCTGCGTCAATTTTTCTGACTTGTCAGATAGTTGGAGAAAAAAGGGGCGGCTTACATCTGCGGGGCCGTCGCACGCGGTGCGTCTGCGCGGGCGAGCTGCGTTTGCGAACGGGCATCGAGGGTGCTGTTCTGCGCGATGATGCGGGCGATCTCGGCGTTGGCGTCTTCGCCATAGCGGCGGAATACATCGGTGCGCGTGGCCGTGTTGAGCGGTACTGCCGGCTGCGCACGGGGGATGCTGGCGGCGCCGTGCGTGTTCACATCCACCTGCATCGACAGGCCGATCTGCAGCGGGTGTTCACGCAACTCTGCCGGGTCCAGCTGGATGCGCACCGGCAGGCGTTGCACGACCTTGATCCAGTTGCCGGTGGCGTTCTGCGCGGGCAGCGTGGCAAATGCGCCGCCAGTGCCGGCAGAGAAGCCCGCGACCTTGCCGTGGTACGTGACCGAGTTGCCGTACATGTCTGCGCGCAGTTCAACAGGCTGGCCAACGCGGATGTGCTTCGTCTGCACCTCCTTGAAATTGGCGTCGACCCACACGCCGTCCAGCGGCACGATGGCCATCATCGGCGTGCCCGGGGCAACACGTTGGCCGACCTGCACCGAGCGTCGCGCTACATAGCCTGTGACTGGTGCGGGCAGCGTGTTGCGTGCGTTGGCGAGGTAAGCATCGCGCAGCTTGGCGGCGGCGGCCTGCACGCTGGGGTGTTCGGCCACCGTGGTCTGGGCGGTCAGGGTGCGGTTGCTGGCGAGTTGCTGGCGCACGGTGTCCAGTGCGGCTTCAGCGGCGCGCACGGTGTCGCGCGCATGGGCGACGTCTTCGGCAGACACGGCACCCGCTTCGGCAACCGTGGTGCGGCGGCGCAGGTCGTCACGTGCGCGGGCGAGATCCGCCTCGCGCTGGGCGATGGTGGCGGCGTACACGGTGTTGTTGACGTAGAGGCTGCTCACTTGGCGCACCGTCTGCGCAAGCTGGGCACGGGCATTGTCGAGCGCGACTTCCGCATCGGCCGGGTCCAGCGAGACGATCGGCTCGCCCGCCTTGACGATCTGCGTGTCGTCGGCATTGACGGCCACCACGGTGCCCGACACCTGCGGCGTGAGCTGGACGAGGTTGCCGTTGACGTAAGCGTCGTCAGTATCTTCGTGGTACTGGGCCACGCTCAGGTAGTACGCGCCATAGCTGGCAGCGGCCACGGTGGTGGCCAGGCCCAGTGCTATCAGCAGCGCCTTGCGGTGCGTCTTCAGGTTGGTGGTCGGGGCGGCGTTGGCTTCGGCAACGGCCTGCGTTTCGTTCTGGATCGGGGCGTTCATTTGGGCACCTGTTTGGTCCGGCAATGTGGATGGGAGACGGTGGTTCAGCGGGTTTGCGTGTTCTGCGGTGCTTCCTGGTAACCGCCGCCGAGTGCGGAGGCCAGTGCAATCTGGTGGTCACGGCGCGCCATGCGCAGGCTGGCGACCTGCTGGTCGGCCGTCAGCGCGTTGGCCTGCGCGTGCAACACGGTGAGCTGTGTGGTCAGTCCGCCCTTGTACTGCGCGAGTGCGAGTTGCAATGCGCGACGAGCAGCGTCCTGTGCGCGCACGCTGGCGGCCAGTTCGTTATCCACCGAGCGGATTTCCGAGAGCTGCGTCGCCACGTCGGACAGTGCGTTGACCAGCGTGTCGTTGTAGTGCGCGACGGCGTAGTCGAAGTCGGCATAGCGGCCCTTGAGCTGGGCACGCAGCGCGCCGCCATCAAAGATCGGCAGGTGGATGGCGGGCCCCACGTTGGCGGTGCGGCTGGCTGCCGTCAGGAAGCGCCCGAAGCCGAAGGCGTCCAGGCCGATTGCAGCGGCAAGGTTGATGTCCGGATAGAAGTCGGCCTTGGCCACGGCAATGTCGTGCGTACTGGCATCCACGCGCCAGCGGGCAGCCACGAGGTCCGGGCGGCGGGAGACGAGATCGGCGGGCAGGTTGTCCGGCAGCGCCACCGTGCCGCCCACGCCCAACGTGGGGCGGGCGATGGCCAGGCCGCGGTCTGGCCCCTTGCCCAGCAGCGCGCCGAGCTGGTAGCGCACGCGCTGCACGCTGCCGTCGAGTGAGGCGATGGTGGCTTCAGCACTGGCGACGTCGGCTTCTGCGCCTTTCTTTTCCACATCGGTATCGAGGCCCATCGTCACGCGACCTTGCGTGAGCCGCAGCACCTGCTGGCGCTGGGTGAGCTGGTCTGCAGCGATGTCGCGCAGGGCGTACAGGCGGGCCAGATCGTTGTACGCGCGGGCGATAGCGGTGGAGAGCGTGAGCTTGACCTGCTCGGTCTCGGCCTCGCTCGCACGCAGGGCCGAAACGGAAGACTTCAGCGCCTCGCGGTTCTTGCCCCACAGGTCCAGATCGTACGAGGCGCTGACTGCGGCCTTGTTCTCGGTCTGCCAGGCGCCCGCATACGGCGGCGGCACGAGGGCGGTTTCCGAGAAGCGCTGGCGGTTGATGCTGTAGCTGGCCGAGACCTGCGGCAGCGTGTTGGCGTTGGCGCCTTCGCTGGCGGCGGCTGCGGCGGCCACGCGGGCGCGAGCCATCTCCAGCGACGGGCTGCCTTGCAGGGCTTCGTCGATCAGCGTTTTGAGCTGCGCGTCGCCAAACTGGTGGCCCAACCTGCGACGGGCCAGCGGCCCTGTTCCGCCGGCAGGCTTTGCGTGGTGGCGAGGCCGCCAGGCTCAGTCATCTGCCTGTCGCTATGGATGCCGGCGTAGTTGGCGCAGCCGGCCAGCACGGCCATGCACACGGCCGACAGCGCAATGGCAGGACGGCGGAGCAGGTGATCGAGTTTCGTTTGATTTTGCATTTTCTGATTTATCAGATAAATGGATAAAAAAATGAGCCAGAAGGCTCACTCCGCAAATTTCTTCAGCAAGCGCAGGAATTCCTGAAACTCGGCGGGGGAGAAGCGTTGCAGCCGGTTGTTCAATACCTCGGCGGCAATGTCGGGCACCTGGTTTGCGATGTCTGCGCCCTTGGCCGTCAGCTCCAGGTTGACCACACGGCGGTCTTCCAGGCTGCGGCTGCGGACCAGCAGGCCTTTGAGCTCGAGCTTGTCGAGCGTGCGTGTCATCAAGCCGGTATCGATGCCGAGCAGCTTGGAGAGCTCGTACGGCGTATTGGCAATATCGCGCGCCACCGACAACAGAATGCCCATCTGCTGGCTCGTGATGTCCAGTGGGCTCAGTGCGTCGTCCAGCTCCATCCCGGTCAGGTTGCGGGCCCGGGTGATGTAGAACCCCACGCTTTGCAAGAGTTGGAAGTTGTCGCGGTTGTAGTGCTTCATGGCCTGCTCGTTGCGTTGTTGGACTGCACAGTATTTGACAAGTCAGATTTTGTCAAAGAAGAATTGTAACAACGCAGGAGATGGGGTGGCTAAGCCTCTACAGCCTCTGGCAGTGCGTCCGGCACTTCGCGCTCCCGGTACGACTGCCCCCAGTCGCGCAGGCTGATCAGCACCGGTGCAAGCGACTCCCCAAGCGGGGTCAGCGCATATTCGACCTTGGGCGGCACCTGCGGATAAACGTGCCGCACGATGATGCCGTCGGTTTCCAGCTCACGCAGTTGCAGCGTCAGCATGCGCTGTGTGGCGTTGGGAATCAGCCGCGTCAGTTCCATGAAGCGCTTCGTGCCGTCCAGCAGGTGAAACAGGATGACGGGCTTCCACAGGCCGCCGATCACGGAAAGCGTGACCTCGACCGCGCAGCCGCTCTTGATGCCTTGGGGTTTGCGACGCATTCGGTTTGTACCTACAAAATTGATAGTACTGGCGATAATTGTACGTTCTTGCGGTGATCGATGTACAGCTCGACAATCCCACCTGTCGCTGTGTTGCCGTGTACGGCCGCGGCGCTGTCTCGATCTCTCCCAAGGAACCGTTTCAATGAAAGCCATCACCCTGCGCCAGCCTGGCGGATTGGATCAACTTCAACGGGTCGAACTTGCCGACCCCGGCGCGCCCGGCCCTGGCGAAATCCGCGTACGCATTCACGCGAGCTCTCTGAATTTTCATGACCTTGGCGTTGTGACCGGCCGTTTGCCCAGCGCGGATGGCCGCATCCCGATGTCCGATGGCGCCGGCGTTGTCGAGGCCATCGGCGAGGGCGTCAGCGAATTCGCAGTGGGTGATGCCGTTGTGTCGACCTTCTTCCCGACCTGGCTGGACGGCGGCCCGACGCTGTCGGACTTCAAGACCGTGCCGGGCGATGGCGTTGACGGCTACGCACGCGAATGCGTCGTCCACCCTGCACACTGGTTCACGCACGCACCACGCGGCTACAGCCACGAAGAAGCGGCAACGCTTACTACGGCAGGCCTGACCGCATGGCGCGCACTCGTGGTCGACCGGCAATTGAAGGCCGGCGATACCGTGCTGGTGCTCGGCACCGGCGGCGTATCGATCTTCGCGCTGCAGTTCGCCAAGCGGATGGGCGCAACGGTCATCGCAACGTCGTCGTCCGACGAGAAGCTGGAACGCGTTCGCACACTCGGCGCAGATCACACCATCAACTACCGCCGCGACACGGATTGGGCTGCCAAAGTGCTGGAGTACACGAACGGGCGGGGCGTCGATCAGGTGATCGAGGTCGGCGGGGCAGACACGCTGACGCAATCCATCCGTGCATGCCGCACTGGTGGTCACATCGCATTGATCGGGGTGCTTGCCGGCGTTGTCGGGCAGGTGCCCACCGTTGAGCTGATGCTGCGCCACCAGACGCTGCAAGGGTTGATTGTCGGCAGCCGCAGCCAACAGCGCGACATGGTGCGCGCGATCGAGGCAACGGGTATCAAGCCCGTGATTGACCGCACGTTCGCGCTGGAGGACATTGCCGAGGCGTTTGCCCATCAGGCGGCGGGTAAGCATTTCGGTAAGCTTTGCCTGTCGATCTGATATCTGACGGCAGTGCCCAGCTCGGCGGTTTGTGCCGGGCTGGGCAATTGGATGGTGTGCGTGGTTCGATTGCTTGCAGGCACTCGCGCAAAGGCGGGTGATGTCAGACCTTGTGGCCGTGCATTTGATGGCCGCGTTTTTCGAGTGCTCAACGTCATGCCCCACACCCAACCAATCCCCATCTATACGATTCCCGCACTGTTCACGTTGCGCGGCATGCTGCATAAGTTCTGGGCAAGCGAACTGGGTGGCAAGCGCCTGCCGCTTGCGTTCTGGACCATCGAAGACAACGACCTGTTCTTCGACGCGTTGCAGTATCTGCCGGTGTGCGTGCTATCGAGTGGCGGTCGCAGCGGGCATGGCCATACGGATGACGAATTGCAGTCTCTCCCCATCGGTTTCCAGCATGCCGTCGCGCTTTTCGACCTGGAGGACGGCTTCGCCAATGAGGGCTACACAGCGATCCCCAACCTTGGGGAGGCGCGCGTGCAAGAGATCGCCAACATCTACCGGCACATCGGCATGGCATCACGGGCAGTGGTGCTGGAGCGCGTCCTGGCTGCCAGCATACGCGATCCCTCTGACGAGGATGCAATGTCCGAGGCTGCGGATGGGGGGCTGCCCGATCTGATTGATACGGAACACGAGGCGAATCAGGTCATGGCCTATTTCCGCGCGGAAAGCCAAGCCTGGAGCCTGCCGCCAGAGCTTGATCAATCTGAATGGCAATAGCGCATTCCGGGGGTGCAAGCGCATCGAGCGCCGCGGGTAATGTCATCATGGCGGCGTGTGGCGAAGCCGGGCATGCCTGCGCTCCACCACACAGCCATCGGGCCGGTACGCGCGGTCAGCAACACCACGCACCGGCATGCCATTGTCAGCCTGCGCCAGCGGCGCAGTTGTGAATACAAGGTACAAGGGGAAAGCATGGATGCGCGGCGTAGCGAAACACATGGGATGTCCCGGGATCGGCTCGGGCGGGTCGAGCGCTTTATCGATGACGCCTATATCGCCACCGGCAAGCTGCCCGGTGCCCTGACCCAGGTGTGGCGTCGCGGCGAGCGGGTCCTGAACTCTGTGCTCGGCCAGGCCGACCGTGAGCGGCAAGTTCCACTGGCCGAGGATTCGATCTTTCGCATCTACTCGATGACCAAGCCCGTCACGTCCGTGGCGATCATGATGCTGGTCGAGGAATGCAAGATCGCGCTGGATGATCCGGTCAGCAAGTACATCCCAGCGTGGAAAAACCTGGGTGTCTATACCGGCGGCTTCATGCAGGGCTTCCAGACGCGTCCAACAGCGCGCCCCATGTTGGTGGTCGACCTGCTGCGTCATACCTCCGGCCTGACCTATGGCTTCCACCAGAACACCAACGTTGACGCGGCGTATCGCCAGCTCAAGCTGGGCGACATCGCCACGCAGGGCACGCTGGACGAGATGATCGAGAAGCTGGCTGGCTTGCCGCTCGAGTTCTCGCCGGGCGAGGCCTGGAACTACTCCGTCTCCACCGATGTGTTGGGCTACCTCGTTGGGAAGGTCAGCGGCATCCCGTTCGAGACCTTCCTGAAGGAGCGGATATTCGATCCGCTAGGCATGGTCGACACGGCGTTTTACGTGCCGGAAGAGAAGGCGTCCCGCTTCTGCGCCTGCTATGCCGTGGGGGCGCTTGGTTCGACGGCGGTGTCCGATCGGCCGGCGTTGCAAGACGATCCGCGCACCAGCCTCTACCTGAAGCCGCCCAGCTTTGTTTCGGGCGGCGGTGGCCTGGTGTCGACCGCTGCTGACTACCTGCGCTTCGCGCGCATGCTGCTGCAAGGCGGTGAGCTGGACGGCGTGCGCCTGCTGGGGCCGAAGACGCTGGCGTTGATGACCGCCAACCATCTGCCGGGCGGGGCGAGCATATCGAGCATGTCGCCGCGCTCGATGTTCAGCGAGGCTGCCTATGACGGCGTGGGATTCGGGCTCGGCTTTGCCACCACGGTGGCGCAGCCGGCCACGTTGGTTCCCGGCAGCACCGGCGATTTCTTCTGGGGCGGTGCGGCTGGCACCTTCTTCTGGGTCGACCCACAGGAGGATCTGATCGGCCTGTTTCTGACGCAGGTGTTGCCGTCCTCGGCGTATCCGGTGCGCCGCCAGTTGCGCACGCTGGTCTATAGCGCGATCACCGAGGTGGGTGCCGCTGCGTAATTGCTGCGCTGACCTCAGCACCATTCAACGCCGGCATCTTCGCGCGCAGATCCTGCTGCGCGAGGATGCCGAGCGCCCGGATCAGATGCCTCCAGCAGGCTTCCCTGGTCAATCCAATGCTTGACTCGCCGGTGACACCGGCATTGCCCCGTGAGCGGTGGCCGGATTCGCGCTGCGCCGCCGTTCAGTCATACCCCGTGCCCGCTTAAGCAAGTCTGGAGCGCATGCCTTGGGTTGACACAGGATCGCGTTGAGTCGCACGCTTAGCGATGACCACGTCGCAATTCTTCCGATAGCGTCACCAAGCCATAAGAAGTGACGCATTGGACGCATTTGTTGGCAAGAAAATTGTGATCGCGTGTCAGTTTTGGTGACGATGTTCGACTAAGTCGTTCCACTCACCTTTTCCACCAAGGAGTCACACCATGAAGAAAGCACTGATTACTGCTTGTGTCACCGGTTTCGCCTTTGTTAGCACCGGTGCCGTGTTCGCCCAGACCGACACCATGCCCAAGAAAGAGGAAGCCCCGATGGCCAAAGACGCGATGGGGCACGACAAGATGGCAAAGGAAGGCATGAAGAAAGACAAGATGAAGAAGGGGGGGATGAAGAAGGATGAGATGAAGAAGGACGAGATGAAGGGCGATATGAAAAAGGATGAGATGAAGCAGTAACGGTGATAGTGCCGCGCCACTTGACCAGCAAGTGGTGCGGTGCCCCTCTGTGAATGAGCGCTGCCATCAGGGCGTCACCACAGGCGGGATAGGACGGTGCACAGTTGGCCAGTCAACCAGCCCGCCATGTCCCTTTCAGGAGATTGCATGATGAGCGGTTCCTGCTGCTCCCCGCGCGCCGGATGTTCCGGTGCGGTTGATTCATCCACTGTGGGTGCGCGTGAGCCATTGGCTGAACGCACTTGCGGCGATCACGATGGTGTTGTCCGGCTGGCGCATCTACAACGCTTCGCCAATCTATGAATGGTTCGAGTTTCCGGCCGGCATTACGCTGGGAGGCTGGCTTGGCGGTGCCTTGCAATGGCATTTTGCGGCGATGTGGCTGCTGTTCATCAACGGCACGGTGTACTTGACGCTCGCGTGCATCACCGGACGTATCCTCCGGAAATTTTTTCCGGTCACGCCGGGAACACTCTTGCGCGATGTCTTGGCAGCGTTGCACGGCAAGCTGAGTCACAGCGATCTGAGTGTCTACAACGCGGTCCAGCGTGCAGCCTACCTGGCCGCGATCATCGACCTGATTCTGCTTGTGCTGTCGGGTCTCGCGATCTGGAAATCGGTCCAGTTCCCGCTGCTGCGCACACTGCTGGGCGGCTATGACACAGCCCGTGTCGTGCATTTCTGGGCGATGGCGTTCCTCGTCCTTTTCTTTGTGGTCCACGTCACGATGGCGGCGCTCGTTCCTCGGTCGCTGCTGGCAATGATCCGCGGGCGTTGAAAGGAGAGTCACCATGCCATCGAAGCCCCGCAATGCTGTCACCCGTTATCGCCTGGACCGGCGCGCGCTCGAGATCGACGTGCGCCGTGAACTCGAGATGCCATCGCGGCGCCTGTTCAACCGGCGCATTCTCACGCTTGGTGGTTTGACGATGCTCACCGGCTGCACCCTCGTAGACGACGCCTCGGTCAATGATTTCCTGTTGAAGGTCTCGCGCATGAATGACCGTGTGCAGGCCTGGCTGTTTGACCCCAAGCGCCTTGCCCCCACCTACACCGAAGCCGACCTGACACGGCCATTTCCCTTCAACGCGTTCTACTCGATGGAGGAAGTGCCGCACGTCGATGCATCGACATACCGATTGACTGTGTCAGGTCTGGTCACAGGTAAGCGCACTTGGACGCTCGACGAACTGTATTTGCTGCCGCACGCCGAACAGATCACACGCCACATCTGCGTTGAAGGATGGAGCGCGATTGGCCGCTGGGGCGGAACACCGTTTGCCCAGTTTCTGCGCCGAGTGGGGGCCGATACGAGCGCCAAGTACGTCGGCTTCAAGTGTGCGGATGATTACTACGAGAGCATCGACATGCCGACTGCCTTGCATCCGCAGACGCTTCTGACGTTCGAGTACGACGGCATGCGGCTGCCTGCCGAATTCGGTTTCCCGATGAAGCTGCGCATGCCGACGAAACTCGGCTACAAGAACCCGAAGCACATCATGGAGATCTTCGTCACCAACACGTTTCCGGGTGGCTATTGGGTTGACCAAGGCTACAACTGGTTCGGTGGGTCGTGAAGGCTTTCTAATTGTCCAGTTCAGGGGCGGGTGCCGACTGGTGCGGCAAGGTCCCAACGCGGCAGTTCCGCCACGACCACCCAGCCTGCAATCTCGCGATCGAATTCGTGACGAATGGGGGCGCTCCTGCTGGTGATTCCGGTAAAGCCGGCGTCGGCAAGGCAGCGTTCGATGTAAGTCAGCTTGTGTGCGTAGCGGCCGCTGGGCTGCAGCAGGTAATCGGTTCCGTCGCTGCTGGTGTCCAGCGCCTCGAATGTCAGGATCGCATGGCCGGCAGGCCGCAAGGCGGCTGCCATCGCGCTAGCGATGTGTTCCAGCCCTCCGAAGTAGACCAATGTGTCTGCCACGACGATCAGGTCCCATTGGGTAGGGTGGGTGCCGAGATATTCACCCAGTTCGGCCTTGACCAATTGGTGGTACAGCCCGGCAGCTTGCGCCAGAGCCAGCATGCCGGCCGATAGGTCGACCCCGGTCAGCGTTCGGGCCACGGGCGCGAGGTGTGGTGCGCACAGGCCAGTGCCGCAGCCGGCGTCCAGCACATCCAGTGAGCCCTGCGGCAAGGCCAACTGACGCAGGGCATCGCCCACATATTCCGGACCGCGGTAGCGCAACCCGGTCAGTTTCTGATCGAACTGCGGCGCGGCGTCGTCGAACGTCTGCTCCACGAATGCGTCGGCGCAGCGTGGAGGGGTGTCGGTGCCTGCGCATGCGGCAAGGAAGTGGCGTGCAATGGGGTTGTCCGGTTCTCTTTCCAGCCAGCGCCGATAGATTTCTGCTGCCTCTGCGTGCCGGCCCAGCCGGTAAAGCGCTACACGGCGTAGTTGTTCCGGCTGGTCGATTTCGGGGCGGGCGAGTATGGCGCGGCAATGGTAAAGGGCGGCTTCCTGTGTCTGGCCACGCGCGCTGAGCAGGTTGGCATAGTGTTCCAGCGCGTCGGCAAAGTCGGCGTCGAGGGCGATGGCGTTTTGGAAGGCTGTCGCCGCGTCGTCCGCCATGCCCAGCGCCAGCATGGTCGCGCCCAGGTTGTTCCAGATGAGCTTGTCGTCCGCCTTCAGTTCGAGCGCGTGGATGAACGCCTCGGCCGCTTGGGTCAATTCGCCCCGCTGTACGCGGGCATTGCCGAGTTCGTTATAGCGCTCGGGACGATCCGGCTGCAGGTGCAGCGCACGTTCGACCAGAGCCATGCCGTCGTCGCTGCGGCCGGTCTGGTGCAGCAGCAGGCCGAGGAAATAAGTGGCATCGGGGTCGTTGTGGTGTGCCGCGAGGATGGTGCGGTATGCCGTTTCAGCGGCGCCGAGGTCTCCCGTGCGGTGGCGGGCTAGGGCGGCGTTCAGCGCCTGTGTGATGGCATCTTGCATGAATGTAGGGGGTTGCGGTTGGGCATCGAGAGCGCTACTCACCTCACCACGTCCCGCCGCGTAGCGGTCGATGGTGGCGTGGTGCACATTGGTCGCGGCCGCCGCCGATTCCTGACAAAGAATGGGCGATTTTGCCAATGAAAATGCGCCCAATAGCGGGTGGAGTGATAGCTAGGCCCTTCAGCATGGCGCTTTCCTTGCATACGTAAGCGGACGGAAATGAAGCGAAGGGTGGAACAGCAAGGACAACGGCGATGCAGACCGACACGAGAAACCAGCGTGAGCTGGGTTTCGTGATGGATGTCGAGAACTGCCAGGCAACCTTACGGCCGGTTGTTCTGACCCTCCCGGACATGTCGGCTCAGCAACTGATAGGCTGCGATCGCCACGCACATGGTGCAGAACGCAATCCAAGCGTACGGCCACAGCAGCGGCAAGCCAGTGAGGATTAAGCCGTCGTTGCCCCCGGGAATCCAGAAACTACCGATGCCCATGAGGGCCCCGCCCAACGCGCAACGACCTATCGCCGTCCCTGTGGGGCGGGTCGGTACAAAGCGGCCTGCCGTCCATCCTCCCAGGGCTGCCCCGGCAAACAGCGCCAGCAAAAGCGGGCCGCGCAGAGCAGCCGCACTCATGCGCTCGAGCGCCCAATCCGCGAGGGTATCGGTGTAGGTCCAGGCGCCAGCCAGTGTCAGCAGGACAATGAAAGTGACTCCGATGACGAGCGTGGCACTGTAGGGATGCCACGCCCGCGCTGCCCAGGTGACCCGTGGCGAGCTCTTTCGATTGCCTACATTGCCAGCCTGACATTTGGCACCGCAGATGAATGTGCGATAGACCGTCCAGGCAACACGTGCGGCGACGACAGCCATCACTGTTGCAGCAGCCCATGCCGGTAGCGATAACGCTGGCGCGGCTTGCTGCAAAGGTGCGTTAGTCATGAAGGGAAAGACATGTGTGGCTAGCCAGTAACCTGCAAGAAATCCCGGGGGCGTAGCAATGTAGGCCCACTCGCCGTTGCCAAAGCGGGCGATAGCACCGAACACGCACGCCCGGTTCACCGCCGCGCCGATGCCAAGCAGCGCCGCCCCTGCCACCGTTAAACCAGTCGATGCGTATCCTTGAGGCATTGGCATCCGCAGGCCGAGCATTTTCAATCCGAGGATGACGGCCAGCACCCATAGAGACGCCTCCAGCATGGCGAGCAGCCGCCCGAAGCGGCGCGTGTCGAGTATTTCTGTCACCGCGACGACTGTGCAGGTTGCGCCGCGCTGAATGGCGTAACCCATCACGCCTGCGCTCAGCAGGCAGACTGATGTCAGCGCAGTCGTCAACATAAGGCCGTTCATCACTGGTTTTACATCACGAGATATCGTGGATCATCACGCCGTCCGTCGGATCCACTGGAGTGGCCCATGGCCGTTGAGCGATGGCACGACAGGCATCGTTGTAGCCTGCTTCCCAGCGCGTGCGAATGCCCTGGCGGGTGAAGTCGATGTCCTTGGACGCGTCCTCTCCAGGCAGGCGCGGCGCGTGCAGGCGCACCAGGTGCATTGTTGTGCCGCATCCCCAGGCCGCAAGCTCGCGGATGGCGGGGTCGTCGCGCAGCTGCGGGGGCACGCGCTTGCTCATCTCGCGAATGATGTGACGCAACTTGTGGATTTGCTGTTGACGCTGCACGTGGCTCGTGTCGCGGGTAGAGAACTGGATGTCCTTCTGTCGCTCGCTGATTTGCGCCAAGCTCTGCGGTTCACTGGCGTGCGGTGTCCACAATTGGATAGCGAAGATGGTGGAGTCACGGCGCGGGTTGTCATCCAGCACGACTTCCACAGGCGTGTTGGAATAAATGCCGCCGTCCCAATAGGGCTCGCCGTCCACGCGCACAGCAGGAAACGCAGGAGGCAAAGCACCGGAGGCCATCACGTGCTCGACGCGCAGAGGCTCATGGCGGCTGTCGAAATAACGCATCACGCCCGTATTGGCGTTGACCGCCCCTACCGTCAGGCGATGGTCGCGCTGAGCGAGGTAATCGAAGTCCACCAGGTCCAAGAGTGTTTGGCGCAGCGGCGCCGTGGTGTAGTAGGCGGCGTGGTCGATACCCACGGCAGCAAACTGTCCCAACATCGCAGCAGGGTTAGGCGCGAAAAGAGCGGGGAGTCCACGCGTGAACGTTCCCAGGTTGGTGAACGTGTTGCCCAGTAGGCTTGCCCAATAGCGTTGCAAGTCCGTTTGCTGGATTTCCGTACGTTCCCAGAAGGTGTGCAACTGCTCCATTCGGCGCTCGGGCGGGTTGCCCATGATGATCGCGCCGTTGATCGCGCCGATCGATGTGCCAACTACCCAGTCCGGCTCAATACCCGCCGCGTGCATAGCCTGGTACACGCCCGCTTGGTATGCGCCCAGCGCTCCCCCGCCTTGCAGCACTAGCACCGTTTGTCCGAGGGGCGATTGAGCGCCGATCCGCCGCACATTGTCGGGAGCGACGGGAGCCGTGGGAGCTGTCTTGGTTGCCATGATGTCTCCATGCGGTCCGACCGCCGTCGATGGGCATCACCACGCCCGTCATGGAGGCCGCCGCATCCCTTGCGAGAAACGCCGTAAGCGCGGCCACCTGATCGATGGTCAGGAATCTCTTGGACGGCTGAGCCTTGAGCAACACCTCGTCGACAACCTGCTGCCCGGTGATGCCGCGCGCTTTAGCCGTACCGGTGAGACGCGTTACTTGGACGGCGCTTGCATCGTGCCGCCCATCTGCGCGCAGGTGCCGGCCGGCACGTACTTCCACGACATCGGGTCCTTGTCGATCTTCGATTGGCCGGCGCAGGCGTGGGCGCTGCCCGGGCTGGCGCAATCGTTCTGGCCGGCCTTGGCCACGCCATAACATTTTTCCTTACCGGCGGCGTCTGCCGCTTGCACCGGAGTCGACAGGGCGCCCAGTGCGAGCAGGCTACCCAGGGCGGCGGCGATGATGGCTTGTTGTTTCATTTGCGTTCTCCTTGATTGAGCAGGTGTCTTTTGACCAGCAAAGGCGTGATTGCCTCGCTGTACGGTGCTCTGCGGCAATGCGCAAACGCGTTCCGTGCAACTTGGTCGCCGCACTGACAGATTCCTGATACGGAGAACGAAAAAATTTTTCTGAAGGTGAGAAACGGCGTTGCCGTTGAAAAAAGGCGGCCTTGAATCGGCCATCTTATGCGATTGCGCTGACCGCAGCCGGAGGCCGCTCGAGCAATGCGATGTCGTCGACTTGTCTCTTCAGAGGCAAGCGACGACTGAGTACTCCGCATGTCTGGTGGCAGTGAACGCCGTCTCCTACGCATACCGGGCTGCAGGAGTCGCGCTGGACAGGTGCGAGAACATCGCCTGCCGCGCGGCTTCATAGGCATCCCACTCTTCGCGGGGCTGCAATGACGGGATCGTCACCAGTTCGCGCTGGTCAAATCCGACCAAGGCGGCGTCGACCATGTCAGTTGCCGACATGACGATTTCCTTGGGCAGGTGTTCCAGCGGAAGGCCGCCGATCTGCCAGAAATCGGTGGCGGTGGCGCCGGGTAGTACAGCTTGCACCTGCACGCCCTTGTCTGCGAGTTCATGGTGCAACGACTGGCTGAAGGCAAGCACAAACGCCTTGCTGCCGCCGTAGACGCCGTTGAGCTGTTCCGGCCGGATGGCGACGATGGACGCGATATTGATGAGGGCGCCCTTGCCGCGTGCGACAAAGCCTGGCACAGCGGCGTACGTCAGCCGCGTGAGCGCGGTCACGTTCAAGTCGATCATCCGCGTCATTGCATCGACATCGCTGTCGAGCAGCGGCGTGTGCGTCCCCACGCCTGCGTTGTTGACGAGCAGGGTGATGCTTGCGTCTTGCTTGAGCTTGGCCTCGACGGCTGCTAGCGCTGTGCGGTCATTGAGGTCGGCATCGACAATCTCGACACTGCGCTGCGTGTCATTGGTGATGCGATCGGCCAGTGCGGCCAGCCGGTCGCGGTTGCGTGCGACCAGGATCAGGTCGTAGCCCCGGCGGGCGAGGCGGTCTGCGTAGACGGCACCGATGCCCGACGATGCGCCAGTGATCAGGGCCGTACCTTGATGTGCTTGGGTCATGACGTCACTCCGTTGTGAAGCGGGTTGATGAATGCGTGAGTGCATTCTGGCTTCGATTGGTCATGGCTGAAATGACGTATATAGTCATGATTCAGGACACGGCTTGACGGAGGACGGACATGCACCGAATCGGCTTTCTGATCAGCGATGGCTTTCAGATCATGGCGCTGGCTAGCCAGTCCGTGTTCGAGTACGCCAACATGGCGGCCGGTGAGCCGTTCTATGTACTTGGCAACTTCTCGGTCAGCGGCGCAGAGGTGCGCTCGTCGCTCGGGTTCTCGGTCGGCACGCGAAGCTTGCGCGGCAGGGGCGATGTCGACACGTGGATGGTCGCTGGCGTCAATGACCCGGTCAGTTCACCGGCCCCTGCCGAAGTCGTCTCGTTCCTGCGCAAGGGTGCCAGCCGTGCCAGGCGTGTTGCCGGCATTTGCACCGGCGCCTTCGTGCTGGCGGAGGCGGGTTTGCTGGCGCAGCGTCGCGCCACCACGCATTGGGCGTATGGGCGGGAAATGCAGAGGCGTTTTCCAGACATCCACGTCGAGGAAGACCGCATCTACATCGTCGACGGCCCGATCTGGACGTCTGCCGGCATGACGGCTGGCCTGGATCTGGCGCTGGCGATGGTGGAGAAGGATCTGGGCGCGGACATGGCCCGCTCTGTGGCGCACAAGCTGGTCATGCATCAGCGCCGGGCGGGCGGTCAGTCGCAGCATTCTGAAATGCTCGATCTCGCGCCAAAGTCGGATCGGATCCAGAATGCACTGAACTATGCGCGTCGGAATTTGCACCGTTCTCTGACCGTGGAAGAACTGGCCGAGACCGTGCATTTGAGCCCGCGCCAATTCAGTCGCGTGTTTGCGCTGGAAACGGGGCAGTCGCCCGCCAAGGCGATCGAGGGGCTGCGGCTGGAGGCCGCTCGGCTGATGGTCGAGCAAGGCCGGCATCCGCTGGATGTCATTGCCAGGGAAACCGGCTTCCGAGATCGCCGCCATATGCGTGAGGCGTTCATGCGTGGATTTGGCCGTCCACCTCAGGCGGTGCGGCGCGATGCGCGCACGGGGGACTGAGGTCATGTCATCGGCCCGCTCAGTCTGCGCGCCAGACGTTACCGCGCGGACCAGCTACGCAGGCGCTCAATCAGCCAGCGACCCGCAGGCCCAGGCGGCGATGCCGTCGGATAGATCGCCGACATCTGCATGGCAAATCCGCCAGGCGGCACTTCATCAATCTTCACTTCAACTAGGCGACTCGGCTCAAGATCGGCTTGAACGGCGTGCAAGGGCATGCCACCCGAGTCTTTTTGGGTTTGTATCGCCTGACGTTGTTTATTTTCGCGCCAGCGGTATCTGCAGGTTGGTCGGCCGGTTCTGCTCGGTGTCGAACCCGCGTCCGTCAACGTTGCGCGCACCCCAGAACAACAGGCCGTGCGCCAGGTACACCAGGTCGTACTCCATGAAGTGCTTTCCCGCAGCCAACCCAAAAGGCGCGAAGCTCTTGCCGAAGATGCTCTGCGTCTGACCTGACTCCCACTTGGCGTAGCCCTGCGCAGCGATCTGGTTGAGCACCTCTGCAAAGCCTGGCTGAAGGGGCGTCACCTCGTACGCCTCGTCTGCAATGAAATCCACCTTCTGCGCACCCGGGGCGATCGGGTGCTCCCCCTGCCAGAACATATGCCCCCGGATGAAGATGCGGGCCAGCGGTACCTGACCATACGGATCGACAAAGTTGGTGACGGCCAGCTCGAATCTGTCGCCCGGCAGCACGGTGAAGTCTCGCCGCAGGTAGAACGGTTTGAGCGTGCCGTCCGGGTTCTTCTGCGCGCTAGGGCGTACCTCGGGGGCGATGCTCATCCAGTTGCCGAGCAATGCGCTGCGGATGTCTTCGAGAGTCATGGCGGTTCTTCCTTTCTCAACAGATGGCGTGGCGAATGAAGATGGCATCACGTGGCTATGACGATTGTCATAGTTGAATTCACTATGATGGTCTTCATAGTCCTTGTCAACCCAGGAAAGAATGGAGGTGCCCGATCATGGCGGGTGAGATGCGAGAGCGCATGGTGGAGGGGGCGATGGGCCTGCTGGCACAACGGGGCCTGCACGCGACGTCGTTCTCGGAGGTACTGGCAGCCACGGGGGCGCCGCGCGGTTCGCTGTACCACCATTTCCCGGGCGGCAAGGACGAGTTGATGGCTGCCGCAGTCGACCGCGCAGGCGCTGTGCTGGTTGACGCGCTGGAAAGCACGGCTGGCATGCCGGTTGACGCCGTGGTCGAGCGCTTTCTCGCCATCTGGCGTTTCGTGCTGACCCAGTCGCAGTGCGAATCGGGGTGCGCCGTGCTGGCCGTGACTGTGGCAACGGATTCCGCCGAGTTGTTGTCGCACGCGACCACGGTTTTCCGCGCCTGGCGTGAGCGACTGGCGCAGTTGCTGCGGCGGAGTGGGTTACCGGCAGCCGCGGCCAAGCGCTTTGCCACCGTCATGATCGCCTCGGTAGAGGGGGCGGTTGTTCTCAGCCGGGCGGAGCGGAGCCTTGAGCCCTTCGAGATCGTGGCCACGCAGTTGATGGAGCAGGCGCATGCCATGATGGCGGCCAAGTCGAAAGGCTGAGGTGCGGCCTGCGTATCTAGCGTCGAGGCAGTCTATCCAGGCCGTGCACCCGAGCGCGTCTTCTGTCGTAGAGCAACCTAACAAGACAAACAGATGACTGTCTTCATTGCAGTACCCGCACCATCCGGCAACAGACCAGGCATGTCGTCTGGCACGAGGGGCAACGGTGGCATCCGGCGCCAGCGATTCCCGCTACGCAACGCCCTGATGTCGACCGCACTTGCGCTGGGGTTGCTGCAGGCAGCCGGCCTGGCCGCTGCCTCGACCGGCCAGGCCACCACCTGCGAAACCTGGGTAGGTGATTTCGCCACCAAGCAGGGAGCCCCCGCATTTTTCCGGATCGAGCACAACGACAAAGGCTTTGTTGCACGCACCAAACAGGCCGACGGCCGTTGGAGTGCAGAGACCGTCGAATTGGTGGACGTGACCCACAAGCCGGAGTTGGAGATCGCCTTTGCTCACGGTTGCGTGCTGGCTGGCGCGGGAGCGTTGCTGATCGAAGCCCCGAAGGGCACGGCCTACCAGGCCACGTCGATCACCGGGCGCAACTTCAGCACGTATCACATGGGTACGGATGCGCTGATGCTGGTCATGCAGGGCTTCCAGGTCGACGGGCGCGATCTTTATCGTGTGACGGCCGAAGGCGCGTCGCCGGCACCGCTGCCGCCACTGCCTAAGGCGATCCCGGGCAAAGAGGCGTCGAGTTTCGTTTGCCCAGGTATGCGCCCGTCGGCCATCACCCAGGCCGCCTTCGATGCTTTGGCTGCTGACTACCGCAAACGCTTCGACGGACTGGAGGCCATTCGGCAGGCCGAGGTGGTCTGCGGCCAGCGCCTCGACAATCTGCTCAGCCTTGACACGTTCACCAGCGTTGATTTGCACGAGGACCGCGCAGCAACGCTCGCGGAAGCGAAGATCCTGCTCAAGGCGGGGGAGGTGCCCCACGACGAGGCAGGCAAAGACACATGGTGGCCGGCCGCACGCCACTGGTTGATGCGCAACACGCCGCTGTTCGATACCGACCCGCCCGTGCCGCTTCAGGCCGAGTATTTCGCCGCATTCAACGAAGATATCCTGCCACGTCTGCCAAAGGCTCCGGCCGACGATGCCCAGAACGTGAAGGATGTGGTTCGGTACACGCTTGCCATGCCGCAAGCGCAGGCGACCCATGCACTCGCCGGGTTACAAGCGCTAGGCGCGTTGGATGCCCAGGTATCCGGTGGCACGGTTGCCCATGCTGTGTTGCCGTGGGCACTCGAGCCGCAGGTTGCCGACGCCGTATTCGAGACAATTTTCAAGGCCGCCAAGGTGCAGCCGCGCGATGCTGTCACGCTGTTCTTTTCGGTCATCGACACGAAGAACGCGGTGGGTGTGAACCGCCTGCTCAAGCATGGTTTTGATCCGCGTGATGCGAAGGTGCTGTTGCGCGCGCGTGGGCAGCCAGCGCTTTATGCGACCTTGCTGGACACCGCATTTCAACGTGCCACGTCTGCCGGAGGCAAGCTGCCGGCAGACGTAGTGGATCCACTGGTTCAAGCTGAACTGCGCAATGGCAAGACGATCGACTGGAACGCCGTCGAGCCGCTGCTCAAACATGGCGGGGACGTGTCTCGCAGCTTTATCACGGGTGTGGAGCGTGACAATGCGTCGCTTGCCTTCTTTGCCCGCAGTGCGCCAGACAAATTCCTGGACATGCTCAACCACGGCTTGCGCGTTGACTTGCCGTATCCGGTTGGCGGCAATGCGCTGCTGACCCGCTATCTGCGGCTGAACATTGCCTGGATGCCGGAGGGGCCGAGGCCCGATGTGGTTGAAGCCATGCTCAAGCACTACAACAATGCCGCAACCGGCAAACCATGTACCGACTGTGCGTACGACCCGCTGGGCATTGCACTCAGCAATCAAGGTCCCAACAGCGTTGCGGTGCTCAAGGTGCTGCTGCGCTATGGTGTCGACCCCAACGCGCCCGATACCAAAGGGTTTCCTGCGTTCACCTACGCGATCATGGATGACCGTGTCGATATGCTCGACGCCATGATGCAGGGCCCCAAGGCGCTCAATCTGAAGCTGACCGATCCCAATGGTTTCAGCTTGCTGGCGCTGGCGCGCTGTTACGATGCCAGCAAAGCGGCGGACTGGCTAAGCCAGCATGGCGCGGGTCAGCCGGATCAGGGCTACGCCGCCTGTCGCGAAGGCCTTGCTGCGCAACGCAAGAAGGGCTGATCGCCGGAATGCAACCCGCTTGGGTTGGCAGAGGTCGGTTCACACGTGCAAGACACCTCTGCCAGCGCGTCTGTGCTCAGTTCTTGTGGCTGCCGAATCGACGCCCTTGGTCGAACAGCGTTGCGACAGCAACCATCAGACCAGAGCAGACCAGGATCACGACGACGCCACCTGTGGCATGCGTTGTCGATTGTGCAACCATCGACAGCGCCCACAGTGGTGCCAGCCCGCCCGCCAGGGCGGTGCCGATCTCGCGGCCCGAACCGACGCCTGTCGAACGGTTCTGCACGGGAAACTGGCGGCTCAGGAAAGACCCTTGCGGCGCAAACATCATCGGTGCCAGAACACCGGTGCCAATCACCATGGCCCAGTAGATCGCCGTGCTGGCCCCCGTGCCCAGCAGCGAGAGGAAGGGATAGGCAAACAGCGCCGACAGCATGCCGCCCACCATCAGCACCTTCTTGCTGCTGAACTTGTCGCACATCCAACCGAAGAACGGCACCGTGACAATGGCGACCAAGCTGGCCAGCGTTACCGACAGCGACGTCACGCTGGCAGATACCCCCTTGAACTGGGTGAGATAAGCCAGAGAGAACGTCTTGAAGATGTAGCTGATGGCGTTGTATCCAACGGCGATAAAGAACACCACGCCAAGGCCTTTGAAGTGCGAGGTCAGCAGATCTCGAATCGGCTTTTCCTGGCGATGGCTCTCTTCAAAGGAAGCGTATTCCGGTGTTTCGGGCAGGCTCTTGCGCACCCACATCCCGACCAGCACCAGGACAAAGCTCAGGAGGAAAGGAATACGCCATCCACCCGCGAGCAGGAAGCGATCACCCGCCATCGTGAGCAGGTAGACGGTCAGCGACGAAAGCAGCAGCCCCAGGTTCAAGCCCAATGCTGGCCATGATCCCTGGCGGCCTTTACGGTTCTCTGCGGCATGTTCGTATGAAGTCACTGCGGCGCCGGCCAGTTCGGCTCCAGCGCCCAAGCCCTGGATGATTCGAATTAGCACAAGCAGTAGCGGCGCCCAGAAACCGATGGATGCATACGTTGGAATCAGGCCGATCGCCGTTGTGCACAAGCCCATCAGGCAGAACGTGACAAACAGCATCTTCTTGCGACCGTATTTGTCGCCGAAATAGCCGAAGAAAATGCCACCAATCGGCCGGGCAACAAAGCCGATCGCGAAGGTGGCGAACGCTTGCAGCGTGGCATTGGTCGGGTTGGACGTATCAAAGAAGATCTTGCTGAAGACGATCGACGCCATCGTGGCGTACAGGTAAAAGTCGTACCACTCCAGCATGGAGCCAACGATTGTGGCGGTGGCAACTTTCCTCAGGCGTGTCTTGCTGTCATCGGGTGATTCAGGGCGAAAAGCGTTCATGGTGTCTCTTTTTTAATGTGTGTTTTTATCATTCCGGGCGGAATGGATCGGTCGTTGTCTGATCTGTCGACAGCCTCGGGGGCGCTGTTCAGACGCGGCGTCGCACGATGTGCTGTGGCCCCAGTTCGGCGCAGCCTGTTACGCCCAGCATGGCCAGGTTGCGGTCGACCTCGTCTCGCAGCAGGCTGATGGCGTGGGCCACGCCGGCCTCGCCCGCCACGGCAGCGGCGTAATTGAAAGGGCGGCCCACAAGCACCATGCGTGCGCCCAGCGCCAAGGCTTTGAGTACGTCTGAGCCGCGCCGGAATCCGCTGTCGATGAGCACCGGGTAATCGGGGCCCATGGCAGCCACCACGGCTTCAAGCACGCGCATGGGCGAGGCGGCACCGTCGAGTTGTCGGCCGCCGTGGTTGGACAGCACGATGCCGTCGGCGCCCACGCGTCGGGCCTCCAGTGCGTCCTCCACGCTGAGCAGGCCCTTGACCACCAGCGGCCCCTTCCAGCGGCGGCGAATGGCTTCGATGTGGCGCCAGGTCAGATGGTCGCGCGCCGAAAAATCGCGCAGCACGGTGGACGACATGATGGGCGCCCCGCGCGTGGCGAACGAGTTCTCGAAATGCGGCATGCCGTGGCGCAGCAGCGTGCGCAGGAAGGTGCCCATCACCCAGCTGGGCCGCACCATGCCGTCCCACGCCAGGCGCAGGCTGGGGCGCAGCGGCGTGGAAAAGCCGGTGCGGATGTTGTTCTCCCGGTTGGCCGAGATGGGGATGTCCACCGTCACCATCAGCGTGCCGAAGCCGGCGCGCTCCACGCGGTCGATCAGTGCATCGATACGCGCCTGGTCGCCTGGTATGTAAGCCTGGAACCAGGTGGCCGGGCTTTCGCGTGCCACCTCTTCCATGGGGATCAGCGATGTCCCGCTCATGATCGACACGATGCCGGCCTGTTGCGCCGCGCGTGCCAGAACCAGATCACCGCGGTAGGTGGTGAGCGCATTGATACCCATCGGTGCAATGCCGAACGGGCTGCTGTAGCACTGGCCGAATAGCTCCACAGCCTGCGAGCGCTTCGAGACATCGCGCAGCACACGGGTGGAAAACGCGTACTCGTCAAACACCGCCCGGTTGTCGCGCAGCGAGGCGTTGTCCTCGGCGGCGCCGGCGATATAGCCAAAAATGGGCCGGGGCAGGCGCCGACGCGCTGCAGCCTCGAAGTCGTGCAGCGACAGCATGTTGCGCAGCGCGGCGGGCAGGGCCACGGATGAAGGTTCAGCGTAGGAAGCCATGGAGGAATGCGGATTGCTCGAAAAAGCTGCGACACTGTAGGGCGACGGTTTTGCGAATTAAAGCGAAATATTTAGAATGACTATGTTCGCTTTTATGAAACGAAATCACGATGTCTCAACCGTCGATCAAGCAGCTCGAAGCCTTCTGGTGGGCCGCAACCTGCGCCAATTTCGCCACTGCGGCCGAGCGCGTACACCTGTCGGTGTCGTCGCTTTCCAAGCGCATTGCCGAACTTGAGGCCGCGCTGGGCCAGTCGCTGTTCGACCGCAGCGGCCATCGCGCTGCGCTCACCGAGGCGGGCGAGCGCCTGCTGCCCGCCGCGCTGGGTGTGCTCAATGCCATGGCGGCGCTCGGCCAGACACTGGATGCGCGGGCCGAGCTCACGGGTCACTGCCGCTTTGGGGTGGGTGATCTTTCAGCGCTGACCTGGTTGCCCGCCTTTGTGGCGGCAGCGCGGCAGGCACATCCGCAACTGGGGTTGGAGCCCTACGTGGATGTGGGCGGTGTGCTGGAGCGCCGCCTGGCCGACGGCGAGCTGGACTTTGCGGTGATTGCGGGCCGATCCTCGCGCAGCGAATTGCTGTCGCAGCCCGTGGGTGCTGCGCACTTTGCCTGGGCCGCTGCACCCAGCCTGCCAGGCGCGGGCCGCCTGGGCGCGGTGGCGCTTCTGCAACGGCACCCGTTGGTCACACTGCCCGCCGGAGCCGGCACCACACGGCTGCTAGATGACTGGTTGCTGGCCAACCGTGCCACGGTGCAAGAGCGCATCGTATGCAACAGCTGGGGCGCTGTGGCGGGCATGTTGCGACAGGGCGTGGGCGTGGGTTTTCTGCCCGCATACTGGGTGCGTGCTCTGAACTTGCGCGCGGTGGGGGCACGTACCCCACTGGCGCCGTTGCACTACGCCTTCCAGTGGCGACGCGGAGACGCCCGCGCGCTCATCACGGCCATGCAGCCATTGGCGCAGACGCAGGTGGACTTTTCCGTTGCCCCCGCATTTGCTGGGGCGATGAGCCTGTGATGCGCTGATGGCGCCTGCCACTTGCCAGCGCAAACGCTATCCATGCCCACGTGCATACGCTTAAAGCGATACCCGCTCCAGAAACTTCCTGATCTCACGAGAGTAGGCGCCAGGATGCGAGAACCTGAACATGTGGCCGGTGCGCGGCATGACGACTTCCTGCGCGCCCTTGATGTCGTTCAGGAGAATCCCCGCGGCTTCTTTGCCGATCAGCTTGTCTTCCTCGGGCGTCAGGATCAGCGTGGGGACGTTGATCCTCTTCAACTGGGCCGTATAGTCTGCCTTCTCGATCGAGCGGATGCGGTTGACGTAGGCTTTGTGGGGCGTCTCCTTGATGAAGAAGGCGCGACTCTTTCCGGTAGACCAAGGAATCTCCCCCTCCTTGTCAAAGGTCGAAGCCAACTGCGCTGCATGGAACCGAAGGGTCGTCTGCCGGTAAAACGGCCCGGGAAAGAAGGGTGCAAGCCCTGCCAGCGTCTTGAGCAAGGGCGACGTGATCGGGCTCTTGGCAAAACCACCGGAGATCACCAGGCCCTGAAGGCCTTTCGGCTGCCGCGTCGCCACCACGATTGAGGAGACCGCGCCGTATGAGTCGCCAACCAGCACATAGCGCTCGAGGTCCTTCACCTGGTCAAGGATGAAGTCGGCCAACCTTTCCAGTTCGCACACATCGTCCGGCAGACGTAAGGTGCGCATGGCGCGACCTTGCAAGCCGCTCAACTGGTCAAGCTGCCACGGAGCCCCGGCAAAGCAAGGGATCATAACCAAGGTGGGCTCTGCTTTCATGGGGGGCTCCTGGTGGGGCTGAATCAACGATGCCCCAACTCTAGGAGGACCGCGGCAATCGATCCAATGGCATCTACACATCATGTCGATGCACGAGATGCATGGTCCGTCGCCCCGACGGCAGCAAGCCCCTGCCGATGTTCAGCCCGCGATCATCATGCTCGTCAGCCACGCAACGGCGGGCTCGTTGGCGCGCCCTCGGGCTCGAATCACGAGCACCTCCCAGGTGGGGAGCGCCAAGGGCAATTCAAAAAGGCTCAGCTGCGCGGTCTCCTGCATTTGCAATGCGATGCGCTCGGCAACCACGGCAATCGATTGTGAGGCGCCGACCATGAACGGAACCGCCAGAAAGCTGGGGCAGGTGGCGTTCACCTTGCGGGTACGGCCGAGGCTCTCCAGCGCATCGTCGACTGCGCCCCGCGTGTCGCCGCGCGGCGAGACCAGAATGTGGGGCAGTCGAGCGAAGTCATCCAGGTCCATGTGCAGCTTCTTGCCGCGCTTGATCAGAGCCGGGTGGCCCTTGCGCGCGATGCCGATGAAACGTTCCTTATGGACCAGTTGGCAATCAAAGCGCTGCGGAATCTCGGCAAAGGAGCCCGACCCCAGCACGATGTCGAGTTCGCCGGCGTCCAGCATGCGCAGCGCGGATTCGCTATCGGCTGGCCTGAGCTTCAGCACGGCGTCTGGTGCGGCAGCCTGGATCTTGGCCAGAGCAGGGGCGATGACAGTCAGTACGGCGTGATCGGTGGCTGCCACCGAAAGCGTCGCCTGCAAACGGCCTGGATCGAACGGGCCACGAGGGCTGGCCACGAGCCTGACCGACTCCAGCACCGCCGCCACTCTCGGCATCAACTCCACGGTCAGTGGCGTCGGCACGACTCCGCGGGGGTTACGAATGAAAAGCTGATCATCAAAGGCTGTGCGCAGCCTCGATAGGGCGTGGCTGGTTGCGGATTGGGACAAATGCAATCTTTCTGCCGCGCGGCCGACGTGCCTTTCGGCCCAAAGCGCCTCAAGCACAACCAGCAGGTTGAGATCGAAACGGGTCAGATCCAGGGGCCTCATGCTGTATTTGCCTCGTTGTTCATCACTTGAAGCACGGAGCGTTTGTGCGGCCTTTTTTGGGGCATCAAAGTCATCGGGATCTTGGAGGGGGGATCGGCGGCACCCGGCGCAACCGGCGTCACGATAGCTGGAGCTCCTCGCAACGCGCAGCACAGATCCGAAAAATTCAGTCTGTCAGACAGGGGATTTGTAACTGATTGATTTATAAGGGATCGTTTTGCTCAGGGAAAGCGCGGTAAGTCTGTCGGGCCCCAGCAATTGGGCTCCGCGGCGCCTCCAGATGAGGTGTTTTTGGGCCCCTTGAAATTTCCGCGTGCCTCCCTATTTTAGGTTTCGTCAATGCAGTCGCGGTTCTCGCGCTGCGTGTTTCGATTTGTTTGTCAGTGGCCTGCCACGGATGGATGAACTGGAGCGCGTAGTTCGGTTCAGTCTCCGTGCAGGCTCGCCTTTAGGAGCCAGTTATGAGCGATCTGTTTTTTGGCACCGATCTGCTGGGCGAATTTGACCGCCTGCAACGGCAGATGGCCAGCCTCTTCGCGGGGGGACCCGCAAGCCTGCGCGCAACGCGCATTGGCACCTTCCCTCCTGTCAACATTGGCAGCACCGACGACGCCGTCGTCATCGTCGCATTTGCTCCGGGGCTCGATCCCGCGCAAATCGATGTCTCGATCGACAAGGGGCTGCTGAGCATCAGTGGTGAGCGCAAGCGGCCCGATGTCGAGCTTACGGAGGACACGCGCGTCTACGCAGACGAGCGCTTCGTGGGCCCCTTCCGCCGCGTGATCGAACTGCCACAGGACGTCGACCCGGAGAAAGTCAATGCACGCTATGTCAACGGCTGTCTAACGATCACTGTCGGCAAATCTGAGGCGTCAAAGCCTCGCCAGATCACCGTGCAAGGCTGAGCCACGCCTTGCAGACCAATGACGGAGCACATCATGAATGAGACAACCCAATTGACCACGCAATCGCAGCCGGGCAATGCGGCTGCTTCACGGCGGCAGGCGGAGCAGGGCGCTACGAGGCAGACACCGCTGGCGCCACCAGTCGACATCTTTGAGAACAAGCAGGGGATTACTGTGTATGCCGATCTGCCAGGCGTACCGCGCGAGAAGCTGGATATTCGGGTACAAGACGGCACGCTCACGATCGATGCGGAACTGATGGTGCCCACACCGCCCGGTCTGCGTTTGCAGCATGGCGAAGTCCGGCACCCGCATTTCTCGCGCACCTTTGTGCTCAGCCCCGACTTTGATGCGTCGCGCATCGATGCTCAACTGCGCGACGGTGTGCTCAAGCTGACGATTCCGCGCCGCGACGAAGCCAAGCCACGGCGGATCGAGGTCCACGTCGGCTGAGCTGATCACACGCCGTGGTTTTTTTCAGAAGCGGGCGCGTTCGCGCCTGCTTTTGATTCCATGCGCTGGTTATGCCGGTTACGCCTGGGTTGCTGGGAGAGGAAGGTGCTGGGTGCACCACTGGTGGCGAGTGCGTCACCTGGGCGGGCCGCGCAAGGCAGTCAGCGCGTGCTGCATCATGATCAGCAATGCAATGGCAAGGGTGTTGCGCGGCCAGAACGCACGTGCCGCAACTGGCCATTGGCCCTGTGAAATAACAACTCAAATCTAACTCAACTGCACTGAGTCACCGCGTTTTGCGCTTCATTTCGTTGACGATATCGGTTGTACAGCGTTTCATAGTGAGTACACGGCACTGCTAGGAGACGAGTGTGCAGCACGAAGACAACGCAACGCCCCGGTATCGCAGCGGAACCGCCGCCCGCATGGCCAAGATGCCTGTATCCACGCTCCGCGTGTGGGAACAGCGCTACGGCGTGATCTCGCCGGCTAAGTCGGAGTCCGGACAGCGGTTGTATTCCGGGGAGGACGTCAAACGGCTCACGCTTCTGAGGTCTCTTGTGAATCAGGGGCACGCCATCGGTGCGATCGCGCATGCTGCCAGCGCCGAGCTTGAGCAACTGCTCGAAACATCCAGCGCGGCTGAAGCGCCTCAGCCACCCCAAGCCCACGCAGTCATTTCGCTTGCCGTCTGCGGCTCACTATTGGCGGAGCGCGTGCGGCGCAGGAAAGGCACCCTTGCGTCGCTGGGTCTCGATCCGATTACCGAGCTGCCAGCCATCGACGGACAGACGCCGCTGGAGCCACCGCCGCACACAGACGCATTGATTGTGGAAGCCGCGTCGTTGCAGCCCGAAACGGCCGAAGCCATCCTGGCTGCGGCGCGCAGCTCGGGCGCCAGCGCCGTTGGCGTGATCTATAGCTTCGGCACGGTGCGCTCCACCGACATGCTTCGTGCCGCAGGCGTGCGGCTGTATCGAGAGCCAAACGCACATAGCGAACTCGATCAGATCCTGCAGGAACTGTCGCAACTGGTGCGTGTGGACGCGGTCTACGCAAAGCTGCAGCCCTTGCGGCGGAACGCGCGCCGCTTTACGGACCGCCAGCTAGAGATTTTTGCCAACGCGTCGCAGACGATCGCTTGCGAATGCCCCCGCCACCTTGTCGCGCTGATCCGCCAGCTCGATGCATTCGAGCGCTTCAGCGATGGCTGCGCGGTGCGGTCTTCGCTCGACGAACAACTCCATCGGCACCTCGGCGATGTCGCCAACCGCGCCCGGCTGATGCTTGAAGACGCGATGGAGTTCGCCATTCGTGCGGAAACGATGCATCCACCTGCGAGTTAGCTACGTATACGTTGCTCAGGAGCCCACCTGAGCCGGCATGGGTGGTGAGTGCGCCGCCCACTTTCGGAGGCAATTCAATGAAGCTCACTTTAGACCCGCCCGGACTTGCCGGGGCGGTGGGTAGCGTGCCGCTCTCTGTCCGGATTCGGGAGCGATTGAT
This sequence comes from Ralstonia sp. RRA, assembly GCF_037023145.1. Taxonomy (NCBI): domain Bacteria; kingdom Pseudomonadati; phylum Pseudomonadota; class Betaproteobacteria; order Burkholderiales; family Burkholderiaceae; genus Ralstonia; species Ralstonia sp. RRA. The sequence goes on along the minus strand of NZ_CP146092.1, from coordinate 1,778,096 downwards.
GAGCGCCGGCCATCGCTTTCATGCAAACGACAACATCGCCGATTACCTGCGCGATGGCGAGCTCGATCTTCTCCAGGCAGAAGTCGAGGAGCGTCTGCAAGCAGTGCTGCGCGCGCTCGTCATCGACGTGGAGCAGGACCACAACACCCGGGAAACCGCTCGCCGTGTGGCCAAGATGTTCGTGCGGGAGGTTTTTGCGGGGCGCTATGTCGCGGCACCTGAGGTGACGGCGTTTCCGAATGTGGAGCGGCTCAATGAACTGATGGTTGTGGGGCCGCTGCGGGTGCGCAGCGCATGCTCGCACCATCTGTGTCCGGTGATGGGGCGCGCGTGGGTCGGCGTCATGCCCAGTCAAGATTCGCAGCTGATCGGGCTGTCCAAGTACGCACGGCTGATTGACTGGGTCATGAGCCGCCCGCAGATCCAGGAGGAGGCCATCAAACAGATTGCCGATTTGCTGGAAGAGCGGATGGCGCCCGATGGTCTGGCTGTGGTTCTGGAGGCCGAACACTACTGCATGCACTGGCGCGGCACGAAAGACGACCAATCGCGCATGGTCAGCAGCGTGATGCGCGGCGTGTTTCTGACAGACCCGAACCTGCGGCGCGAATTTCTTGCGCTGCTGCCCGGCCGTAGCCAGGGGTGAGTATTCAACGACGCAAAGAGGCTCCCTTGAAGATTCGCCCTTTTCCTGCGCAGCCCCTTGCGGTCATTGGCCGCATCCGTTTGCGGGCCCGTCGCCCGTGGAACAAGGGCGTGCCGTTCTTGCGCCGCGATGCTCGCGACAAGTCGTCTCTGGAGAACTTCCGATGACCGCCACGCAGTCCCTCGCCTGGGTACCATCCCATGTTCCCGCCGCAGGGCGTCTTTTCGTGGCGCTGGCCGGTCGGTTGCGGCACGGCTTCTTCCACCTTGTCACGCCCGACGGCGAGATGCACATCGGTAACGCCGGCTCGCCGCTGTTCGCCGATCTGCGCATCCTGGACTGGCGTGCCTGTGCACGCATCTTGCGAAGCGGCGATGTGGGCTTTGCCGAGGCCTATCGCGACGGATGGATCGATTCGGGCAACCTGACGAGCCTGCTGCGTCTAGCGATCGTCAACGCCGCCACGCTAGACCAGGCAATCTTCGGGAATGCGCTTGCGCGCTCGCTCCTGCGCCTGCGCCACCTCCTGCGCAGGAACAGCCGCCGTGGCAGTCGCCGCAATATCCACTTGCATTACGACCTGGGTAACGATTTCTATCGGCTCTGGCTGGACGAGGGCATGGCGTACTCGTCGGCGTGGTTCAACGGCAACGTGCACGGCAGTCTGGCCGATGCGCAGACTGCCAAGTATCAGCGCGCATGCGATCTGCTGAGGGTCGGGCGGGGTATGGATGTGCTTGAGATCGGTTGCGGCTGGGGTGGTCTCATGGAGATGGCCTGTGGGCGTGGCGCGCGTGTGCATGGCATCACGCTGTCAGAAGAGCAGCGCCGCTACACGGCAGCGCGCCTTGCTGGTGAGCCGCAGGCCCGCGTCGAGCTGCGTGATTACCGTGATCTTGATGCCGCGTACGACGCCATCGCCTCGATCGAGATGTTCGAGGCGGTGGGCGAGTCCTACTGGGCAACCTATTTTCAAACGCTGGTGCGCTGTCTACGCCATGGCGGTCGGGCCCTGGTACAGAGCATCACCATTGATGCGGCGCATTTCGAGCGCTACCGCTACGGTACCGATTTCATTCAGCAGTTCATCTTCCCGGGTGGCATGTTGCCCAGTCGCGAGCGCTTCATCCGCCTGGCGGAGCAGCACCGCATGCGTGTGATTGACCGACTCGACTTTGGCGGCGACTACGCCGAGACGCTGCGCCGCTGGAGCCAACGTTTCGAAGCGCGTCTTGATGCGGTGCGCTCGCTCGGTTTTGACGACGCCTTCATCCGCATCTGGCGGCTGTACTTTGCCTATTGCGAGGCCGGCTTCGAAGAGGGGCGGATCGGCGTGTCGCAGTTCCTGCTCGAACGGGGGTGAGCATGTCGGTATTTGGTGTTGCCATCATTGCGCTGTTGTTTCTGATGGCCGTGTTCAGTGCCGTGTGGGCGTGGCAGTTGCCCAACGAGAACGCCGGCATGATCGACCCGGTGTGGGCATTTTCGCTCGGCGTGGTGGCATTGCTCTATGCATGGCTCGGTACGGGCGCTGAACAGGCGCGCGTGCTGGTCGGCGTGGGTGGTGCGGTATGGGGGTGCCGACTCGGTTGGCACTTGTGGCGCCGCAATTTCGGTAAGCCGGAAGACGCGCGCTATCGCAAGCTACGTGAGGAATGGGGCGCAGCGGCACCGAGGAAGATGTTTGGCTTCTTCCAGTTGCAGGCCGCGGTGTCGATGTTCCTCTCGATTGCGTTTGCCGTGCCGAGCTACCGGCCCGAATCGCCAAGCATGTTCGCCATGGCAGCTGCGGTCATGCTGTGGGGGATCGCGGTGGTCGGGGAAGCATTGGCCGACAGGCAACTGCGCAGGTTTGCCGCCGATCCGGCCCACCGTGGCAAGACGTGCCGGGTGGGGCTGTGGCGCTACTCGCGGCATCCGAACTACTTCTTTGAATGCGTGCATTGGCTCGCCTATGTGCCGTTGGCGATTGGCGCGCCGGGAGCGTGGCTGACGCTGCTGCCACCGGTGGCGATGGCGTGGCTGCTCGTGAAGGTCTCGGGCGTCCCCATGCTGGAAGCCCACATGCGCGCCACGCGCGACGACTACGCCGAGTACGCGCGTACCACGAGCGTTCTGATCCCCTGGCCGCCACGCCATTGATGTGCAGACCCAAGGAGACCCCACATGACTGCGCTGTCGACACCCACCATCCCCCCGCGGGCCGCGGCCGAGCCGAGTGACGGCTGGCTCATCCAATGCTGCGAGCGCGGCTGGCTGCCCGATGGGCTGGTGTGCGCGGGCATGCGTGCGCTCATGCGCCAGCGCCTGCGGGACGAGGGTATTCATGACGGCGAGCTTCGATCACGGCGCTTCAACGCCCTGCTCGACGAACTGCAAAGCAGCCCTATCGCAATCGAGACTGATGCAGCAAACACGCAGCACTATGAACTGCCGCCGGCATTCTTCGAGGCGCATCTCGGGCCGCAACTGAAGTACTCGTGCGCGCTGTACCCAACCGGCGGTGAAACGCTGGCCGAGGCAGAAGAGGCCATGTTCGCGTGCTATGCCAAACGGGCGGGCTTGGCAGATGGCCAGTGCATTCTCGATCTGGGTTGCGGCTGGGGCTCGCTGTCGCTGTGGATGGCCAAGTGCTATCCCAATGCGCGCATCGTGGCGCTGTCCAACTCGCAGGGCCAGCGCAATTGGATCGAAGCGCGCGCTGCGGAGCGTGGCCTGACCAACCTGAGCGTGCACACCGGAAACATCGTCGATTTCGAGTTTGCGGACATGCCAAAAGGTGGCCGATTTGACCGCGTCGTGTCGATCGAGATGTTCGAGCATATGAAGAACTACGGGCTGTTGCTTGGCAAGATTGCGCGCTGGATGCGCCCGGATGCCGTGCTGTTCGTGCACATCTTTGCGCACCGCACGCTGGCCTATCACTTCCAGGTGCAGGACGGCACCGACTGGATGTCGAAGTATTTCTTCACCGGCGGGACCATGCCGTCGGAGGCGCTGCTGCTGCACTTTCAGGATGACCTGCGTGTCACGAGGCAATGGTGGGTCAGCGGCACGCACTATGCGCGCACGGCCAACCATTGGCTGGCCAACCTCGATGCTGCCCGCAGCCGTTTGATGCCGGTGTTCGCACAGACCTATGGCGAGCGTGAAGCGGCGGTGTGGTTCCAGCGGTGGCGCATGTTCTACCTGGCGGTGTCGACGCTGTTTGGCTATGCCGGCGGCAACGAGTGGGGTGTCGCGCATTACCGGTTCGCCAAGCGTTAGGCGTTCATGGCAACTGGCCGGTTCCGTCGCTGCGCTGGCCTACCCATACCAGCACAGGCATCCACAGCGCCCAGCCGGCGGCCAGCACTGCCATGGTGAGCGCCACATCCGGCATCTGTGCCGCCCCGAGGGCAGTGCCAGCGCGAAACGACAACGGGCCGGCAACGGCGCCCAACACTGTTGCCAGCCACCACCGGCCACGCAACCAACGAAAGAGGACATTCAATTGGATCGCGAACAACACCCAGAGCGAAAGCAGCCATGGTGGCGCGAACCCGGCCCACAGTGTGCCGTGGGGATAGTCGATCAGTCCGGCGCGTATCAGCAACGTCTCCCAAGGCGCCGCAGCCACGACCACCCATAGCACCAACCGTAACTCTCTATTCGGCTCGCGGGCTAACCACAGATGAAGCCCCAGCAGTATTGCGACGAAGGCGACGCCAACCCACGCGGCATCGCGCGCGGCGCTGAGCACGCAGACAAACCAGCCGGCTTGTCCGGCAATTGCATAAAGGAGGGCACGATGGGAACGCATGGTCAAAGTCAGGGTTCGCGCGTCCTGTTACGTTGGGCGGGCCACTTTTCGGTGGCCGCGCTGCTGATTGCCTGTGCGGCGTGCTCGGGGCCTCCGCCGAATCCCAATCCGCGAGCCGCGGTGCCGCTGCAGACGGTGCCGGTTGATCTCCAGCGCTACATGGGCCGCTGGTATGTCATCGCGAATATCCCGTACTTTGGCGAGCGCGGCAACGTCGGCAGCTACGCCGAGTGGGCACTGCGGCCCGACGGCCGTATCGACGATGCCTATGTCTACCGCCCCGGCGGTTTCGATGCGCCCTTCAAGCGCATGCAGTTTGTAGATTCGGTGGTAGCGGGCAGCGGCGGTGGCGAGTGGCGCGTGCGCTTGTTCTGGCCGATCTACGTTTCGCAGCAGACGCTGTATGTCGACCCGGAATACCGGGTGACGCTCTTGGGCTATCCGGACAAGAGCCTCGGCTGGGTGTTCTCGCGTGACCCCGACATGAGCGATGCCGACTATCGCGCGGCACTCAACCGCTTCGAGGCGATGGGCTACGACACGTCGCGCTTCCGGCGCGTGCCGCAATTCCCGAGCCAGATTGGGCAACCAGGCTTTCAGTCGCCGGGGGACGACAACTAGCCGTATGCGCATCACTGTGACTCGCCCAGCAGATGGTGGCGCAGGGCAGGTGCCCGTGTGCCGGGTGCGAGCCAGATATCGAAGAAGGCGCGGGCAAAGGCGGGGTCATCAACCTCGGTTGTCAGCTGCCCATTGGCATAGAAGCGTGCACCGCGGTCCGGCAGGTAGATGCCGCACAGTGTGTCGCCGGGCTTCACGTCCACGAACGCGGGCATCATCGCCTCCTGCCATCGCGCCAAAGTGGCATCGGATGGCGGAGGCACCTGAATCCGCCGAATCTCATCAATGGCTGTTTTGATGAGGCGGGTCCTGGTGACGGGGCGTCGGTACGTGACTTCCAACGCGAAAGCAGCATCATAGCCAGCCGGAATTTTTGCACTCCAGAGCTGTGCGTCGTAGAAGCAGAATCCGAAGATGCAGAGTTCGCCCTTGCCCGAAAGTTCGGCTGGCGCCAGGGTGTCACGGCAAGCCGCAAAGGCATGAAAGCTTGTGGCTGCGCAGAGCGCGGCGACCACGGTTCTGATGGTCAGATGGCGTTTGGCAAACATATCGCAAAGGTGCATGCAATGGAGTGGGTGGAGCGTCAAGCTGCTGCATTCTCGAGCGTGTTGGCGCGATCAACGTCTGACATCACGTTTGCATCGTTCAAAGGTCAAACCTTCTACTTGCATCCAGGCATTTTTCCGGGCTTGCGGACGCAGTTGCCGATGAATCCGATGCTGAGCGATGACTTCGTACTCTATTCAGTACTCAACGCGCGCGAGACATCTGCCGCGCAATTTTTCTGACGCAAAGCCATTTCAATCCAGCACAACCAGCGTTTGCGTTGCTGCGCGATCAAGCAATGCATCCACCGGCGAGTTCCTCACGTATATAGGTTGCTTCCACGTTGCGAAGCGCCACGATTGAGGTCAACAATGAAAAAGCATCAATTGACTGGGTTGTCTGGTGTTCTGCTTTCTCTCGCAATCTTGTCTGGCGGCTATGCTGCCGTAGCAGCGGCCGCCATGGGTGACGGCGAAGCGACCGTGATGGTGGGCGGGGCGCCGATGTATCCGTCCAAGAACATCGTTCAGAACGCTGTGAATTCGAAGGATCACACGACGCTCGTGGCCGCCGTGAAGGCGGGCGGGCTGGTCGATACGCTGTCTGGGCCGGGGCCGTTTACCGTGTTTGCACCAACGAACGAAGCGTTCGCGGCGCTGCCTGCAGGCACGGTCGACAACCTGCTGAAGCCCGAGAGCAAGTCGACCTTGGTCAAAGTGCTGACCTATCACGTCGTACCCGGCCGGCTCTCTGCGCAGGACCTCATGAAGGCAGTCTCGGATGGCGGTGGCAAAGCCACTCTCAAGACCGTTGAGGGGGATGCACTCACCGTCATGCAGAAGGGTAATAACCTGTTTGTCACTGACGACAAGGGCGGTGTCGCCACCGTGACGATCGGCAATGTGTACCAATCGAACGGCGTGATTCACGTTGTGGACAAGGTGCTCCTGCCGTAATCGGTCTCGTACAACGCGGGGGCGTGTGCCCCCGCGCGTGTTCGAACGGTGATGAGAGGAACGGCATGCCATCCACACTTCGCTATGCTCAGGGCGTTCGTTGCGCGAGCGATGCGGTTGGTATACCTTTGTCGCATCCTGTTGCGGGCAACCGAGGCACGCGAAATCTTATGCACGTTGTCGGAGCATCTCTGCTCGAGTCCGAGGACTCAATATCTGCGCGCCAGAATGGTGGTCGGGAACATTTAGTTCAACTCCTCAAGCAGACCGCAGAAGGCAGCCGCTCAGCCTTTGCCGAGCTTTACACCCTCACGTCGCCCAAACTCTATTCGCTCGCGTACGGCATTCTTCGCAGCTCGGGGGAAGCGGAGGACGTGCTCCAGGAAATCTATGTCGCCATCTGGCAACGCGCCGATCAATTTGATCCTGGCCGAGGTACGGCTATGACGTGGCTGATTTCGCTGGCGAGAAACAAGGCGATCGATCGCCTTCGTCAGGCTCGCGAGACAGCAGGAGAAGAGACTGACTGGACGCACATCATCGACGAGCAAGCGACGCCGCCGGAGGCGGCGGGCATGACTCAGGAGCGCCGGCGTCTGGAGGGGTGTATTCAAAAGCTTGAAGCGCGGCAGCGAGGCGTGATCGTCGAAGCGTTTTATACGGGCGCGAGCTACCCAGATCTCGCAGCGCGACTGAGCGTGCCCATCGGTACGATGAAGAGTTGGGTGCGGCGCAGTCTGCTGCAGTTGAAGACGTGCCTGGAGCAACAGCCATGACGCTCGATCGCGATCTGGATTGCGCCGAGTACGTTCTTGGGCTGTTGGACAGCCAGGAGCGCAAGGCGCTTGAGCGTGCGCTGGATCAGGATGCTGCCTTGCGGGACTCTGTCAGTGCCTGGGAGGCGCGCCTGTCTCCCCTCGGAGAAGACGCCGTAGACATGGTGCCGCCTGCGCGCGTATGGAAGCGGATCCAGGCCGATCTGGGCCACGTTGATCACGCACCAGCGCCCGCACCTGAGCCGCTGGTGCGGCGGATCTGGAACAGTATTGGGCTCTGGCGCACTGTGGCGCTCGCAACGAGCTTGGCGACGGTCACGGCTGTTGCGCTGAACCTTTCTCTGTTTTCATCGACCGCGACAGCGCCTGACGCGAAGCCGGCCTACATTGCAGCGGCCATCACCGACGAGAATGGCTTGCCACATTGGACAATGACGATCGACACGGCAAAGCGGGAGATTGTCGTAGTGCCGGCCGTTGCATTGCGGGTTGCCGAGAGCGCCTCGACGGAACTCTGGTTGATTCCTGAGAATAGCAAGCCGATATCGTTGGGCGTGTTCGCGTCTGACCGATCGACGTCGATTCCGCTGTCGAGGGAAAACGCTGCAAAGCTCAATGCGCGTGCGATTCTCGCCGTCTCGCTGGAGCCGAAAGGCGGGTCTCCGACAGGGCAGGCTACCGGTCCCATCGTGGGCAAGGGCGCAATGCATGACACATAACGTTGACTGGCATTGTCCCAGCAGCGATCGGATGAAGTCAGCGAAAGTGAAGGCCGGCAAATTTGCCGGCCTTTGCGTTATTGGCGGCAAAAAAAACCTCCGACCCTTAGGACGGAGGTGTAACGCGAAGCCCCGGCGCGTTCAATGGAAATCAAAGACGAGACGACATGTACTGCTCCCTGACTGCCAGCCCCGCGTATGGAAGGTTGCTGGCTGTGACGATCGCCAGGTAATCGGCGAATCGATACTGCAAACGTGCCGTTTGCAGAGGTGATGCGCTCAATACCGCCGGTGATGCATTACCCACTGTCGAGGTTGGTGCACCGAGCGCGTTGCGCAGCGCATGAGTCGCGCCGTCCCAGGCAGCGGCGGTGTCGTTGGCGCTCATCCCCCGCCGGTAGACGTCTACACCGATGAGATGGCCACTTGGACCGAAGCTGAGCCACAACTCGCTGACGGGCGGGCCGGCAAGACCGAGCTTAGAGGCGTCAACGCCGCGGCAGCGAAGATACTGATAGCCGTGCGTGACCGCATCGCAGGCGACGCCCTTTTCGTGTGCCCAGCGAGCGGCCTCATCCGCAGTCGTGCCATCCAGCACGAACCCGCCTGGGAGCGGTCGTGCAGGCGCCAACTGGTCTGCCCGCAGATGCGCCAATCCGCTGGCACGCAGCGCGCTGACTTGCTCGGCCGTGGTGTCGTTGACGGGGCAGGGGACACCAAGCATGGCGAGCACAGGGCGAGCTGCCTTCAAGTGCATTGCCCCAACGAGACCGATCGCGACCGTAAGCGCTGCAACGCTGAGCAAGGTGTACCGTTGCAGCGGGCGTCGCGGATTCATTGGCAGTTCTGGGCGGTATTCGGGCCCAGGTACTTAGGCATGGACGACACGATGGCCGATTTGAGACCCGTGAGGACGGGGGCCACACGGGAGATGTAGCCATCCGGGACGCCATCGGTCTTCATGACAGCGGCAGCATCGGTGATGAACTGGTCGAACACGCAGCCGGGAACGCCGACATCAGAATGCGCCGTGGCCATGTCGTCACACATGACCGTGGCACCGTCCGCGGCGACTTGTCCTGGATAGCTGAAGGGGCCACCAAAGAGCGCCTTGAACTGGAGGTTGAGGCAAGCCTTGAGACGCCCCACCGTATCGTGTCCGGGCTGACCGAGGTTGGCGAAATACGGTGCTTCTTTGGGGTCTGCAAGCAACCCGGACACCGCGTCGTCGACCACCTTGGCAATGGCGGCCGGTGCGCTGGCGTCTCCGCCAAGTCCCGACCACATGTCGGCGTTCTGGGGGAATTGTGCTGTTGACGCCGTCGATGCCATCGATGCCATCGGCGTGGGTGTGTCGTCGCCACCTCCGCATGCACTCAGTGTTGCGGTCGTCAACGTTAGAACCAATAGCAGTGCTCGCTTCATGGATCAATCTCCTTTGGTCGGGTATCGATTGCGCACTGCGCGGCTTCCTTCCATCGCTACACAGCGCTGATTCCATATACGTCTGCCATGCGAGACTGGATGCAAAATAAATCGCGCACCTGAGAAGTGCTGGGTGGACGACGGTGCACGCGCAGGCGCGGTTGCATCCAACCACGCAAGCGGACCGTATATGCCAGACGACACAACGATTCCACGCGTACTTTCATGGTGATCCTGCTCAATTTCCGCCGTGCTGATTGGCCACGGCCTGACACCGGCGCACGTTTGAATGGGCGCAATACGCGCTGTCATGCCCTGGCATTGGAGCGCGCATGTCGATGACCCGCCTGACTCGTCGAGCATGGCTGGCTGCGGCACTATCAAGCCTGACCGGCTGCTCCGGCTTGGATGTTCTGAATGCGGTATCCAAGTCAGGCGCCAGTCTTCCGACGCTGGGGTTGGCGTACGGCGATAACCCACGACAGAAGCTGGATGTCTACCGACCTGTTCAACCTGTGGCGGGGCCCGCGCGCGCGATCGTGTTTTTTTACGGCGGGTCTTGGCGAGATGGTGCACGCACGGACTACGCCTTTGTCGGCGAGGCGCTGGCGGCGATCGGTGCGATTTCCATGGTGGCCGACTATCGGCTGTATCCGGAAGTCAGCTATCCAGGCTTCCTGGAGGACTGTGCTGCTGCTACGGCCTTCGCGCGGCGCTGGCTCGCGCAGCAGGGCTACGCAGATGCACGCCTGTTCGTCGCAGGCCATAGCGCGGGTGCCTACAACGCGGCCATGCTGGCTACGGATTCGCGCTGGCTGGGGGCGCAGGGGATCCGTACCGATTCGCTTTCTGGCTGGATCGGAATGGCAGGCCCGTATAACTTCTTACCGATCCAGACGGCTGACATACTGCCCGTGTTCAATCATCCGCACGAAACGCAAGACAGCCAGCCGTTGTTTCATGTGGATCAGCGTTGGCAGCCACCCGCGCTTTTACTTACCGGAGAGCATGATGCCTATGTTGACGTGCGACGCAACACGCTCTCCCTGGCCGAACGATTGATGAAGTATCGGCATCCGGTTGCGCTCAAGGTCTACCCGCGCCTGGATCACAAGACGCTGGTGGCAGCCCTCGCACCGCCTCTGCAATTTCTTGGGCCGGTGCTGTCCGACGTGGCGGACTTCATCTCCAAGGCGTAGCGCTTGGTACGGGCGGCCCAGCGCGCTCATGATTTCGGCGGCACGAGCAACCTTCCCTGGCCGCCATCCACGCCGATCTGCTGGCCAGTGATCCAGGAGGCGGCGGCGCTGAGCAGGAATTCCGCAAGCGCCGCAGTGTCGTCGCCTTGCCCGAGTCGGCCCAGCGGGTTGGCATTTGCAAGTCGCTCTGCAACTGTTGGGGAACCGGTCAGGCGAGCTGACATGGCTGACGTGGTCAGCCCCGGATGAATGCAGTTGACGCGGATACCACGGTCCGCGTACGTCGCAGCCGCAGACTGCGCAAGCGCACCGACCGCTGCCTTTGCACTGGCAATGGCTTCATGGTTCGGGAAACCGGCCGTCGCGGCGACGGAACCAATCAACACCGCGCTCGCCCACGTCTTGTGAGCGATGGCCTGCTGCACGAACAGGCGCAGCACATTCCACGCCGAGACGAAGTTGGTATCGAGTGCGTGCTGGAGTTCGTCATCCGACGTCAGGTGGAGCGGCCTGATGACAATAGACCCGACACAGTGCGCCAGTCCCTCGGGCGCACCGAACCGTGCAATACCGGCCTCGAGGGCAAGCTGTGCGCTATTCCGGTCGATTGTGTCAGCGGGGCAAACCAATACCTCCGGCGACGCAAGCGAAGCGGCAAGCGTCTCCAGTCTCTCCCGATTTCGCGCCGTCAGGACCAGTGGTGTTCCTGCGTGGTTCAATCGTCTCGCGAGGGCATTGCCGACAGCGCCGCTGGCGCCTGTAATCCACACAAATCCCATGGATGCTTCCTCACGCGTTCCGACCTCGATTCCCTCAAACCGCCTGCGACAGCGCGCGGTTCACCAACCGTTCCTGACGCACAATTTCTGCCAGGGCGGTCTCGAGCAGTTGCACCGCGCGATTCGCGACGGTGCCAAGGCGGTGGTGTAGCAGGGCATCAGCAGGCGACTGCGATCTGCACTCATCGCTGTAGCGTTGAAACGCGCTGAGTTGCAGTACAAGCTCGGCAAGATGCCGTGGGCATTCGCACTGAATGGCTGACGAAATATCTGCGAGAGTGGCAAGGGCTTTGTCGTCGAACCGGCGCATCGCGCGCGGCCCGGTGCCGGCATTCAGCATGTCTGCCTGTCGATGAGCCGTCGCCCAGTCAGCGAGTTCGGCGATCAGTTGTGCGGGCCTGGCCTGCGTGTCGGCTTGGCCGATGGCGCGCACTCCCGCAAGACCCGCCAGTTCAATTGCGCGACGGGTGCCGAATGCGTAGACCACGCTAACCGCTTTTGCATGTAAGCCTTCTGCCAGTGCCACGATGCGTGCGACCGTCTCGACATGCAGGGAAGTGACGGAGGCAAACAGCGCATCCGCTGTCTTCCCGGTATCGGCGTATTGGGACGCTTCCTCGATGGAACCGGCACGCATGCAGATGCGCATGCTGCCAAACGCCGATCCTGCGCTCGGCATGTCTGCGGGGCCAACGACCAGGAGAGAGAGCGTCTCGGGCAACTCCGGCGGTGTGCTTTCCCGTGACAGCATGAGTGCTTTCAGTGCCTCCCAGTCGAGGCCGGCGATTGCGCTGATGGGGTGCCCTTGATCCACGAGGGTCTTGATCAACCGCAGCCGCTGCAAGTCGTCGTCTGAGTAGAGACGTTGACCTGAAGGGGTCTTTGGGGGGGAGACCACTGCGTATCGGCGTTCCCAGATCCGCAACGTGGCGGCGGGCATCCGTGCCAGACGGGCGGCTTCACCGCTTCGATAGCGACGTGGCTCCATTGAGGTGTTGTGCTTTCCCACGATCTCTCCTGATCACAGCATGAGGCTAGTGGCTGAATGCATCAGAAGACAAAATCTTTTGGCGCGATGAAATGTGTGGCTGGCACGTGAGTCGAGAATGCGTTGATATTGGTGGCCGAATTCGCAACCAGCAGGGCGCAGCAAACCCCTTGCTTCCCTATACTCCACGGCATCGTCACAGCAATGCCGAGCGTTGATGCCATCGGCCGAGTTCGTTTCATGAATCTGGGTGTCGCAATTCAAGGCGGCTGGCGCGGCCACGCGTGCCCTCCTGGTGCCGAGGCGCAGGTGGCAGAGCCGTCCAGCAGACAAGGCAAAAGGTGAGATACATGCACGACGATCGCACCGCTTCTTGGATCATCCATCTGTTCAAACGCATGTGGTGCCGGTGGTGTCTGTGGAAACACCTGCCGCCGTCGACAGGGGTAACGCGAGGGCGCCGAGGGCGCTTGCAACTGCTGGGCGTGATGATGGCTTGCGGAGTCTTGGTGACGGCCTGCGCTCCGATCAGTCCTCCGCAGGGCATCTACCCAGTCGCACCGTTCGATCTCCAGCGCTATGAGGGCCGGTGGTACGAGCAGGCGCGGCTGGATCACGCGTTCGAGCGCGGCTTGACGGATGTTTCGGCAACGTACGAGTCGCAGCCTGACGGTAGCGTGCGCGTGGTGAACCGCGGCTTTGATCCCACCACCGGAATGTGGCGGCAAGCGATCGGCAGGGCCTTGTTCACGGGGGATCACAGCACCGGCTCTTTGAAGGTCTCGTTCTTTGGGCCCTTCTACGGCGGCTATCACGTGGCGGCACTCGATCCCGACTACCGTTGGGCGCTCGTCGTGGGGCCGGATCGCAGCTACTGCTGGATCCTGGCGCGCGACAAGCATCTTGACCCGGTGCAGCGCGAGTCGGTCGTTGCGCGGGCGCGCGGGCTCGGCATCGACACCGCGGCGCTGATCTGGGTGTCGCACGAACGTCAGGACCCAGTCCCAGCCAGATAAGTGGGTGTGCTGCGATGACGTTCACCGTGGTCTGGTTCAAGCGTGATCTGCGGGGGCATGACCATGCCGCGTTGCTCTATGCACCAGCAGCAAAGTCTTGATGTCTGACCTCACGCATGCACAAGAAGCAGAACCTGCCGAGCAAGCAGTGCCCTCAATGTGGTTTGCCCTTTGTCTGGCGCAAGAAGTGGGCGAAGACCTGGGACGGGGTCAAGTACTGTTCAGCACGGTGCCGTCAGGCGCGCAAACGGGTTACCGGGGAAGAGGGGGCGGCTTGAGTACGGTGCTGTTCTGGTTTCGCAGCGATCTGCGTCTGCACGATCAGCCTGCACTGCGTGCCGCATGCACGAGTGGCGCCCGGTACGTCGTGCCGGTGTACTGCCATGCGGACTACGATGAGCCGACCCCGTGGGGGTTCACTCGCGTCGGTCATCATCGCCGTGCAGTGCTGGCGGCGGCCCTGCGCGACGTGGATGGTCAGCTTGCCCGCCTGGGGAGCCGCTTGCTTCAATGCAGGGGGGCGGCCTGCACCACGCTTCCTGCGCTGGCACGCGCTGTAGGTGCCACCGCCGTGGTGTGCGAGGAGATCGCCGCCCCGCAAGAGCAGGCCGAGGTCGAGGCGCTGCGCAACGCCGGTTTGCGGGTCCATACCCTGTGGCAGAGCAGCCTGCTTGAGCCCGGTGACTTGCCGTGGGCCGTGCACGCCTTGCCCGGTACCTTCACACCCTTTCGCCAGGAGGTGGAGCGCTTAGGGGTTAAACCGCCTGTGCCCCTCAAGCTGCCAGCACGAATCCCGCCATGGCCTCCGGGCGTCGACGTCCCACCCAGCCTGTGTTGCAGTTTGGCCGCGGACAGCGTCAAGCGCCGCCCCCAGGATATGCGTTCGTCATTCCCTTACGGCACCCCTGCGTTTGACGGTGGAGAAACTGCCGGCTTGGCCCATCTGACGCAGTATTTGGCGCGCAAACTGCCGCACAGCTACAAGCGCACCAGAAACGCGCTGACTGGTGTCGACTACTCGAGCAAATGGTCACCGTGGCTTGCCACCGGCGCGTTGTCCGCGCGCAGGATCATGGCCGAGCTCCGGCAGTTCGAGGCAACGCATGGCGCCAACGAGGGCAGCTACTGGTTGTGGTTCGAGCTGCTGTGGCGGGACTACTTTCGCTTCCTGCATCTGCAGCACGGGCGTCGGCTGTACCGGGCACGCGGGCTGGTGGAGCACCCTAAGGTGCGACATAACGCCAAGGCGTTCGAGCGTTGGTGCCAGGCGTGCACGGGCGAACCACTGGTGGATGCTGCAATGCGTGAGCTACAGACGACGGGATACCTCAGCAACCGGCTGCGGCAAGTTGTGGCCAGCTACCTGATCCACGAACTCGGGTGCGACTGGCGTGCGGGCGCGGCCTGGTTCGAAGCGCAACTGGTGGACTATGACGTCTACAACAACCAGGGCAACTGGCTGTACATCGCGGGTCGGGGGACTGATCCGCAGGGAGGGCGGCGCTTCAATATTCAGAAGCAGTTGTCGCAATACGATGCAGAGGGGCAGTACCTTCGCCTCTGGGGGACACCGTGATGGATGGCGCCAAGACTGTGAGGCTGGTGCTCGGCGATCAGCTCAACCCACAGCACTCGTGGTTCGCTGAGGTGGACCGCGATGTGGTCTATGTGCTCATGGAGGTGCGTCAGGAAACGGACTACGTGCTGCACCATGCGCAAAAAATCCTCGCCATATTCGCGGCCATGCGCGACTTCGCTCGGCACCTTCTGGCGCAAGGCCATCGGGTGCACTACCTGTCCATCGACGACGCGAGCAACACACAGTCGGTGACGGGCAACCTCGCTGCGTTAGCCCAGCGGTATGAAGCCATACGCGTGGAATGGCAGTCCGCCGACGAATGGCGGCTCGATGCCCAACTGCGCGCCTGGGCGGCCAATCAGAGCCTGACCACGCATGAAGCGGACACAGAACACTTCATGACGGGGCGGCATGATTTGGCAACGATGTTTGCGGGCCGCAAACAGTGGCTCATGGAACGGTTTTATCGGGATATGCGCCGGCGCCATCATGTCTTGCTGGACGACAACGGCAATCCGGAAGGGGGACAGTGGAACTTCGATCACGACAATCGCAAGCCGTGGCGCGGCACGCCGAGCGAACCCGTTGACGCGCGTCCTAGCCACGACCATCGCGATTTGTGGGCCACGCTGGAGCGCAGTGGCGTGAAGAGCTTTGGCGACCCACAGGCCGCGCAGTTTCGCTGGCCCTTGAATCGCGCGGAGGCGCTGGCATGCCTGGAGGCGTTTGTCGTGCAGACGCTACCGTACTTTGGCGATTTTGAAGACGCGATGAGCAGCACCAGCCCGAGGCTGTTCCATTCGCTCCTGTCGTTCGCCTTGAACGTGAAGATGCTCAGTCCGCGCGAGGTGATCGTTCGGGTGGAAGCCGCATATCGGGAGGGTGGGGCACCACTGTCTGCTGCCGAGGGTTTCATACGCCAGATCCTTGGCTGGCGCGAATACGTGCGCGGCATCTATTGGGCGCACATGCCCGGATATGATTCCTGCAACGCGCTTGATCATCAGGCGCCGCTGCCATCGTGGTTTTGGAGCGGCAACACGCGGATGCGTTGCCTGCAGCTGGCAATCGGCCAGTCTTTGCAAACGGCGCATGCGCATCACATTCAGCGCCTCATGGTGATTGGCAACTTCGCGTTGCTGGCAGGCATCGCGCCTGCCGAGGTACACCGCTGGTACCTCGGTGTCTACATTGATGCCTTTGAGTGGGTGGAACTGCCGAACACGGTTGGCATGAGCCAATGGGCCGACGGTGGACGCATCGCCACCAAGCCGTATGTGAGCAGTGCGGCCTATCTCTCGCGCATGAGCGATTACTGCAAGGGGTGCCACTACGACAGCAAGCAGCGCGTTGGTGAGCGAGCCTGCCCGTACAACGCTTTGTACTGGGATTTCTTCATGCGTCACGCAGCGGTATTCGGTCGCAACCCGCGTCTTGCGATGGTGTATCGCCAACTCGCCAACATGCCGGCAGAGGCGCTCGATGCACTGCGAACGCATGCCGCTAGCGTGCGTGCGCGGCTGGAAACGTTATAGAGCAACGTGCCAAGCCGGCTGACCCGATCCTCCCCTCAACATGACCCCTGAACAACCGTGCGTATATTGCTGACCGGCGGCACCGGCTTGATTGGGCAAGCGCTTTGCCATGATTGGAAGATGCAGGGCCATGAGCTCGTTGTCTGGAGCCGCACTCCGCAACGCGTGCCAGCGCTGTGCGCCGGCGCAAAGGGTGTTGCCGCGCTGCGCGAACTGGATGGCGCCGAGCCGTTCGATGCGGTAGTCAACCTGGCCGGCTCACCCATTGCCGACCGCCCGTGGACCGCGCAGAGACGCAGGGTCCTATGGCGCAGCCGTATCGACCTCACACGTGAACTCGTGGATTGGCTTGGCCAGCGTGTGCGGCGGCCTCGCGTGTTGCTCTCGGCTTCCGCCATCGGCTGGTATGGAGACCGCGGGAACGCGCCCCTGGATGAGGACAGCCGCCCGGGCGAAGGTGACTTTGGCAGTCAGCTTTGCGTGGCGTGGGAGCAAGAAGCCCAGCGCGCCGGGCAGCTCGGCATGCGAGTCGTCCTACTGCGCACAGCCCCGGTGCTTGCCCGTCATGGCGGCATGCTGCCGAGGCTACGTCTGCCGTTCAGCATGGGGCTTGGCGGCCGCCTTGGTAGCGGCCGGCAATGGATGCCGTGGATTCATCTCGACGACGAGGTTGGCCTGATCGACTTCCTATTGCAGCAGGAAGACTGCCGGGGCGCATTCAACGCGTGTGCGCCGCACCTTGTCTGCAATACGGAATTCGCTCAGACCTTGGCGCGGGCACTCAACCGCCCGATGCTCTTGTCCGTTCCCGCATGGGCGTTGCGAATCCTGATGGGGGACATGTCGATCCTCTTTCTTGGGAGTCAGCACGTTAAGCCCCGGCGAGCGATGGAAGCGGGCTACCGATTCCGCTTTCCTTACCTTGAAGGTGCACTGACTGACCTGTTTACGGTCATGAAAACCGGCGGTGTCGGCGTGTCAGACGACGCTTCTCAATAGCGCGTGCGCCGCAATCGCTACCGCACACCGCAGGTTGCGTTTACGCGGTGGTAACCCTGTTCGCGTGGGGCCGTGTACTCGTGCAGCCGGTGGCTCGCGGCCGCAGTACACGGGCCCGCGCCTACCTCACCCCACCGAGCTCTCGTTCCGGGACGTGACGGCAACCGTGGTCGGCGAATCTGCGAGTGGCACAAAGCGGCGTGTTGTGCCGTCGAGCGCATCGATGCTGCCAGTCTCGATGTCATATACCCAGCCGTGCAGATTCATTCGGCCTTGCGCGAGCGCCAATGCAACCGAAGGATGCGTGCGCAGGTTTGCTAGCTGTGCGATGACGTTCTCGCGTACGAGTCCGTCAAGTTTGGCGCGAGGCGAGTCGAATTCATGCGCGGCGTTGATCGCTTTTGCAGCATCGGAATGCCTTAGCCAGTTGGCCACTGCTGGCAGATGATCGAGGCAGGTGCAGCGCGAGATGGCCCCCATCGCACCGCAATCCGAATGGCCGCAAATGACGATGTCGCGCACACCGAGTACAGCGACCGCATACTCGACCGTAGCCGAAACACCCCCTGGCTCCGGACCGTACGATGGCACGATGTTGCCGGCATTTCGGATCACGAAAAGCTCGCCCGGTTCGCGCTGCGTAAGCAGCTCAGGGACGACGCGGCTGTCGGAGCATGTCACGAACAGCGCCTTGGGGCTTTGTGATGTCGCCAGTTGCTTAAAAAGTTCGATGCGCTGCGGAAAAACGTCGCGCTGAAAGCGCAGGAAACCGTCAATAATGTCACGCATGGCGTTCTCCGAGTTTGGTGGTGAGATGCCGACATGACCATCGAGGACGTGTCACGCCGGCGCAGCCGATATTGTCATTGATATTGCGTGGCGAGCCAATGCCATTGGCTGTGTGTGCCTTTAGCTCGATAGGCGCCAGACACGTCCCTCGGCAGTGACATATAGCGTTTCATCCGGTGTGGGAGGCGCTGTCCACAAGCCCGTGAATTCACCGAACGCTGGCAGTAGTGCGCAGCCCAACCCAAAGCGAAAGCACGGCAGTCGCAGCCGATCCCGCCCGCGGCCACTGATGACAACGCCCGGATGCACGTGTCCGGCGATCACGTAGTGGCCAGGCACCGCTTGCGGTTCGTGGCACAGCGCGAACGGCCCGACTATCCAGGGTTCTTCCACCACGTCGATGCGAAGGCTGGCTGGTGGGTCGCCCGCATGCCTATCGTGATTGCCGCGGACCAGCGTGCAGACAACGTCGGCATGCCGCTCACGCCAGTCGGCCAGAGAACCCACTGCAGCATGCGCTTCGCGCGCGTGCAGCAGATCGCCCAGCCACGCTATATGCACCACTGGCAGTCGTTCCAATATGGCGTCCAGCCGCGCAATGGCCTGCGCCGTAGTGCCGGCGGGAACAGGCACACCGCGTGCGCGAAACGTCGCCGCTTTGCCGAAATGCGCATCCGCCACCATCAGCATGCGCTGCGCAGGCCACCACAGCGCACGCTCCGGCAGGAGCCACACGGTGTCACCTCCACACTGAATGACGAGATCCTGGCGCCCGGTCATAGCAACGGAAGCGGTTTTGACGCCTTGCGCGGTCGGCGGGTATGTCGCCGGCTGCGCTTGCCGGCATCATCCGCAGACGCGGTCATTCGTAGCGCGGCCTGCACGTCGGTGTCGATCACCGGACGCTCTGCCGCGTCCGGATCGGTCGGCTCGGGTCCGGCGGCATGTTCGGCATCGGCCAGCATGCGGGCGAGGCGATCGGCCAGTTTCTCGGTGGATAGCTGCTCCCGAAAGCGCTCCACCATCAATGGAAAGGCAAATGGGGAAGGGTGCTTCAGCTCGCACACCTGCAGGCGCAGGCCATGCATACGCACGAGGGCGGCTTCGATGCGATCGAGATCCAGCTCCTGGCGCAGCACCTCGGTTTCCGCCTGCGTGAGCAGGAGGTTGCCTGGGTCATGGCGCCGGAATACCTCATAGAACAGGCCGGAAGACGCCTGCAACTGGCGAGTGCTCTTGTGCGCGCCAGGGTACCCCTGAAACACCAGGCCCGACACACGCGCAATCTCGCGAAAGCGACGTTGGACAAGCTCACCGGCATTGAGGCTGGCGAACACGTCCTGCATGAGCGTGTGCGTAGCAAACAGGTCACCGTTGGCGAGCAGCGCGGGCCAGTCAATGCGCGTGGCCGACAGGAGCTCGAGACCGTAGTCATTGAACGCTACCGAGAACGTGCTGGGCGCGCGGTTGGCTGCCCGCCAGGCAAGCAAGCTCGCCAGCCCCAGATGTGCATGTCGCCCGGCAAATGAATACAGGAAGAGGTGCCAGCCTTCGCGCGAATGCAGGGTTTCGGCCACGAGCGTGGCTGTGCTGGGCAGCGCAGACCAGCGCGCCTGCAGTTCGAGCAGCGGGCGCGCGGCTTCCATCTCGGGGCTCTCGAAGCGCCCGTGCGCCGCGGCATCCAATTGTGCGACCACGGCGTGCGCCAGCTCGGTGGACAGCGGCATGCGGCCGCCGTTCCAGCGCGGCACCGCTGCGCGTTTGCCGCTGGCACGGCGCACATAGGCAGCCATGTCCTGCACGCGCACCAGTTCCAGCAGCCGGCCGGCGAACAGGAAGTTGTCGCCCGGGCGCAGTCGCGCGATGAACCCTTCCTCGATCGACCCCAACGCACTGCCACCGGCAGCGCGCCACCAGCGCACGTTCATGGTGGCATCGCTGACAATGGTGCCGATGCTCATGCGATGACGCCGTGCGAGCCGCGCATCGGGCACGCGCCAGACACCGTGCTCATCGGGGGTGACGCGGTGGTAGTCCGGATACGCCGTGAGCGAGTGGCCGCCCTGGCGTACGAAGTCGAGCGTCCATTGCCATTCGTCATCGCGCAGATCGCGGTAAGCCCATGCGCGGCGCACTTCCTGAAGCAACGCATCGGGCACGAAGCCGCCGCCCAGCGCCACTGTCACCAGGTGCTGGACGAGCACGTCCAGTGGCTTGTGAGGCGACGTGCGGGCTTCGACATGGCCGGACATGGCCGCCGCGCGCGCGGCAGCTCCCTCCACGAGTTCCAGGCTATGCGTGGGTACCACGGTCACGCGCGAATGCCTGCCCGGCGCATGGCCCGATCGTCCTGCCCGCTGCAGCAGCCGCGCTACGCCCTTGGGGGAGCCGATCTGCAGCACGCGTTCAACGGGGAGGAAATCCACGCCCAAGTCCAGGCTCGATGTGCAGAACACGGCCTTGAGCAAACCCTGCTTGAGCCCGGTCTCGACCCAGTCCCGCGTCGCACGATCCAATGAGCCATGATGCAGCGCGATCAACCCTGCCCATTCCGGTCGGGCATTGATGACCGCCTGATACCAAAGCTCTGCTTGCGACCGCGTGTTGAGAAACACCAATGCGGTGCGAGCGCTTTCCAACTCTTGGACCACATGCGGCAGCATTGCCATGCCCAGGTGGCCCGCCCAAGGAAACCGTCCCACGCCGGCAGGCAGCAACGTGTCGATTTCCATGCGCTTGGGCAGGTGGCCCTGAACCAGCGTGCCGGTGGAGGGCGTGCCGGCATCGCTCAGTGCATCCATGGCTTGTGCCAGATTGCCGAGCGTGGCCGACAGGCCCCACACCACCAGCTCGGGCGACCACGTTCGTAGGCGGGCCAGTGCAAGCTGCACCTGCACGCCGCGCTTGTTGCCCACCAGTTCGTGCCATTCATCGACGACCACCACGCGTACCGAGCCCAACGCATCACGCGCATCGGCACGCGTGAGCAGCAATGAGAGGCTTTCTGGCGTGGTGACCAGCGCGGTGGGCAAGCGACGCGACTGGGCGGCACGCTCGGCGCTGCTGGTGTCGCCGGTGCGCAGGCCCAATGTCCAGTGGGGTGCCAGTGCCTGTGCCGCATCCGTCAGTGCGCGCGTGGTGTCAGCGGCCAGCGCGCGCATGGGCGTGAGCCATAGCACCGACAGCGGCGGTGCCCCGCCACGCCCGCGCACCTGTGCCAGCCGCTGCAGCGCCCCCAACCAGACGGCGTAGGTCTTGCCCGCGCCGGTGGTGGCGTGCAGCAGACCCGATTCACCGCGCGCCATGGCAGACCATACCTGGCGCTGGAACGGCATCGGCGTCCAGCCGCGCGCGGCAAACCACGCATCGAGGTCGGGCAGGGCGGGCTCGCTCATGGCGGGGGCAGCAGGCTTTCCAGCGTCTGCAGCGTATCCGCTTCTGCGACCGGCTTGTCCTGCCGCCAGCGCAGCATGCGCGGAAACCGCACCGCAATGCCGCTCTTGTGGCGGGCGCTGCGGGCAATGCCTTCAAAGCCAAGTTCGAATACCAGCGTCGGGGTCACGCTGCGCACGGGGCCGAAGCTCTCCACGGTGGTTTTGCGGATGAGGGCGTCGACCTGGCGGATCTCCGCATCGCTCAAGCCCGAGTACGCCTTGGCAAAGGGCACCAGTTTTCGCGCGGGGGCGTCAGGCGGGGCATCCCATACGGCGAAGGTGTAGTCGGTGAACAGACTGGCACGGCGCCCGTGGCCGCGCTGCGCGTAGATCAGCACCGCATCGACCGAGAGCGGGTCGATCTTCCACTTCCACCACACGCCCACGTCTTTGGTGCGGCCTACGCCGTAGCGTGCGTCGCGCCGTTTGAGCATCAGCCCCTCTACACCGAGCTCACGCGAGGCTTCACGCTGGCGCGCAAGGTGCAACCAATCGTCTCCCTGCAGCAGTGGCGAGAGTTTCAGCGCCGGGTGGGCAAACGCGGCGATCACGCGTTCAAGTTGCGCGCGCCGCTCGCCTTGCGTCCGCTCACGCCAATCCTGCCCCTGCCATTCAAGGAGGTCATAGGCCAGCAGCACGGCAGGCGCATCGCGCAACACCCGCGCGTTCAGCGTTTTTCGGCCGATGCGTTGCTGGAGCAGTGCAAACGGCTGCACGCGGCCTTCGCGCCAGACCACGATCTCGCCGTCGAGTACCGTACCCGCAGACAGGATGTCCGCCATGGTCGCCAGTTCCGGAAAGCGGTCCGTGATGAGCTCTTCGCCACGCGACCATACCCAGGTGTTGTTGGCGCGACGCACGAGTTGCGCGCGGATGCCATCCCATTTCCATTCGACCTGCCATTCGCTGGGCGGACCGAGCAGCGCGTCGAACGCCTCCAACGCCGCCTGCAACGGGTGCGCAAGAAAAAACGGGTACGGATGCCCGGCGTCGAGCGTATGGCCGTCGACGCTTGCATCGGCCAACAAGGCGCGGTAACGCTCGGCAGTGGGCGGCTGGCCGATGTCGGTATAGCCCATCAACCGCTGCGCCACATGCTTCGGGTCGGTGTCGCCAACTTCCGCCAACGCCCGTGTCACCAGCAGTTTCGATACGCCCACCCGGAATGCACCGGTGATGAGCTTCATGAGCACCAGTCGGGCATGCAATGGCAGGCCCCGGCACAATGCGGCCAGGCGTGGGAGCACCAGTTCGGGCGCCTGGCCGCGCAGTGGCAGCAGTCTGGTTTCTACCCATTCGGCCAGGCTGGCGTCGTCTTCATGGTTGGGCTCCGGAAGCACCAGGGCGATGGTTTCAGCCAGATCGCCCACCGCTTGATAGCACTCGTCGAACAACCATGCTGGCAAGCCCGACGCAGTTTGGGCGAAGCTGGCCAGCACACGCACGGGCACAAGCTGTCGAGGTTTGCCTCCTGCCAAGAAGTACACCGCCCATGCGGCGTCAGCGTCCGGGGCAGCGCGCAGATACTTCACCAGTGCGGCGAGTTTGGCGTTGCTCGATGTGGTTGCATCGAGCTGCGCATAGAGATCGGCAAACGCTTTCATGGCCGAGGGTGTTCCAGCGGTTCTGATGACGCGGTAGCGTCGCGCGCTTCAGCTGCATCGTCCTCGTCGCCATATTCGGTGGCGAAGGCGCGGGCGTCCCGTCCGCCTTCACACAACCAGCGCACCATCGGTGCAACCTGCCCATGCGTAACGTAGACACGTCCGGCCCCCGTGGCTTCAATGGCCTGCAGCAAGCCAGGCCAGTCAGCATGGTCCGACAGCACAATGCCTCGGTCGACACCGCGACGCCGCCGTGCGCCGCGAAGCTGCATCCAACCACTGGCAAAGGCATCTGCGTAGTCGCCAAACCTGCGCATCCACGGCGTGCGCTGCGCGGATGGTGGCGCCAGCACCAGGGCTCGACGCAGATCAGCACGATCCACCTCGGTCGCAAGCTGCGTCTGGGGTAGCGCAACGCCGGCTTCCCGATACGCCGCATCGATTTGCAGCATGGCACCGTGCGAAACAATCGGCCCGATACCGGCATCGAGTCCAGCAAGAATGCGTTGTGCCTTGCCAAACGCGTAGCAAAACACGACGCTGGTGCGGCCCGCCTCAGCATTGCTGTGCCACCAGGCATTGAGTTGCGCAAAGATTTCGGCCTGAGGCCGCCAGTGATAGATCGGCAGTCCGAAGGTGGATTCAGTGATAAAGGTGTCGCAGCGCACCGGTTCGAACGGTGCGCAGGTGCGATCTGCCTCGACTTTGTAGTCACCGGAAACCACCCAGACCGCATTGCCATATTCCAGCCGGACCTGTGCTGACCCAAGAACATGCCCCGCCGGATGAAAGCTCACCCGGACACCGTTGTGGACGATGGACTCGCCATACGGCAGGGTTTGCAGAGGGAGATCGTCGCCCAGGCGAGCGCGCAATACACCCGCGCCGGGTGCAGCGGCAAGATAGTGCTGATGGCCGATGCGAGCGTGGTCGCTATGCGCGTGCGTGATGATCGCGCGATCTACCGGTCTCCATGGGTCGATAAAGACATCACCTTGCGGACAGTACAAACCTTTAGATGTTGAGATGATCAAATCTGACGGGTGCATTTGCGCCGCAATGTGATGGCCCAGTGAGAGATGAATCTTCTGCGATTGCCCTGCGCAGTGGAGCAGGCGCGGTTCTATGGAACCGGTCGGCGCGCGTTCTTAATGAATGCACCAACGCATGGCGCCAGCTGAAACAGGACAGCGACGTCGGCGTCGCAACAACGACGTTCCCGGTAGGGTGCCACCTTTTCTAGGTTACCGTGCCAACAATCGCCAAAGCGTTCTCTGTTGCAGATTTTCTAACGCAAAGCCAATACGCGTGAGACATGTGCATCGGTCATGAGGCGCTTATGGATCCTTTCGAGAGCTTGCGGTTCTTTCGTATGATCGTCGAGGTCAGAAGCTTCAGTTGGGCGGGGCACATGTTGGGGGGATTGCCGGCTGCCCTTGATCCAGTTGAGCCGTCCTGCCGTGCAGAGCAGGGCCTGGCGTTCGAGATGCAGCGGCTTTGCGGCAAGAGGCCACAAGCACCGCTGCCCTGCCTGGTGGCCTTCGTCTGCAGAATTGACTGGCGTACGCGCGCTTTACGGTGTTCGGGTGCCACGTAGAGCACCTCGGCAGACTTTCGTTGACGCGGTCCTCAGAACTTGTGGCGCATGCCGACAGCCACACCCACCATGCTGGTCTGGCCAGCACCCGGGTAGTAGCCGTTGACGAAGCCCACCGCTGAAGTATCGAAATTCAACCCGGCATTTCTGACATAGGCGGTCGTCAGGTAGACATCGGTGCGCTTCGAGAGGTTGTAATCAGCGATGAAACTGATTTGCCAAGGGTTGGATTGACTCAATGGTTTTCCTGCCTTCGACAATTGCAGGCTCTTGACCTGGTCGTAGTCGTACTCCACCGTGAGCATGAGCGCAGACGTCACCTGGTAGTTGATGCCGGCCCACCACAAATCGTCCCGAATGAGCGTGGCGCTATTGGAGAAATCGGTCCGTCCCCAGCGGTACCCGGCAATCAACTTGGCTGGACCCACGAGGTAGCTCGCAGCGGCGGCGAGCTTCTTCGAGCTGCCGTAGCCGGTGTCCCCGAACGGTGCGAGCGATGGGTTGTAGGCGTCGTAGGCCAGCGCAGCACCGAACGCATTGCCTGCGTAGTTCAGCCCCGCACCGTAACCGCTGTCGCGCTTGAACTGCCCTGGCACCTCACCCGCACCAAAGACGCCGTTGCCGAAAGACCAGTGGGCAATCGCGGTGACGCCACCAAACGTGCCGGTGTACTTGGCTGTGTTGTCTGACCGGAAGTTCAGCCCAGTCATGGCCACGACGGGCTCGTACTGGGTGGCATAGGCGGTTGGCGAAAAGTTGGCCAGCGTATCGAAGATCGCGGTGTACTGCCGACCGAAGGTGAACTTGCCGAACCCGGTGTCCAGGCCGACAAACGCTTGCCGGCCGAAGAGCCGACCGCCCTGCTGGAGCTTGCCGTCATCGACGCCGAAACCACTCTCCAGCACAAAGAGGGCTTTGTTTCCGCCGCTGAGATCGTCTTCTCCGCGCAACCCCCAGCGCGATCCGGAGAGTGCCCCCGAACTCAACGCCACTCGGCTGGCAGCTGGCCCAGGATACCCCGCGCTCCCCGGTGCAATTGACGACATCTTGTTGACATACTCAATGTTGGTGTCGAGCACGCCGTAGAGCGTGACACTGGATTGCGCGAGCGCGGCACCTGCGCAGGTCGCCAGCGACACGGCGGCGATGGTTTTCAATTTCATGCTGTGTTGTCTCCTCGTTTTTTTAGGTGGCCGTTCTAAAGCAACTACTGGGTTTGCCTTCCGGTGACATCAAGAAAATGCCGATGCCACTGGCCCGGCCAGGAGCTCACTGAGCGTGGCGGAGTCCTCAAGGCTCTCCAGCTCCAGCAGACAAGTCTCGATGGCGCGCTGACGCGGTGCTGGCAGCAGGCCGTCCGTGAGCCGGCGGTATTTCGTTACCACCTGGTCACGGCGCATTGGCTGCAACGCAGACTTCGGTGCCGGTTGCTCGGCCTGCAGCGCGGTGCCGTCACGCAGACGGATACGCAGGCGGGTTCGGCCGCGACCCAGCGGGCCGGCACTGTCGAACGCGCTGTCGTGGTGGGCGCGAATCCGTGGAATGAGCGCCCAGACATCGTCACGATCAATGCGCTCCGGAGCGAACTGCCGGACCATGGCTTCGCCATCGAGGAGGGCAACCGCAAGCGCATAGGCAATGTTCATCTGCGCCGCAATGGGCGTAATCGGCCGCTCGAGCTCCCACCAGCCGTGGTGGTAGACGGCGTGAGACAGATCGACATCGATGCTGTCGATCTGATCTGGACGTAGCTGATGCTTGGCGATGAGATCAAACAGCGCATCGAGCCCCGAGTGCAATCCGCCCATGGCGGCGTGGGCCTTGAGCACGATGGTCGGCGTTTCCCAGTGTTCGCCAAGGCCATGGGCGATCTGCGTGGCATCGGGCGCGTGCCCCTCACCAAAGGTTGAGAGGAAGCCGCCGTAATCACGCTCGAACACGCGCTGGATGCCGGTGTACCCGCTCGCCGCCAGGTGCGCTGCGTAGAGCCCGTTGCGTGCGGCAAAGCCGTGATGCATGCGCTTGGACATCGCCTCGTATTGCGCCGCCATCAACCCCGCAGACTGCGTTGCAGCCAGTCCAAGCGCATCCTCAAATGCTGCGGTGTCCAGTTGGAGCAACACACCGCTGGCGGCCGCGGACGCATGCGTGCCAAAGACAGCCCCCGAATGCCAGCCGCGCGAGAGCATCTGGCCGCCATGCAGCGCCAGGCCCACACGGGGTCCCACCTCGAATCCGGCAATCGCGGCGGCCAGCAAGCGCTCGCCACTCACACCGCCCAGCTTTTCCGCCGTGGCCAGCAACGAGGGCAACACCAGAGATGCGCTGTGCAACGGCGCGAGCGGGTGGAAATCATCCAGCTCGAAACCCTGGATGAAGGTGCCATTCAGCAACGCTGCGACAGGCGCAGTGGTCTTGCGGCCCCAGCCGATGACATTGCATGGCCCTTCGGCTTCCAGCCCAAGGACGGACTCGACGGCAATGCGCGACCAGGGTAACTGTGCGCCGACCAGCGCGCAGCCGACGCCGTCCAGCAGCAGCAACCGTGCGCGTTCGAGCACGGCCTCGGGCACCGTGCTCAGTGTGAAGTTGGCCAGCCATGTGGCGAGTTGCCCGGTCGGCCCTGTCGGGTCGCTGGCCTGGCGTGGAGCATGTACGTTCATCTTGTTTTCCATGTGGTTCAAAACCGTTCGAAGACACCATTCAGGCGGCCTCGTGCCAGCACCGCCCCATCCAGGCGGTCGAGCACGTCCCGTAGCCTCGGCGGCTCGGAGAACAGCAGTGCCCGGTTCAGGGCCAGCAATTGAAAGCTGTATCGATGTGGGCCGTGTCCGGGCAGGGCTCGCGGGCCCGCGTAGATCGCCTTGCCAAAGCTGTTGCGCCCCAGCGATGCGTAGGTGTTCGTTGCGGCATTCAGTGCGCTCTCAGGCAGCCCAACCGATGTCGGCCGGATGCCAGTGGCGACCAGGTGCACAAACGGCCGGGGCAGAGGCGCGTCGGCATCCTCGACAATCAGGATCAGCTCCTGGGTGCCGGGCGGGACGTTGTGCCATGAAAGGCCGGGCGATCGGTTTGCGCCCACACCGTGGCCGGCATGCGCGATGGGAATCGACTGCCCTTCGCTGAAGCTCTCGCTGCGCAATTCCAGCAGCGCTGGTGCCGATGAGACGGCTGGGTGATACCAGGCCAGGCGGTCTTCACCGGCCCGCTGCCCTTTGAGCAAACGCCCCAAGACGCGGCCTAGCATGACTTGCCTCGCCCGTCGAACTGGACACCCGAGAGATTCCACACCCACGGCCGACGCTCCCGATCGGCTGCCTGCCATGCGCGAATCAAGTCGTCTTCCAGCAGGGTGCCGCCCACTTCGTCCAGGCCTTGCAGGAGCATGTCTCTGCGCAACGCGTCGATCTCGAAGTTCCAACTCCGGCCGTCGACCTCGATGACCTGGCGTTCAAGGTCGACTGTGAATGATTTGGCTTGACGCGCAAGCGTTGTCAGCTCGTTGACTTGTGCTTCGTCCAGCGTGAGCGGCAGGACGCCGTTCTGAAAGCAGTTGTTGTAGAAGATGCTCCCGAAGCTCGGGGCGATCACGCAGCGATACCCCATGGAGAGCAGGGCCCAGACGGCGCTTTCGCGCGAGGAGCCGCAACCGAAATTGGCGCCGCTGACAAGAATGGATGCGCCGTTGAATTCGGGCCGCGCTGGAAGAAACTCCGGATCAGGGGTGCCGTCGGCGAGGTACCGGATTGCCTCAAAGGCATACTGGCCCAGCTCGTTTTGGGGCACCGTGGTCAACCGTTCGATGCGGATGATGACGTCGGTGTCCAGGTTGGCGCGTGGCAATGGCGCCGCCAAACCGACGAGCGTTTTGAAGGGTTGCATGGTCAGAGGCTCCGGATATCGATCAGGGTGCCGGCGATGGCAGCGGCGGCGGCCATCGCAGGGCTTGCCAGGTGGGTGCGCGCGCCCGGCCCTTGGCGGCCAACGAAATTGCGGTTGGACGTAGAGACGGCCCGGGCACTGGATGGAACGCGTTCGCCATTGGCGGCAACGCACATGCTGCAGCCCGGTTCACGCCATTCGAACCCGGCGTTCTTGAACACCACGTCGAGCCCTTCGGCCTCGGCAGCGCGCTTGACCAGCTCGGAGCCCGGGACCACCCAGGCCGTCACGCCGGGCGCCACCTTCTTGCCCCGGACCACACTGGCCGCATCACGCAGATCCGATAGGCGCGAATTGGCGCAGGACCCGATGAAGACCCAATCCACCGGCGTGCCCGCCAATGGCTGGCCTGCATCCAACCCCATGTACTCCAGCGCGGTGCGCCACGCTTCTGCGCGCGCTGCATCCCCAGCCGTTTCCGGGTCTGGGATGCGGCCATCGATCGACATGGCTTGATCTGGGCTTGTGCCCCACGTCACGGTTGGGGGCACCTCCTTTGCATCGCACTGCACTTCGCAATCGAACACGGCATCGGCATCGCTGGACAACGCGCGCCAGTCCTCCACGGCACGCTCGAACAACTCGCCTTGCGGTGCGAAGGGCCGATCGCGCAAGTAGGTGAACGTCGTGTCGTCCGGCGCGATCTGCGCGTATTTGGCACCCAGCTCGACGGCCAGATTGCACAGCGTCAGACGGCCTTCGATAGACATGTCCTCAATGGTCTGCCCCGCGAACTCCACGGCATACCCGACGCCTGCGGATGCGCCGAGCTTGGCGATGAGGTGCAGTGCAAGGTCTTTGGGCGTCACGCCTACCGGCAGAGTTCCTTCCACGCGCACGCGCATGCGTAGCGGCTTCTGCTGGCGCAACGTCTGGGTAGCGAGCACGTGCACGATCTCGGACGAGCCGATACCGAATGCCAGCGCACCCAGGCCGCCGTTGGTGCAGGTATGGCTATCACCGCACACCAGCGTGGTGCCGGGCAGCGCGATCCCCAGTTCGGGCGCCATAACGTGAACGATGCCCTGGCCGGGCTGCCCCAGATCGAACAGGCGAATGTGTCCGTTCTGACTTCCCTGCTTCAGGCCGGCCCAGAGCATGCCGCCGAGGGGGTAGGTCTTCTCGGTGCGGCCCGGCGCGCTGGAGACCACGTGGTCCGGCGTTGCAAAGCACAGCTCCGGGCTATGCGGCGGCAGCGTTCGCTTGGCCAGCTCGCCGAGTGCGGGTGCCCCCGAAAGATCGTGCAGCAGGTGCCGATCGATATGCAGCAGAGCCCATCCGTCGCCCAGGTCCTTGATGACATGGGCATCCCATACTTTGTCGAAAAGCGTACGTCCCATGGCTCACCCTTGATGGTTTTGTTGGAAGCGTTGCCGCAGTGCGCTCCATTCGTCCGAGCCAAAGCGGCGGAAGAACTCAGCGACGCTCGCGTCGATCTTGAGCGGTGGCATCTGGCCGGTTTGCCGGACATCTCGCAGAACGGCATCACCCGCTTCCATGGTTGCCTTCAACAGCAGGCCAGGAAGGATGACCATGCGGTAGCCCAAGTCCTGCGCCTGGGCAAACGGCAGCAGCGGCGTGCGCCCCGCGGGCACCAGGTTGAGCAGGCAGGGACCCTTCACCTCGCGCGGAATGGCCGCGACTTCCTCCAGCGTGCGAGGCGCTTCGACAAACGCCATATCCGCGCCCGCTTCAATGGCCAGATTGGCGCGCTCGATGGCCTCGTCGAGGCTGACGACGGCGCGTGCGTCGGTGCGGGCGATGATCGTGAAATCCGGATTGCGCCGCGCGGCGACAGCCGCTCGGATCTTGGCGATGTATTCATCGCGCTCGACGATCTCCTTGCCATCCAGATGGCCGCAGCGCTTGGAGAAAACCTGGTCTTCCAGATGGATGGCTGCAACGTTGCGCGCTTCGAACTCGCGTACGGTGCGCGTGACATTCAGTTCATTGCCATAGCCGGTGTCCGCATCGGCGATGAGGGGAATGTCCGCCGAGCGCGCGATCACGGCGGCGTTGTCGACCATCTCACTCATGCCGAGCAGGCCGAAGTCGGGGAACCCGCGCGCGGCGGCGGTACCGGCGCCGGTCATGTAGACGGCAGCGAATCCTGCCTGCTGGATCAGGCGTGCGGTCAGTCCATCGTAGGCCCCTGGGGCGACCACGATCTCTGGTCGAGCGAGCAGTTGGCGTAATTGGTTTGCAGCGTTCATGGATAACTCCTGGCGTGGTTCTTGAAAGGCGGGCACTGGAAGCCCGCGCAGATGGTCGGGCCGGGTCGCATTACCGGCTGATGTCTTCGAGGGAGCGTCCTGCGGTACGGGGGCCGAGCAAGCCAATGCTCAAGGCGACGATCAGCATGCAGCCGACGATCAGTCCGACCGCACCGGGCACACCGGCGTACTTCAGACAGGCGGCGATGAGAAACCCGCTCAACGCGCCAGAGACACGGCTGATCGAGTAGACAAAGCCGATCGCCATTGCCCGGCTGCGTGTCGGGTACAACTCGGCCTGGTACGCATGGAAACCCAGCGAGATCAAGGTTCCGCAGAGCGTCAGCAAAGCACCCGTGATGAGAATGGCGAGCCCGCTGTCGAGATTGATGAACATCACGCCGGCGGCGGACATCACCAACGCTGCGGCCACAATCAGCCACTTGCGCTCGACACGGTCGGCAAAGCTCACCGCCAGCAGCGGGCCGAGCGGCGCCACAAACGAGACCATCAGCCCGTATTCCAGACTCGATGACAGCCCCACGCCGCGGTGCACCAGGAAGGTCGGCATCCAGTTGGAAAAGCCATAGAGGCCAATCGCCTGGGCGGCGTGGAAGATGACCAGCATCACGGTTCGGCGTCGGTACGGTGTTTGCCAGATCTCGCGGAAGGAGGCTCGCTCGCCCACCGCAACCGCACGGGGTGGCTGAGGAATCGGCAAGGAGCGGCCGCTCTGTTGAAGCGCTTTTGCTTCCATGCGTTCCACCACGGCGGTTGCTTGCTCCAATTGGCCATGACTGGCCAACCAGCGCGGGCTTTCCGGCAGCCCCAGGCGCAGCAGCCAAACCAGCAATGCTCCTGCGCCGCCAAGCAGGATCACAACGCGCCAGCCTTCCAGGCCAAATACCGAGCGTGGCACGAGCAACCAGGCGACCAGTGCAACGGAAGGCACCGCGAGATAGGAGATCACCGTGCTCACCGCAAATGCCCGGCCGCGGATGCGCGCGGGCACCAGCTCACTCAGGTAGGCATCGATCGTGACGAGTTCGACGCCAAGACCAATGCCGGTCATCAGTCGCCAGAAGTTGAGCCCCACCGCATCGTGCTGGAACGCCATGCACACGGCCGACACCGAGTACCAGAGCAGCGCGACCGTGAACACGGAACGTCGCCCGAGCCGGTCAGCGACGGAGCCGAAGGCCAGCACGCCGATCAACAAGCCAAGAAATGTCGCCGCGATATAGCTCGCTGCGCCGTTGAAGGCAAAGAACCCCTCGGTGGTGGCGCTCAGCACGCCGCTCTTGATGATCCCTGGCAGCACATAGGCCGTGGAGAAGAGTTCGTAGAACTCAAAGTAGGCACCCAACGACAACAACAACACCAAGCTCCAGATGCTGCGCGTCGCCGGAAGGCGGTCGATGCGTGCGGCCAACTCGCCGGCAGTGAGGCGGGCGCTGGAGACCTGCGTCTCCCGCATTGCCGACAGCGTCTGATGGGTCATGGTGTCTCCGTGTATCGATGTGGCTATCCGGGTCGGGCCGTCACCACAGTTTATGTTGTCATGTCATTATGATGTGATACACATAACACCGCAAGGAAAAGTTCGGCTAAGCTCCCGCCGTCAAGGGAGATGCGCTAAAGATGACCTCAAATGTGAATTCAACTGCACTGAAACGTAGCCCGGGCACGTCTTTGCATCGCCAGATGTTCACCGTGCTGCGTGATCAGATCGTCCGCGGTCAGTACCGCTCGGGAACGATGCTTCCGAAGGAAGAAGAGCTGTGCGCGCTGTTTGACGTATCGCGCATCACAGTGCGGCGCGCGTTGGCCGATCTGGAAGCCGAAGGGCTGGTGGAAAAGCGGCAGGGGAAAGGCACGTTCGTCCGGCTTGAGCTACCCGCAATGCGCCCGATGGCAACGCTGGGGTTCATCGAATCACTGCGTCAGATTTCTGGCGATACCCAGGTGGAAGTGCTCAGCCTGGAGCACCCCGTGGCGGGCGGCGACATCGCGCAACTTCTGAACGTCGATGACGATTCGCGCCTGTTGCATGTCACGCGTTTGCGGCGAAAGGCTGCGGTGCCCGTGATGATTACGGAAGCCTGGGTGCCGGAGGCCTATATAGGCGAAGTCAATCAGGCTGACCTGGAAGCGCAACCGCTCTTTGAGTTGCTAATGCAGCGCGGTGTTCGGTTCGACCGCGTGGTGCAGGAATACACAGCCATCGCCGCGTCGCCGCTACAGGCCCGATTGCTCCAGGTGCCGCCGGGGCAGCCGCTCATGCGCATCAACCGATTGATCTATGAC
Source organism: Ralstonia sp. RRA (assembly GCF_037023145.1). Taxonomy (NCBI): domain Bacteria; kingdom Pseudomonadati; phylum Pseudomonadota; class Betaproteobacteria; order Burkholderiales; family Burkholderiaceae; genus Ralstonia; species Ralstonia sp. RRA. The sequence goes on along the minus strand of NZ_CP146092.1, from coordinate 1,744,624 downwards.
GAGCAGAAGCGGCCCGTTCAGTACCTGGCCGTCGTGATGTCGCCGGAGCGCAGCCGAATCCTCATGGATTTCGAGATCGGCGCTATGAATACGCTCGCGGCCGGAACCATCGTGCATGACGTAGCCACGTGATGACGCACCATTGCCCCATGTCCGGGCTTCGACCACCCGGACAAACGCGTTCGTTGCGGCAAGGCGGACCATGTTATGCGGCTCCAATGCGTGGTCGTGCGAGAACAGGTGTCGTCCAGCTTCAGTGAGCGTCAGCCGAAGGTGCGGCGGGCGGCGCTACCTTGCGCATCAGCAATACCATCGGGGTGGCAATGGCGAAGCAGACGAGAATCACAAGGAATGCGTCGGAGAAGGTCAGCGTGTGCGCCTCTCGCATGACCAATGCCGACAATTGCTTGAGGGCTGCGGCATCGGCGCCACTCATGTCATTGCCAAGTGCGACCGCGTTGGCGCTGATTGTCTGCAGCAGCGAAGCCATCGACTCGTTGCGAATATTCAGGTGCTCGGCCAGGCGCAGGAAGTGCAGGTTGGTGCGGTCATTGAGGATCGTGGCGCAAGCCGCGATACCGATGGCGCCACCGAGGTTGCGCATCAGATTGAACAGCCCTGAGGCGAGCTTCAATTTGGCGGGCGGCAAGCTGCCCAACGTGAGCGTGACGGTCGGGGCGACGGCGAATTGCTGCGCCATGCCGCGCAACGCTTGAGGCAGCATGAGCTCAGCGGCCCCCCAGTCATGCGTGATTGGCGCGAAATTCCACATCGAAACGGCAAACAGGCTGAGCCCAATCATCAGCAGCCAACGCAAATCCACGCGGTTTGCCAGGAACGCATAGAGCGGAATGGATGCCACCTGGAACAGGCCCGTCGAAAAGATCGCAAGCCCGATTTGCAAGGCGCTCAAGCCGCGCACCTGGCCCAGAAAGAGGGGCGTCAGGTAGATCGTTGCAAAGATGCCGATGCCGGTAACGAAGGAGAAGAAGCATCCCAGGGCGAAATTGCGGTCTTTGAGCGCGTGCAGATCGACGACCGGATTGGCATAGGTGAGCGATCGCCAGAGGAAAGCGATCCCTGCGAGGCCTGAAATCCATGCCGTCGCCAGGATGGTGTCGTCGCCAAACCAATCCCAGCGTGGGCCTTCTTCCAGCGTGTACTCCAGGCAGCCGAGAAATAGCGCCATGAGCACCATGCCCACATAGTCAGCGCCACGCAGCAGAGACCAGTCGGGTTTATCCACCTTCACCAGCATCGGCACCGCGATCGTGATGAAGATTCCAGGCACAAGGTTGATGAAGAACAACCAGTGCCACGAGAAGTTGTCGGTGATCCAGCCGCCGATGGTGGGGCCAAGGGTCGGAGCGAGGGAGGCGAGTCCGCCGATGATTGCCGCAGCCAATACACGCTGGCGCCCTGCGAAAAAGGCGAACGCCGTGGTGAACACCATCGGGATCATGGAGCCGCCCAGAAAGCCCTGCGCGGCCCGGAACGCAATCATGCTCTGAATGTTCCACGCGATGCCGCAGAGCAGGCTCGTAGCCGTAAAGCCCGCCGCCGACACCGCAAACAGCCAGCGCGTTGACATGACCCGAGCCAGCCAGCCGGACAGCGGGATGACGATGATCTCTGCGATGAGATAGGCGGTCTGCACCCAAACCGTTTCGTCGGCCCCGGCAGAGAGGCCGCCGCCAATGTCACGCAGCGATGCCGAAACGATCTGTATGTCGAGCAGGGCAATGAACATCCCCACGCACATCGTCGCGAACGCGAAGACCTTGGTCGACATTGGCAATTCACTGGGCAACACAAGGGCCGACGGGGGCGCACCCGTGGCGGTAGAGGCCGGGACGGTAGCTGCGGCGGCACTCATGATTTCACCTGTTCAACCGCATGCGTATCGATTTCAGCTTCTACGGACAGGCCGGGGCGAAGAACGCCGAGCTTGGCGTCTTCCGCATCGAGGACGATGCGGACTGGCACGCGCTGAACAATCTTGGTGAAGTTGCCGGTGGCGTTTTCCGGCGGCAGCACGCTGAACTGCGCGCCGGTGGCGGGGGAAAGACTGTCAACGCGACCATGGAAGATCTTGCCCGGCAATACGTCGGCGACGATGGTGGCCCGCATCCCGGGCTTCATTTTTGCCAGTTGGCCTTCCTTGAAGTTCGCGTCGATCCAGAGGCCTTTGGAGGGCACGATCGACAGCAGTTGACCGCCACCTGCGGCAAATGCGCCAACGCGTGCCCGCCGGTTCCCAATGGTGCCGTCAACCGGAGCGACGAGTTCCGTGTGGCCGAGGTTGATGCTGGCGAGATCCCGCTCGGCAATGGCCTGGGCCAGCGCGGCCTGGGCTTGCTGTTTTTGCGTGGCAATGACGTCCAGTTGGCGCTCGGCAGCCAGCACACCAGCCTTGGCCCTTTCACCATTGGCCACCGATTGCTTGTAGTCAGCATCGGCCTTCTGCGAACTCTGGATCGACACGGCCGATTTGGCGACCAGGTTGGCGTAACGCACTTGATCGTCGCGGGCTCGCACCGTATCTGCGTTGACCGCCGCTGCGGCAGCCTTGGCTTCCGCAATCGTTGCTAGCTGCAGATTCTGGCGCGCGTCCAGATTGGCGAGCAGTGCCTGCTGGGCCGCCACGGCCCCCTCTGCCTTCGCCAGTGCGGCGCGATAGTCGCGGTTGTCGATGCGTACCAACACATCGCCGGCATGGACTTGCTGGTTGTCGGTCACGGCAACCTCGGTGATATAGCCGGGTACTTTCGCTGCGATCAACGTCACGTCGCCGCCCACATAGGCGTCGTCAGTGCTCTGGACGAATCGCGCATCGGTCCACCAGTGATAGCCATAACCCAGAGCGACAAGCGCCGCTAGGGCAATGCCTCCGCGGATGAGCAGTGGTTTCCTGGCGCGCTTCGGTTTGACGGCCGGGGGCTCGGACGTGACGCGTTCGGCGGTTGCGGTGCTGGTCATGACATCTCTCCTGAGTCAAAGGTCTTCGGTCGCCGAAAGGGCGAGTTCGGTTAGGGCGAGTTCGGTTGGGTGGGCATCTTCCGAATGCCGTTCAAGCTGAATGCGGAGTGCTTCGCTGGCGGCTGGTCCGGGTGCGAGACGGTGGTCGTCAATGGTGATGGGCTCGCGGGTGAGCGCATCGACGACGAGGGGCTGAACAACGCGTCCGGATGCGCGCTCCACGAGTTGGACCATCGCGCCCTCCGGCGAGAAATGCTGGTTGCCCCACGCAATCAGCATCAGCAGGACAGGCCGGAATTCACGACCGAGGTCGGTGAGGATGTATTCGGAGCGCGGCGGGTGATTGTTGTATTGGCGGCGGGCGAGCATGCCGTCGTGCACGAGCCTATGCAAACGCTGAGCCAGCATGTTGGGCGCAATGCCCAGCCGCTTTTGGAAGTCGTCAAAGCGCGTTGTGCCGTAGAAGGCCTCTCTCAGGATCAGCACGGTCCAACTGTCACCAACGTGTCCCATGCCTCGTGCGATGGGGCAAAGCGTTCCTTTGTGTGATGTCCGGTGCATATGGCGGTCCCAGCCAAAAACAAGTTGCTATCACGATGAAAGTTAGTCTAGAGTAGTAACTATCATCATGCAAGTAAATAAGCGCGATGCCACTTTCATCGAAAGGACTCGTCATGGATCAGGAATCGTTTCCAACCTGGGGCACGCGCGTTATCGCTCGGCGTGCCGTTTCTTTCGCGGCGCTGGTGTTCATTGCGAGCGGTCTTGCCGCCTGCGCGGCGGGGCCGGATTACCGCAAGCCGGAGAGTGCGATGCCGGTTGCTTATCCACATGCCGCGGCGCTGGAAACGTTGAACGCTTCGCGGCAACCGATTTCGCTCGATACGTGGTGGGATGGCTTCAAGGATCCGGCGCTCACGAGGATCATCCAGCGTGCTCTGGATCAGAACCTCGACCTCGCCGCCTCGATTGCACGGGTCGACCAGGCACGCGCCGCCGCAGCGCACGCGGGGGCACAGTTGCTGCCCGAAGGCAGCGTGGGTGCCAACGTAAGCAAGCAGCGCCAGTCCACGCAAAGCGCGCTGGGCCGTCTTGCAAGCGCGCTGCCGGGATACGACCGAGATAAGACGTCGTATTCGGTAGGGGGCAGTGCAAGTTGGGAGATCGACATTGCCGGCGGACTGAGGCGCGGTGCAGAAGCTGCCGATGCGGAACTGGAGGCGGCGGAAGCCGGCCACGTTGGCGTGCGGATCCTGGTTGCCGCCGAGGCTGCGGATGCCTATTTCCGTGTGCGTGGCGCTCAGGACAGGATCGCGATTGCACGCCAGCAGGAAACCACCAGCCGGCAACTTCTTGAATTGGTCCGTCTGCGCCTTGCAGATGGCATTGGCGCGGAACGTGAACGAGCGGAGGCGGAGGCCCAACTGGCCCAGACGCGCGTAACCATCCCGCCGCTCCAGATCGAATTGGAAACCCAGCTCAACCGGCTCGACGTACTGATGGGGGCCCAGCCGGGGACGTACGCTGCCGAGCTTGATCAACCCGCCAATTCCATCGTTGTCCCGCAGATTGCTTTGGCGCAGGGGCCAGCCAATCTGCTGCAGCGTCGCCCAGACGTGATTGCCGCGGAGCGCAAGCTCGCCGCGTCTAACGCCAGAATCGGCGTCGCGACCGCTGAGTACTACCCGAAGTGGTCGCTCTCCGCGTTGCTCGGCTTCGAAAGTTTGTCCGCCGGCAAGCTGTTCACCGCACAGGCCTTCCAGCCGACAGGCTTGGCTGGTTTGCGTTGGAGGCTATTTGACTTCGGGCGCGTGGATGCCGAAGTGGCGCACGCCAAGGGAGCCTACGCAGAAGCTTTGGCCGACTATCGCAAGTCCATGCTGCGCGCTACCCAGGATGTCGAAGACGCGTTGATCTCACTCGCCCAGCTGGATGTACAAAGCCGCGAGCTCGCTACCGAGATCGACGCACATGCACGCGCTCGCAACGCCTCTGAAGAGGCATACAAGGGCGGGGCGGTCAGCCTATATGAAGTGCTGGAACAGGATCGCCAGTTACTGGCTGCTCGCGATCAGCAAGCACGTGTGCGTACCGACAATGCCCGCGCCGCGGTGGCCGCCTTCCGTTCACTTGGTGGCGGATGGTCTTGATCCAGCAGGCCGCCGGTTGCGATGACCGTGCCGGCAAGGCGCTGCAAGCGCACTGGAGATCATGATGACGATCGAATCGACGACATGGCGCAATCCGTCGGTGCAGACGACACCGTCGCATGCAGACCGCGAGATATTGCTCTTGACGAATCGCTTGAAGAAAGCCTTGTGGCGCACGCAGGAGCTTGAACTGGAAAGAGAAAGCCTGAGCGTGCCGCAATGGCTGGTTCTGTCGGGACTGGCGCAGAACGAGGGTGGGACGCTGACGCATTTCTCGCGGTTGCTCGGTTATGACGCGGGTTCGCTGTCGCGTGTCATCCACCAACTCAGGCTTCGAAAGCTGGTCATGACCGACAGGGCTTCTCAAGACCGACGCAACGCGCTGCTGCAACTCAGCGATGCGGGCTTCGCGCTTTACCAAACGATCGAATCCAGAACGGCTGGCCTGCCGCCGGTGCTGACCACGGCTTTGGGGCGCCGACGAATGATGGTCCTCGGAGGCTTGATGGAGCGGGCGATTGCCTTGCTGGAAGTCGACGCCATTCCATCGAAATCCGAGGTGCTTTCACCATGACCCGTTCATGTATCGACGGTGGGGCGAACCTGGGTTCATCCAAACGCAATTCTTACGGCTTCAGCTAGGAGGACAGAAATCATGAACACGAGAGAAGTTGTGTTGTGCCATCCGGTCCGTACGGCCATCGGCGCATTCAATGGCGCACTGAAAGGCACGGCGGCGGTAGACCTGGGCGCTGTGGTGATCGCTGAATCGTTGCGGCGTTCAGGTGTTGATGCCGGCCTGATCGGCAGTGTCGTATTCGGTAACGTCATCCAAGCCGGCAACAAGATGAATCCGGCGCGCCAGGCCGCCATCGGAGCGGGCTTGCCGGTATCGGTACCCGCCATGACCGTCAATCGGGTGTGCGGATCCGGTGCTCAGGCCATCGCGACAGCCGCTGATGAAATCAGGCTCGGCTACCTTGATGCGGCCATCGCCGGGGGCATGGAGAACATGGACCGTGCGCCCTACCTGTTGCCATCCGGTCGTTGGGGCAATCGGATGGGGGACGCCGCACTCCACGACAGCGTGCTGCTGGACGGCTTGCTGGATGCATTCTCCGCAGAGCATTCCGGTTGGCATACGGAAGACCTGGTCACCCGCTACAAGCTGAGCCGAGAAGAGCAGGATCGTTGGGCAGAACGATCGCAAAGCCGCTTTGCCCGCGCGCAGCAACAAGGGCGGTTTGTAGAGCAGATCGTTGAGGTGCCGGTGAAGGTGAAGAATGGTTCGGCTGCATTCAAGATCGATGAGGCGAATCGGCCCGACACCACGCTTGAAGGGCTCGCTCGCTTGAAGCCGGCATTTCGCAAGGACGGCACCATCACCGCTGGCAATGCGCCGGGCATCAACAGTGGTGCGGCAGCCGTGCTGGTGGCAGAACGTGCATTTGCCGAGCGCCATGGCTTGGTACCGATGGCGCGGCTGACGGCTTATGGTGTGGGCGCCGTCGAGCCGGGCCTGTTTGGCCTGGGGCCCGTGCCCGCGGTACGCCAGGCATTGCAGCGTGCGCAGTGGACGCTGGGTGACGTCGAGCGCATCGAAATCAATGAGGCGTTCGCGGCCGTTCCGCTGGCGGTGGCTGCCGAACTCGGGTTGCCGCAGGACATCATCAATGTGGACGGCGGAGCCATCGCACATGGTCACCCCATCGGCGCGACCGGAGCCGTTTTGACAACGCGGCTTCTGTATTCGATGCGCGCAGACGGGATTCAACGCGGCATCGTGACCCTCTGCATTGGCGGTGGGCAAGGCATCGCGCTGGCGATTGAAACCCTTTGATGACTTGAGTTGTCTCTATTCGGCTAGCATAACGATAGTTACCTACCCAGAGAGTACGCCATGCAGAGAAAGACCTTCCGCGACATGCCATGCCCGATCGCACGCAGCCTGGAGCGGGTAGGCGAGTGGTGGAGCATTCTGATCCTGCGCGAAGCGTTTTATGGGGCGACGCGCTTCGATACGTTCCAGAAGAATCTGGATATCGCACCGAACATGCTGACACGTCGCCTCAATGGGCTGGTCGAAGAGGGGCTGCTGGAGCGTCGCCAGTATTCGGAGAAACCGCCGCGTTTCGAATACGTATTGACCGAATGCGGCCACGATTTCCAGCCTGTTCTGCTGTCCTTGCTGGCGTGGGGGAATAAGCATTTTGCGCCCGAAGGTATCAGTGCCCAGCTTGTGGACAGAGAAACACGAAAGCGCGCGGAGCCTCTGCTTGTTGACGCCAAAAGTGGCAAGCCGCTGGACTTCGAGCGCTTTGTCATTGCCTCAGGCCCCGCTGCGCCCGAAGGCATGCGCCGCCGTCTGGCGGATGCTGCCGAGTACATGACGGCGGAGAGCGGCCACAAGGTGCAGGCGAGGGCCAAGCGTTGACGTGGTGTCAACGCCCTGCCGCTGTCCAGACCCAGTACCTGCTCCCACGCGGGTGACGATTGCTCTTCATGCGCGAGATTGACCGGGGCGATACCGCGCCGCTGGCGTTCCGTTGCTGAGCGGCATTGAGCGTTCTGTGCGCGCAGTGATCCGGAAAAAAGAAGTCCGTTGAAAAGGAGGCTTATAACCCTTTGATTGATAAAGGGTCGCGGTGCCAATAAAAAGGGCAACATGTCCGTCGGGCCCCCTCAATTTAGCTCCATGGACCGTGCAAAATCTAGCAATGGTCTGTTGAGGCTGGGTGTCACAAGCCTTGGCGCGCTGAGCCTTTGGTATCACTGCGGGTGTGCGGGTGCTGGCCTCTTTCAGGCATGGCCGCATTCTGTCTACATCACTGTCGAGCCGTTCCTGTGATCCACGGCGAGTAGCATTTGCAGCAGCGCTGCGTTGGTGCGATCCGGATGTTCCAGATGGGGCGCGTGTCCAGCACCGGAAATCGTCGCCAACCGCGCTGCGGGATGCAGTGCCTGCGTGGCGCGTGATACGGACGATGTATAGAGGCGGCTGTGCTGGCCGTACACGTGAAACAGGGGCCAGCGTGCCTCTTGCAACACCACGCGGAAGTCCTGTTTGGCCATATCTTCCCAGAGTGCAGCGAGGGTGTGCGGCGCGCACTGGCGCATCATGCGTATCACGTTGCATGACTGCTCTAGCGTTGGTTGCGCTCCCTTCGCCCATAGGCCCGCGGCCACAGGCGCGTGCAAACCTTCCCAACGTTGCTGAATCCGGTCGGTCATCTGCTTGGCTTGCAGCATGTCATAGCGGCCGTGCAGTCCATGTGGCCAATCCGGGCTGGTGACGAGCTTTGGCGTCATGTCGATGCTGCCGATCATGGTGATGGGCAAATCGGGTTGGCTGCGCATCAACTCCCACGCAACCATGGCTCCCATCGACCAGCCGATCACAATCACGTCGTCGAGTGAGAGATGGCGTATCAACGCCGCCACATCCATCGCAAGCCCGGCGATGGTTGCGCCAGAAGGCCGTAGTGCTGCAGACAAGCCGTGGCCCGCATGGTCTGGCGCGATGAGGCGGTAGCCCTGCGTTGTCAGCGCGCGCTGCCCGTCAAACGTCTCGCCTGATACGGACCAGCCATGCAGCAACAGCACTGGTCGTCCGCTGCCAGCCTCACGCCAGCCAGGGAGTCCCGCGCAAGCGGCGTGTTCTACGAAGGCAGGCGGAGTGCCGCAAGCGAGCACCGAGGGCAGAACATTCACCGGCAGTTCCTCGAAAAGGACAGGGTTCGGCGTTGCCGTGCGGGAAAGTCATCTATTGACATCCGGATTCTGGCGTTTATATCATGAAACATGAATCAGTCATCATGTTTTGCGGGCGCAGTTTCGTGGTGATGCCCGTGCAGCGAGGTAGGGATGTCCCAAGTAGAAGCCGACGTAACGCAACCCAAGACCGCACGCGGCCAAAAGACGCGCGAGGCATTGCTGCGCGCGTCCGAAAAGGTGTTTGGCGAGAAGGGCTACTACACCGCATCGATCTCCGAGATCACGCAGGAGGCCGATGTCGCCATGGGCACGTTCTACCTGTACTTCAAGGACAAGGAAGACGTGTTTCGTGCGCTGGTGGCGCACATGCTGCAACTGGTGCGCACGCACCTGCGCAAGCATGTTGCTGCGGCCACGTCACAGATGGAAGCGGAACAACTGGGCCTGAAGGCGTTTCTGTCATTCGTCTCTCGCCATAAGAATCTGTACCGCATCGTGCTGGATTCGTATTCGGTGGATGAGAGCATTTATCGCGGCTACTTCCAGGTGTTTGCTGATCTGTACAAGCATCGCCTTGACGACGCGGTGGCGCAGGGCGAGCTTGCGCCGGGTGACTCCGAGGTCCGTGCCTGGTGCCTGATCGGCATCAGCAATTTTCTCGGCATGCAATACGCGTTGTGGGAAAAGCCTGCATCAATGGACAAGGTGGTTGCAGCCGCGCACGACTTGATCACGCACGGGCTCGCGGCGCGATGACGACGTAAACGAAAGACGGCCACCGCCACCCAGAATGCAGCGGGGCCGAACCACTCAAGGAAGGAGACAACGATGCAACGCAATCGCACGGCCATCCGTGTACTGGCACTCGCAGTCGGCCTGCTGGCAGCTGCCGGCGCATTGGCTAAAGACATCAAGATTGCCCACGTCTATGACAAGACCGGCGCGCTGGAGGCCTACGCCAAGCAGACGCAGACCGGCCTGATGATGGGGTTGGAGTACGCCACCGGCGGCACGATGACCGTGAACGGTAACAAGCTGGTCGTGGTAGAGAAGGACACCCAGGGCAAGCCCGACGTGGCCAAGGCCCAGTTGGCGGCTGCGTACAGTGACGATCGCGCCGACATTGCCGTCGGCCCCACCTCTTCCGGTACGGCGCTGGCCATGCTGCCGGTCGCAGAGGAGTACAAGAAGGTCTTGCTGGTGGAGCCGGCCGTGGCCGATTCGATTACCGGCGACAAGTGGAACCGCTACATCTTCCGCACGGGCCGCAACTCGTCGCAGGACGCGATTGCCAACGCGGTGGCGCTGGACAAGCCGGGCGTGCAGATCGCCACGCTGGCACAGGATTACGCCTTCGGCCGCGATGGCGTGAAGGCGTTCAAGGGCGCCCTCAAGAACGCCAAGGTCGTACATGAGGAATACCTGCCGACCAACACCACCGACTTCACCGCCGGCGCACAGCGCTTGTTCGATTCGCTCAAGGACAAGCCGGGCCGCAAGATCATCTTCATCATCTGGGCTGGTGCGGGCAACCCGTTCAAGATTGCCGACCTGGACCCGAAGCGCTACGGCATCGAGATCGCCAGCGGCGGCAATATCCTGCCCGCCATGACGGCCTACAAGAACCTGCCGGGCATGGAAGGCGCGACGTACTACTACTTCGGCATTCCCAAGAACAAGGTCAACGAGTGGCTGGTGTCGACGCACTACGCCAAGTTCAAGACTCCGCCCGACTTCTTTACGGCGGGTGGCATGGCAGCCGGCATTGCATTGGTAGAGGCGCTCAAGAAGACGGGCGGTGACACCAATACCGAAAAGCTGATCTCCACCATGGAGGGCATGTCGTTCGACACGCCCAAGGGCAAGATGACCTTCCGCAAGGAAGACCATCAGGCCATGCAGTCGATGTACCACTTCAAGATCAAGGTGGACCCGGCATTTGCGTGGGGCGTGCCCGAGCTGGTGCGGGAGATCAAGCCCGAAGAGATGAACGTGCCGATCCGCAATCGCCGCTGATGCGCGAACATGCCAACCCCACGCCCGCGCTGGAGACGCGTGGGCTGACGATCCGCTTTGGCGGTCATGTGGCCGTCAGCGCGGTGTCGTGCGCGTTCCAGCCGGGCGAGCTGACGTGCATCGTCGGCCCCAACGGCGCGGGCAAGACCACGTACTTCAACCTGATCTCCGGACAGTTGCCGCCCACGGCAGGGCAGATCCTGCTCAATGGTGAGGACGTGACGCGCATGCCCGTATCGGCCAAGACGTGTCGCGGTATCGGCCGCGCATTCCAGCTCACGAGCCTGTTCCCGAACCTGCCGGTGCTGGAGAACGTGCGGCTGGCCGTCCAGGCGCATCAGCATCGCGGGCTGGATCTGTTCTCGGTGTGGAGCAGCCACCGCGCCATTCGCGAAGAAGCGCTGGCCTGCCTGGAGCGCGTGGCCTTGACCGACAAGCGCAATCAGCCGGTGGCCTCGCTGTCGCATGGGGACCAGCGCAAACTGGAGGTGGCCATCCTGCTCGCGCTCAAGCCGCGCATCTTCATGTTCGACGAGCCGACTGCAGGGATGAGCGTGGACGAAGTGCCGGTGATTCTCGATCTGATCCACGAGATCAAGCAGGACAAGAGCAAGACCGTGCTGCTGGTGGAACACAAGATGGATGTGGTGCGCTCATTGGCCGACCGCATCATCGTGCTGCACAACGGTACGCTGATGGCCGATGGCGACCCGGCCGAGGTGATTGCATCGCCCATCGTGCAGCAGGCGTATCTGGGTACGGCCGAAGTGATAACGGAAGCCATGACGGAGGTGGCCCATGGCTGATACCCAGCGCCAACCGGTCTTGCACCTGGCTGACGTGCAGACCCATATCGGGCCGTATCACATCTTGCACGGCGTGAATCTTGAGGTGCCGCGCGGCGGCGTGACGATGCTGCTCGGCCGTAACGGCGCGGGCAAGACCACCACGCTGCGCACCATCATGGGTTTGTGGCAGGCCAGCGCGGGCAAGCTTGAATTCGATGGGGTGGACATCACGAAGCGGCACACGCCTGCCATTGCCCAGCTTGGCATTGCGTATGTGCCGGAGAACATGGGCGTGTTTGCCGATCTGACCGTCGCTGAAAACATGCGCCTGGCCGCGCGCGGCGGCCCTGTCGACGCACAACGGCTCGAGTGGGTTTTTCGCATGTTTCCGGCGCTCAAGATTTTCTGGCACCAGCGCGCGGGCGTGCTGTCCGGCGGGCAGAAGCAGATGCTGTCGGTGGCGCGCGCCATCATCGAGCCGCGCAAGCTGCTGATCGTTGACGAGCCCACCAAGGGGCTGGCGCCGGCCATCATCCAGAACATGATCGCCGTGTTCAGAGAGCTGAAGCAGACCGATGTTTCCATCCTGCTGGTGGAACAGAACTTTCACATGGCGAAGTCAGTGGGTGACACGGTGGCCGTGATGGACAACGGCAAGATCGTGCACGCCGGCCGCATGGCCGCACTGGCTGAAGACGAGGCGCTGCAGCAGCGGCTGCTCGGCCTGTCACTGGCGGCGCATCAATGAGCGGCCTTGCCATGGAACCACAGCGCTCTGCGGAGCCGACACCGATGACGACTTCCACTGCCTTGCCGAGCACTGCCGCCGCGCCGGCCAACCTGCCCAAGGTCCGGCTCGACTGGATGCCACTGGTACTGGTGCCACTGCTGATGTTAGCGGCGCTACCGATGGTGGGCAGTACGTCGACATGGCTCACGCTCACGGTGGCCGGGCTGGCGATGGGCATGATCGTCTTCGTGGTGTCGTCGGGCCTGACGCTCGTGTTTGGCCTGATGGATGTACTCAATTTCGGGCACGGCGCGTTCATTGCGCTGGGCGCGTATGTGGCCGCCTCGGTGCTGTTGCCGATGCAGGCGTGGGTGGAGGCCGACAGCCTCCTGCTCAACCTGGGTGTGTTTGCATTGGCCATTGCGGCGGCCGTGGTGGCTGCTGGCGCGGTCGGCCTGTTCTTCGAACGCGTAGTGGTGCGCCCAGTCTATGGCCAGCACCTCAAGCAGATCCTCATCACCATGGGCGGCATGATCGTCGCCGAGCAGCTCATCAAGGCCATCTGGGGCCCCGAGACGATCGCCCTGCAGGTGCCCGCAACCTTCCGTGGTGCCGTGCTGCTGGGCGATGCGGCCATTGAGAAGTTCCGTCTCATCGCAGTGGTGCTGGGGCTGGTGATCTTCGTGGCGATGTTGCTGGTGCTCAACCGCACGCGTGTCGGCTTGCTGATCCGCGCCGGGGTGGAAAACCGCGAGATGGTGGAGTCGCTCGGCTACCGTATCCGCCGGCTGTTCATTGGCGTGTTTGTGGTGGGGGCGGCGCTGGCGGGCCTGGGCGGTGTGCTGTGGGGGCTGTATCAGCAGAACATCACGGCGGCGATTGGCGCGCAGGTCAATGTGTTGATCTTCATCGTCATCATCATCGGCGGGCTGGGGTCGACCACCGGTTGTTTCATCGGCGCGGTGCTGGTGGGGCTGATGGCCAACTACACGGGGTTCCTGTTCCCGAAGGTGGCGCTGTTCTCGAACATCCTGCTGATGATGCTGATCCTGCTGTGGCGGCCGCAGGGGCTGTATCCGGTGGCCAAGCGTTGAGGAGGGTGGCACCATGATCCGAATACTTTCTGGTGATTTGCCCCGCAGCCGCGTGCTGACCGCGTTGCTGGCTGTCATCCTGCTGGCGCTGCTGTGCGCGCCGTTTGTGTTTCCGGGCGCGAGGGCGCTCAACATGGCAGCCAAGATCTGCATCTTCGTCGTGCTGGTTGCCAGCTACGACTTGCTGCTCGGCTATACCGGGGTGGTCTCGTTCGCACACACGATGTTCTTCGGCATCGGCGGGTATGGTGTGGCGATTGCCATGTCCAACATGGCGCCGGGGTGGAGCGCGCTGGCAGTGGGCACGCTGGGCGCGGTGGTGGTGTCGGCGGTGCTGGCTTTTGTGATCGGGCTGTTCTCGCTGCGTGTGCGGGCAATCTTCTTTGCCATGATTACGCTGGCGGTGGCCACGGCGTTTGCCACGCTGGTCTCGCAACTCTCCGACTGGACGGGGGGTGAGGACGGTCTGACCTTCAAGGTGCCCGAAGTGTTCACGCCGGGCTTCTCATTGGGCGACGCCGAATGGTTTGGCGTGCCGCTCAACGGCAAGTTGCTGTCGTACTACTTCGTGCTGGTGTGCGCGGTGGTGCTGTTCCTGATGCTGCTGCGACTGGTGAATTCGCCGTTCGGGCGTGTGCTGCAGGCCATTCGCGAGAACGACTTCCGCGCCGAGGCCATCGGCTATCGCACCGTGGTCTACCGCACTGTGTCGACCGTACTGTCCGCCGTATTTGCGACGCTGGCTGGTGTGCTGATGGCGCTCTGGCTGCGCTACAACGGGCCCGATACCTCGCTGTCGTTCGAGATCATGGTCGACATCCTGCTGATCGTGGTGATTGGCGGCATGGGCACGCTGTACGGCGCGGTCATCGGCACGACGCTGTTTCTGCTCGCGCAGACCTATCTGCAGGACGTGATGAAGCTGGCCAGCGATGCGACCGCAGCCGTGCCGCTGCTATCGAACCTGCTGCATCCGGATCGCTGGCTGCTGTGGCTCGGCCTGCTGTTCATCCTGAGCGTGTACTACTTTCCGCAGGGCGTGGTGGGGCGGCTGCGTGGTCACTCGAGCCGCCACGACACACTCGAGATCGCGTCATAACGGAGCCCCCGATATGGTCGTCGTCGATTGGCTGCACAAGAACGCCCAGCACACGCCCGACAAGGTGGCGTTGGTGGACGTCGACGCTGGCCGCTGCGTGACCTATCGACAGTTCGACGAACGGGCGAGCCGGTTTGCCGAGGTACTGATACAGCAGCTGAAGCTGGCGCCCGGTGCGCGGGTGGCTGTGCTGGCACACAACAGCGCCGCGTATTTCGAGATGCTGTACGGCTGCGCGAAAGCCGGCATGGTGATGGTGTGCCTGAACTGGCGCCTGCCGGTGCCGGAGCTGCTGCCGATCCTGCAGGACTGCACGCCGGACGTGCTTGTAGCAGGCGACGGTTTCGTCGACGTGGCCGCAGACTTGCAGCGCGCGCTGCCCGTGCGTGTGCTGTATCTCACAGATGGGCAGCCCATCGACGTCCCGAGGGGTTGGATCGAATTCGAGACTGCGCTGGCCGGCGCATCCGGCAACGTCATCGACATGCCATGCCGCGACGAGCACGACGTCTGGCACCTGCTCTACACCTCCGGCACGACCGGCCGCCCCAAGGGCGTGATCCAGACCTATGGCATGGTGTTCTTCAACGCCGTCAATGCCATGCTCGCCAACAAGATCACGCGCGATGACGTGTTCCTCAACGTGCTGCCGTTTTTTCATACGGGCGGGCTGAACCTGTACGCCAATCCCGTGCTGCACGCGGGCGGCACGGTGCACATCCTTCGGCAATTCGATGCGCAGGTATCGCTCGACAAGCTCGACCGCCGATCGGGCGAGGGCATCACGATGTTCTTCGCCGTGCCATCGGTGTACTTGTTCCTGAGCCAGCATCCCGGTTTTGCGGGGGCGGATTTTTCAACCGTCCGCAGTATGGCTGCCGGTGGCTCGCCGGTGCCGCAACCGCTGCTGCAGGCGTACCTGGATAAGGGCGTGACCATCTGCTTCGGCTTTGGCATGACAGAAACCGGCCCCACCGTGTTCGTTTGCGATGAAGCCACGGCGCGCCGCAAGATCGGCACCATCGGCAAGCCGGTCGGCTCGATGCTTACGCGTGTGGTCGACCCATTGGGCCATGACGTTGCCCCCGGTGAGCGAGGCGAGTTGCTGATCAAGGGCCCAGGCATCACCCCCGGCTACTGGAACATGCCCGAAGCCACCGCCGCAGCCATCCGGGATGGCTGGCTGCACTCCGGCGACATCGCCTACACCGACAGCGATGGCGATTACTACATCGTCGATCGCGCGAAGGACATGTTCATCTCTGGCGGCGAGAACGTGTACCCCGCCGAAGTGGAGAACGTGCTGTTCCAGCTTCCTGCGATTGCCGAGGCCGCAGTCATTGGCGCGCCGGACACGCGTTGGGGCGAGGTTGGGGTAGCGATGGTGGTGGTGCGCGCCGGCGCCTCGCTCGATGCAGACAGCGTCATCACCCACTGCAAGACGCAGCTGGCAGGCTACAAGGTCCCGCACCACGTGCGCTTTATCGACGCGCTGCCACGCACGCCGTCCGGCAAGGTGGAAAAGCACAAGCTGCGTGCGCAGTTCGCGGCGCATTGAGGCGGCGAGCCTTCAACGTATCCGGGAATGTCATCCATGCCACCCTCCAGTGTGCGCGTGCTCACGCAGTTGGACTTCAACCGCTTTGCCGCGCTCTCGCACGACGACAATCCGATCCATTGCGATCCCGCGTTCGCCAAGACCACCCACTTTGGTGCGACCGTTGCGCACGGCATGTTCCTGTTCTCGCTGTTGGGTGCACAGATCACGCGCAGCTTTGCGCAGCCCGTGTTGCCAATCACGCAGACGTTGATGTTTCCGCGCCCCACGTTTGTCGCCGACAGCGTGGTGGCAGCACTGGCGCTGCAGCCCTCGCCGGGCCCGGGAGCCGTCGCGCTCGACACCGAAGTCCGCTGCCTGCCGCGCACCGGTGATGCGCTGAGCGACCCCGCTGCGCAGGTCACGGCGCACGGCCAGGCACACGTGCTGCTCGACGCAACCGCCGCTGGGTTGGCGGATGCGAGCGCTTCGATGTTTGCCGCAGATGCCGTGCAGCCTCCGGGCGATGCTGCGCTGTACCGCTTACGCGTGGGTCAGTCCGCGCGGACAACCCGCGCTTTTACGACGGCAGACATTGACGAGTACGCCGCGCTGTCGGGTGACGGCAATCCGTTCTTTACCGACACCGCATTTGCACGCTCGCGCGGCTTCGACGGCGCGCTCGTGCCGCTGCCACTGCTGGGCGGCATGTTTTCCGACTTGCTCGGCACGCGCTTGCCCGGGCGCGGGACCGGCTGGATGAAGCAGGCGCTGCGCCTGTGTTCTGCCGCGCATGTTGGCGAGCCGCTCACCGCGTCGGTGCGCATCGTGCGGCTGCGTGCCGACAAGGAACTGGTCAATCTTGCTGCCGACGTGCATGGCGCCGACGGCCGGATCGTGGTGCAAGGCGAGTCGCTGGTGCTGGTGCGCAACCTCGAAGACAAGCGTACCGAAATCGCCGCATAGCTCGACGTGAGCAGTCTCGTTGCAGAAGGATGCTTCAAGCGAAACATCAACAACAGGGAGGCACGATGAAAGCGATGCAAGGGAAGGACAGTGGCCGCCGATTGCGCGGCGCACTGCTGGTGACGATGGCCGCGTCCGGCGCGATCGGCTTGGCAAGTTGCGGCGGTAGCAATGACAACAACCCGACGCCGAGTAACGTCAAACCGTCGTTTGTCGGCACCGTAACGGTCACGCATTTCGACGGTGTGAGCGACGATCTGCTGACGGCCGGGCTGGGTGCGTCCGGGTTGGCGTCGGCCACGGCACCCACTGTGGCCAACGCCACCGCGCCGACAGCAACCGAGCTGCGCCGCCTGGCCATCTACAACAACTACCGAGCGCTGGTCGATACTAACGCCAAGGGCGGTTACGGCACGCTCTACGGCCCGAACGTGGATGCCAGCGGCAACGTCACCTCGGGCAGCGGCATGGTGCCGGGCGTGGAATACGTCGCCTATTCCGACGACGGCTCCGGCCAGCAGAACGTGGTGTTGCTGGTGCAGATTCCAGACGCTTTCGACGCAGCCAACCCGTGCATCATCACCGCCACGTCATCGGGCTCGCGGGGCACTTACGGCGCGATCTCCACTGGCGAATGGGGCCTCAAGCACAAATGCGCCGTCGCCTATACCGACAAGGGCACCGGTGCCGGCCCGCACGACCTGGCGACCGATACCGTGCCGCTGCAGGACGGCACGCGCACCACGCGCGCGGCTGCTGGCAGCAAGGCGCAATTTGCCGCGCCGCTGACCGACACCCAGCTTGCCGCATTCAACCTTGCGACGCCAAACCGGCTGGCATTCAAGCACGCACATTCACAGCGCAACCCTGAGAAGGATTGGGGCCGCTTCACGCTGCAAGCCGTGCAGTTTGCGTTCTGGGCGATCAATGACAAGCTCGGCGGCGGCAGCGCGCCCAATGGCAGTGCGCTGGCGGTGCGCCCCGACAACACCATCGTCATTGCCTCAAGTGTGTCCAATGGCGGCGGCGCGGCCATTGCGGCAACTGAGCAGGACACCACGCACCTGATCGACGGCGTGGCCGTGGGCGAGCCCGGGCTGAACCTGCCGGCATCGGCCAACGTACAGGTGCAACGCGGCGGTGTGACGCTGCCCGTCACTGGCAAGCCGCTGTTCGACTACGTGAGCTACGCTAACGCGTTCCGTCTGTGCGCCGCGTTGTCGTCCAGCGTGTCGGGCGCACCCACGCAGTTGTTCTTTGCGGGCAATATTGGCTGGCCGGCCAGCGTGCAAGCCAACCGCTGTGCAGCGCTGCACGCCAATGGCCTGCTGACGTCCACCACCACGGCTGCGCAAGCAGACGAAGCGTTGCAGAAGATGCGCACCTACGGTTGGGAACCCGAATCGGATCTCGTGCACGCTTCGATGGCGTATTTCGAGATTGATCCGTCGGTCGCGACCACCTTCGGCAACGCGTTGGCGCGCGCCAGCGTGCTCGATAACCTGTGCAACTTCAGTTTTGCCGCGGTGGATACCTCGTTTCACCCGACTACGGTCAACGCCACGGCTCTTGCGCAACTTGCTGCCACCGGCAACGGCATTCCGCCCACCACCGGTGTCCAGTTGATCAACAACCTTGCACAGGGCGGTGCCACGCAGAGCAAACAATCAGTCGATTCCTCAGGTACGCAGGCGGCCAACCTGGACGGCGCGCTGTGCTTGCGCAAGCTGCTGACCGGTGCAGATGCTGCTTCGCAGGCGCTGCAGCTTGGCATTTCGCAGACATTGCGCACCGGCAACCTGGGCGGCAGGCCAACCCTGATCGTGCAGGGCCGCAACGACGCGCTGCTACCGGTCAATCACGGCGCGCGGCCTTACCTCGGCCTCAATGCGCAGGTTGATACGAGCAGCAAGCTGTCGTATATCGAGGTGACTAACGCGCAGCACTTCGATGGCTTTATCGACCTCGTGCCTGGCTACGACACCCTGTTCGTGCCGCTGGTGCTGTATGAACAACGCGCGCTGGATGCGGTGTACGCCAACCTGAAGAACGGTGCACCGCTGCCGCCCTCCCAGGTGGTGCGTACGACGCCGCGTGGAGGTACGGCGGGCTCGGCACCGGCCATTGCGGCCACCAATGTGCCGAACTTCACGAATACGCCCGCAGCAGCCGACCGTATCTCAGTCAGTGTCTCGGGTGGGGTAGCAACTGTGTCTGTGCCCAACTGATCCCGATCCGACGCAGGGCGCTCCATTGCGGAGGCCGCCCTGATGCTGCCCTGAGCGCTGGATACACCTGCGCTTAGGGCACTTCCCCACCGATTTTTCAACTCTGATCCATGCGGTATCCCGCACGCTCATATGCTGAAACATGAATCATGTGTCATATCAAAAGCGTGCTACCGCGACGCGGTTGAGTGGTACCCCGCCGCACGTCGGTTGTCGTTGCAGTGAAGGCAGCAAAGCAATCCCACCTCAATAGGAGAGAGACACCATGAAACACCCATACGGATATCGATGGCATTGGCTTTACGCGCTGGTCGTCACATTGATGACCGCGCTGGCAACGTTATCGGCCCACGCGGCGGTCACCGCCGGGCCCGGCGCGTGGAGCAGCCAGCAAACCTGGGCTGCAGACACGGTCAACGGCGGCAACCTGACCGGCTATTTCTATTGGCCCGCCAGCCAGCCGACCACACCCAACGGCAAACGCGCCTTGGTGCTGGTGCTGCATGGTTGCCTGCAAACGGCGTCCGGTGACGTGATCGACAACGCCAACGGTGCCGGCTTCAACTGGAAGATCATTGCCGAGCAATATGGCGCAGTCGTCCTGGCGCCCAATGCGACCGGCAACGTCTACAGCAACCACTGCTGGGACTACGCCAACACGTCGCCCAGCCGCACGAGCGGGCATGTGGGCGTACTGCTGGATCTGGTCAACCGCTTCGTCACCAACGCGCAATACGCGATCGACCCGAACCAGGTGTACGTGGCCGGCCTGTCCTCCGGCGGCGGCATGACGATGGTGCTGGGCTGTATCGCGCCGGATATTTTTGCGGGCATCGGCATCAACGCTGGCCCGCCGCCCGGAACCACCACCTCGCAGATCGGCTATGTGCCTGCCGGCTATACCGCCACGACGGCGGCGAACAACTGCAAGGCATGGGCAGGCTCGAACGCGAGCAGCTTCAATACGCAGATCGCCGGCGCCGTGTGGGGGACGTCGGACTACACCGTGGCGCAGGCGTATGGCCCGATGGACACCGCAGCCTTCCGCCAGATCTACGGCGGCAACTTCACGCAGGGCGCACAGGTGTCGATCTCGGCTGGTGGCACCAACACGCCCTACACCGATAGCAACGGCAAGCTTCGCACGCATGAGATTTCGGTCTCGGGTATGGCGCACGCTTGGCCGGCGGGTACCGGTGGCGACAACACCAACTACGTTGATGCCACGCATGTCAACTACCCGGCCTTCGTCATGGACTACTGGGTGAAGAACAACCTGCGCGCGGGCAGCGGGCCGGTGCAGTCGGGCAGCGCGCCCACCGGCCTGACGGTGACGGGCACAACCACCACAAGCGTTTCGCTGTCGTGGAATGCGGTAACCAACGCGACCAGCTACAACGTCTACCGCAACGGCAGCAAGGTTGGGTCATCCACATCCACGACCTATACCGACACCGGCCTGATTGCCGGCACCACCTACAGCTACACCGTAACCGAGATCGACCCGACGGCGGGTGAAAGCGCACAGTCGTCCGCGGTGTCAGCCAAGACGCAATCGAGCTTTGCCTGTACGGCCACCACGGCCAGCAACTACGCCCACGTGCAGGCTGGTCGAGCGCACGACAGCGGCGGCATCGCCTACGCCAACGGCTCCAACCAAAGCATGGGTCTGGACAACGTGTTCTATACGAACACGCTTGCGCAGACTGCAGCCGGCTACTACGTCATCGGCAACTGCCCGTAAGCCAGCGCCGACGTGGCCGCAGCGGCCACTAAGCAGACCGGTCCCAAGTGTGTTCTGCCATGGCTGAATGGAATTGGGGCCGGCGCCATTCCACGCTTGAGTTGGACCGCACAGACGCCGATGCCAGCCTTCGACTATCAGACCCGCTTCCGGCGTGCCCCGGTGGGCATGGTGATGTCCCGGGAGCGCGTGGTGCTCGACGTCAACGAGGAGGCTGCGCGCATCTTCGGCCATCCATGCGGCGCCATCATCGGGCAATCGTTCGAGATGCTCTATCCAAGCCAGGGCGACTTTGAACGCATGGGAGCGCGCATCGCACCGAACGTACGGGGCAGCTATTCGGACGAGCGCATCACCGCGGACGTGGTCGCGCGCCGGTATGGATTGGTAAGAATCGTGATCGATTCCTGATCGATTGATTCGAGGTAAGTAGGCGCACTTTTTGTTGACCTACGTGTGGGTGCTGCGCCGACGCTCACGCCCTTAATACTCGAATGACGCTGAGCTCTCGACCATGGGGCGATCGGCGGCACTGAAGTCTGCGGCCACAGGACCAAACTAGAGATCGGTAATCTTGAAGAGTGACACAACGCCCTTGAGATTGACGGCTTGCTCTTCAAGCGATTGCGCGGCAGCAGCGGCCTCTTCTACGAGCGCCGCATTTCGTTGAGTCACCTCGTCCATCTGGCCCACGGCCTGACTAACTTGCTCGATGCCTCGGCTCTGCTCTCCTGAGGCCGCGTCAATCTCAGCCATGATGCCGCCCACGCGCTGCACCGCATGCACGATGTCTCGCATCGCCGAGCCTGCACTCTCAACGAGCGCGGAGCCGGTTTGCACCTTGTTTGCAGCATCGCTGATCAACAATTTGATTTCCTTCGCCGCGGTAGCACTGCGTTGAGCGAGTGAGCGAACCTCTCCCGCAACGACAGCAAAGCCTCGGCCCTGCTCTCCGGCACGCGCAGCTTCTACCGCGGCATTGAGTGCCAAGATGTTGGTTTGGAACGCGATACCTTCGATCGTGCCGATGATGTCGACCACCTTGTTCGAGCTTGCTTCAATGTCCTGCATCGTCACGATCACTTGGTCCACGACGGACCCACCGCGGGCCGCAATATCGCTGGCCGCCACAGCCAACTGGTTGGCCTGTTGTGAGTGATCGGCGTTCTGTTTCACAGTGGCGGTGACTTCCGCCATGTTCGCTGCTGTTTCTTGTAGGGCCGCAGCTTGTTGCTCAGTGCGAGACGACAAATCCTGATTGCCAGAAGAAATTTGGCTGGCGCTGGTTGCGACGCTGTCTGCTGTTGCTCGTATATGTCTGATCAGTTCGGCAAGCGCGTCGCGCATCTGCGCCATGGCCCCGAGAACGCTTCCCGCTCTTGCGTCTGCTATCTCGGAAACCAGATCCAGGTTGCCATCGGAAATTCGTTGAGCGATACCCTTGAGAGTACTGGGCTCTGCGCCCAGTGTACGCATCAGCCAACGAACGATACTGACGGTAAGGAAAAGCGCAAGCACGATCGAGGACAAACCAATCGCGATCATCAACTTGCAGCGGCTCGCGGCATACGCGGCTGCATTCTGAACAGTCTCGCCGGCAAGCTTCTGTGTGTGCTCGAGATAGCGCTCAATATGCCTCTCCAGTTGCGCCGCAAGGGGATGCCCTAGGTTGTTGAGCGCCTCTATAGAGCCTGGCCTATCGGACATCGCGCGATCGACAACCTGCTTGGCTACATTATTGTTGTCGGCATTCAATCGGTTGATGTCGGACGCGAGGTCTTTTTCCTCGGTCCCAACCTCACTTGATCTGACGAGCAATTCGTTGAGCTGTCGTAGAACACTCGCAGTGTCGGCCTGTGCTTTCGCTTCACTCGCGCGCGCCGCCTCGGCGCCAGCGGCGTTCTGGGAGAGCACCACGTTCTGAAGCGCTATGGTGTGCCGATAAAAAGCAGCCCGGTACGCCTCAGCCATTGCCATACGCGCGCCAATACCGGCAGCGTATCTTGATGCCTGATTGCTTGCCTCGTTCATCGAGTTCACTGCAATGCCGGTTAGCACGAGCAGCAGGATTGTGAGCGAGGCAAATGCCAAGCTGAGTCGTGTCTTCACGGTCGTCATTTAGATGCGTTCAACCAGAGTTAGCCGATGAAGCTTGCTATGAAGGAAGCCGGGCCGCGCCTTCGCTTGGAGGGGCGTGGGCCCATTCTAGGTACCGTGGTGAGCAGCGACGATCCGGGATCGGCTTAGGCTATCCAAATACTGTGGAAAGTTTCGTTTCTCGCAGCCACTTGGAGAAGTGGCAGTAAGCGACTAGTGATGGAGTGTGCGGATGTTGGCTATCCGATTGGTCCACATGGGCGGCCGTATCGTGTCAGCCATTGAGGAGTGCCGATGCTCTAAGTGGCTGGACGCGCAGGAGGCTTTATCCGGTCTCGGTCATGATCAGCCGTTGTTGATTTGCACGGAATCCTGACCCACCCGAGGTAGGTTTTTGCATCGAATGTTGACCCACGTATAGAACACTGTCCCGCTCGGCAACGAGCGGGAGATCGGAGTGATCGACGTGGCCATACTGAGCATCATTCGACGCTGGCATCTTCGCGACCAGATCCCGCTGCGCGAGATCGCCAGACGCCTGGGCATCTCCAGGAACACGGTCAGGCGCTATCTGCGCGCTGACACCACGGCACCGGCCTATCCTGCACGGCAGAGTCCGAGCAAGCTCGACGGCCATGCCGCCAAGCTCTCCGCTTGGCTCAAGACCGAGGCCAACAAGCCACGCAAGCAACGGCGCACACTCAAGCAGATCCACACTGATCTGTGTGCCTTGGGCTTCACCGGCTCCTACGATCGCGTTGCCGCATTCGCTCGCCGCTGGCGCCAGGAGCAACAGGAGCAAGCCCGCACGTCGGGGCGAGGCACCTTTATCCCACTGCGCTTCGCAGAGGGTGAGGCCTTCCAGTTCGACTGGAGCGAGGACTGGGCGGTCATCGCCGGCGAGCGCACCAAGCTGCAAGTGGCTCAGTTCAAGCTCAGCCACAGCCGCGCATTCTTCCTGCGCGCGTATCTGCTGCAGACCCACGAGATGCTGTTCGATGCCCATCACCACGCCTTTGTGGCCTGGGGCGGTATCCCGCGTCGCGGCATCTACGACAACATGAAGACCGCCGTGGATCGCGTGCGCCTGGGCAAGTTGCGTGACGTCAACTTGCGCTTCAGCACCATGGTCAGCCACTACCTGTTCGACGCCGAGTTCTGTAACCCGGCCTCGGGCTGGGAGAAGGGGCAGATAGAGAAGAACGTGCAGGACAGCCGTCACCGCATCTGGCAACGCATCCCTGCATTCGGCTCTCTGGCGGCACTTAATGACTGGCTGGCCGACCAGTGCGTACGGCTGTGGCAGCAGACCCGCCATCCTGAGCTGGACATGACCCTCTGGGAGGCCTGGTCGCTGGAGCGGCCACACCTGATGCCCGTGGGGCAGCCGTTCGATGGCTTTGTGGAGCACACCAAGCGCGTCTCACCAACCTGCCTGGTGACCTTCGAGCGCAACCGCTACAGCGTACCGGCGTCGTTTGCCAACCGGCCCATCAGTCTGCGCGTCTATGCCAATCGGCTCGTGTTCGTGGCCGAAGGCCAGGTGATTGCCGAGCACGTGCGGCACATCGACCGTAGCCATCTTCCGGGGCGCACAATCTATGACTGGCACCACTACCTCGCGGTGCTGCAGCGTAAGCCCGGTGCGCTGCGTAACGGCGCACCGTTCGCCGAACTGCCAGAGGGCTTCCGACGCCTGCAATCCACACTGCTCAAACGCCCTGGTGGCGATCGCGAGATGGTCGAGATCCTGGCGCTGGTGCTGTTGCACGACGAACAGGCCGTGCTCACTGCGGTGGAGCTCGCACTGGAGGCGGGTGCCCCGTCCAAGCAAACCATCCTGAACATCCTCAGCCGCCTCCTGGAAGGCGAGCCCGTGGCACCGATCACCTCACCACAGGCACTGGCGCTGCACGTCGAACCGCAGGCCAACGTCGGCCGCTACGACAGCTTGCGAGATCGGGAGGTGCATCATGCAGCATGAAGTCATGTTGGAGATGCTCAAGTCGTTGAAGCTGCACGGCATGGCACAAGCGCTGGGCGACCTGGCGGCGCAGGACTCGCCGGCCTACCAGTCGGCCGTGGCCATCCTGTCGCGTCTGCTCAAGGCCGAGCTCACCGAGCGCGAGGTGCGCTCGCTGGCCTATCAGATGAAGGTGGCGCGCTTCCCAGCCTACCGAGACCTGACCGGCTTCGACTTCAGTTGCAGCGAGGCCAACGAAGCACTGGTGCGGCAGCTTCACCGCTGCGAGTTCCTCGAGTCGGCGCACAACATCGTGCTGGTCGGCGGCCCAGGTACGGGCAAGACCCATCTCGGCACCGCCATCGGCGTGCAGGCCGTGGAGCACCATCACCGTCGAGTGCGCTTCTTCTCGACCGTGGAGCTCGTCAACGCGTTGGAACTGGAGAAGGTCTCAGGCAAGCCGGGACACCTGGCCACGCGACTCATGTATGCCGACCTGGTGATCCTCGATGAGCTGGGCTATCTGCCGTTCAGCCAGACCGGCGGCGCATTGCTGTTCCACCTGATCAGCAAGCTCTACGAGCGCACCAGCCTCGTCATCACCACCAACCTGAGCTTCGGCGAATGGTCCAGCGTCTTCGGGGACGCCAAGATGACCACCGCGCTATTGGATCGCCTCACGCACCACTGCCACATTGTTGAAACCGGCAACGATAGCTATCGTTTCAAGCACAGCACCACCCAGCCCAAGAAGGAGAAACGCACCGCCAAACAACCCGCACAAAGCGACACCTAACAGCCTTTGGGGTGGGTCAGTTTTCGATGCAAATCCTGGGTCAGGATTCGGTGCAAATCAACAAGTAGCCAACTTTCATGTCCTTACCGGTGCCAGCAAAGGCATCTCGGCAGCGCTGCTTTGTCTTGTGCCCGTATCGGCGGCGATAGGGTGGATCGTGGCGAATCGACTCGGCATCCGGGACCCGGTCCGTTTCTCTTCATTGGGGCAAGACAGGCTATAGCATGCTGGCACGAGGCTGGCTGACACCGCACAGAACAACGCCGACTGTAATTGCAGTAAAGCTATCGTGCGTTGAGGCGAGAGTATGAATGCTCTTTTCCAACGGTTAGACCGGGCCCCACACTTCAATGTGGGGCGGATCTTGGAGAGCGTGATGACGACTAAACAGCGGCTGTTAAAACGAATGCTTCACGCCGGCCATCACCCCGAGTTGATTGCCGCCAGGAGTGGGGTTGCTCGTTCCTACACTGCCGCCGGCGCTTACTGAGAGGTTCGACTGCCCACCGTTATCGATGTACCCGCCGGTGAGATACACCGACGTCCGCTTTGAGAATGCGTAGGTACCCCGGACGGCACCCAGCCACGCTTTGTTGGCACTGTTGTTGAAATGCAGGTAGTAGACTTGCCCCGCAACGTTGAATGCGGGGGTGATGTCGTAGGAGGCACCTGCGTAGTACAACTGGCTGTGTGATGGCGTGCCACCTTCGTTGTTGCGGATCGAAGCGCCAACACCCACCTTTGTTTTGTCGAATAGCGCGTAAGCCCCGAGGAGCAGGCGATCGTCCTTGAGCTTGCTACTGCTGAGGCCGGCCGCTGCGCCGGGGCCGCCTCGCAGCGAGTCGTACGCGGTTGATATACCCCAACTGCCGGTTTCGTACATTAGTAGGGCAGACCACTCGCGGCACGCGCGACTGTCCGATGCCAGTTCGCCAGCGCAGTTCGTGCCGGCCGGATTCGTGCCTGCGTTGACTGTGTCGCGTCCAAAGCTATACGTCGCGCCGACCGTAAGTTCACCGAACTTGCCCTTGTAAGCGATGGCATTGTCGGCACGCGCATTCGGGCGATAGCTGTCCAACGCGTTACCGCCATAGACGTTGGGTCCAAGGATGTCCGAGTCGAGAATTGCCCAGAACAGCATGGTGTTCTGCCGGCCAAACGTCAGCTCGCCCCACGGCCCGCTGAGCCCTA
Organism: Ralstonia sp. RRA; assembly: GCF_037023145.1. NCBI lineage: Bacteria > Pseudomonadati > Pseudomonadota > Betaproteobacteria > Burkholderiales > Burkholderiaceae > Ralstonia > Ralstonia sp. RRA. Next base: position 1,717,532 of record NZ_CP146092.1, on the reverse strand, counting down.
CGTTTGCTTGTCTGCCGAACAGTCGTCCGCCCTGGTTCGAGACGCCGGAGTCCGGCGCGAAGCCAGATTCAAGCGTGAAGACCGCCTGCAGACCACCGCCCAGGTCTTCCTTGCCGCGCATGCCCCACCGCGACGGCACGGTGCCTGTGAGGTTCGGCATGCGCACCAGCCCGCTTTTCGTAGCCCCAACGTTATTGACGTATTCAACGCCGGTATCCACAAGGCCGTAGAGCGTGATGGACTGTGCAACGGCCATCATCGGGGTGGCTGCCCCGATACTCATGCCGATCAGCCAGGACGTGGTTTTCATGGTGAGGTCTCCTCTGTGTAGTCCCCGTGCCTGACACTTCGACGGGTTTTGTCTGTTTTTCTTGGGATGTACTCCGCCGAGAGGCGGTCGCACGTGGCGACCCCTCTTGGGGCAATGCAGGATGGAAGGTAGAGGGATGGCGCGCGGCGGCGCCTCGATGCCTAGGGCGAGATGTCTTCGAGCGCCCGGTTGGTGGTCTCGATCATGCGCATGGCCGCCAGCAGGCCGATAACGTTCACCAGCGCAAACATGACAAACACCGAGGCGATGCCGTAGCCAGCGAGAACCACACCGACGATGGCCGGCGCAGCAGCCGATGCGGCACGCAACCATGACGTCGCCAGCCCGGTGCCGATGGCACGCATGCGGGTTGGATAGATTTCAGGCGTGTACAGATATAGCAGCACGGTGGTCGTGCCCATCACAGCGTAGGCAGTAGACGCCAGAATCATCACAGACAGCGCACTGCCGGCACCGATCGCCGCCAATGCCGCTAGCAAGGCCCCACTGATCAGGAAGCACGCCATGGCCCAACGCCGACGTCCGACGCGATCTACAAGGAGGGCGCACACCAGCACGGCACAGGTGCTGAGGACGTTCGACACCGACGCCATATGCAGAGATTCCTGCAGCGGTAAGTGATACACAGTCTTGTACAGGCTCGGAAGCCAATTATTGATGCCGTTGGCGACAAAGTAGGAACTGGCCCACAGCAGCCACACGACGAGGGTCCGCCCCCGGTACAGCGGCGAGAACAGTTCCTTCCACGAGCCCTTGCGACGTGTGCGGATGCCATCGAGCAGCGTGGCGACTCGCGTGTCGATTTCAGTGCTGTCGCGTTGCGGGTCGAGATTGCGTCGGGGCGTGCTGGCTTCAATGTCCCGGATCACGTGTTCGGCTTCGTCAAATCGGCCCTTGGAGATGAGCCAGCGCGGCGACTCGGGCAAGCGCATGATCAACAGCGCTACGAGGATGCCCGGGATGCCCCCGACCAGGAACATGTATTCCCAGCCAAAGCGCGGCACGAGGAACGCGCCGACCTGGGCAGCCGCCAGCAGCCCCAGCGGAAAGATCAGTTCGTACAGGATGAAGAACCGTCCGCGCCCGTGCGCTTGCGACAGCTCGTTGATGTAGGTCGCCGCCACCGGCACTTCACCACCGACGCCGATACCCTGCAGGAACCGGCACAGGAACAACATCTGAAAGTTGCCGGCAAATGCGCACACCACACTCATGACTGACATCAGGCCGACTGTGATGGTGGCACTCCGCACACGGCCCAGGCGCTCGGCCAGCCAGCCAAACAGCAGCGCGCCGATCACCTGGCCAAGATAACCGGCGGCGATCAACACGCCGATCTCGCCCGGCGAGAGATGCCACAGTCCCACAAGCACCGGCATGACGAAGGCCAGCGAGAGCGCGTCAAAGGCGTCGAACAGCGTAGCGCTGCCCATGATGATGCGGGCCTTCGTGTGCCAGCGACTGAAGGGGACGTTCTCGATGCGGAAGAGGAGATGTGCGGCGCGCGAGCCGGAATCGGCTGACGCGGTGCGCGCGGTCTCCTGCACGCCGTGGGGTGCCAAGGCGGACGAGGTAATGGTCATGTTGTCTCCAGATGTCATTGTTCTGATGCGTGGCCACGGGTTGCGTCCTGCATCGATGATCTTGTTGTTCTGGTGGCAGCCGTTGGTCGGCTATTGCGCCGGGCGTGGCGCTTTGATAGCGCTTGTATCACGCCCGGACAGGTACTGCTTCCGGTGTGCACATGCCGACAACGCGGCAGCGCACACCGTGTGGCACGCCTTCAAGGCGTTGCCGGCAGCTTGCTTACCTTACGCGGCAAGAGGCTGAACCACACCAGCACCCGGGCCGGTGAGCCCAGCCGAGCGCATGGCGTTGGCAATGTCGATCTCTGCGCCGGGTTCCAGCGGCAGCAGCGGAGAGCGCACGGTGGCGTGCTCGAGGATGCCGCGCGCGACGAGCGCGTGCTTGAGCGCGACGGTGCCCTCCATGTGCGAGCCACGGTGGTAGACGTTCTTCGTGATCGGCAACAGCTTGTCGTGCAGCGCACGTGCGCGTGTGTAGTCTTTGTCCTTACCGGCTGCGATCAGTTCGATCAGCAGTTCGGGCGCGATGTTGCCGTATCCAACCAGTGCGCCGTCCACGTCGAACATGGTGTGCAGCAGGTATTCATCGTGGCACGTCAGGATCTGGAGCTCCGGGTTCTCGCGACGGATCACGGGAATTTCGGTATCCCAGCGGCGCATGTTGCGTACGCCGTTTTTCATGGCGAACACGCCCGGCTGCGCGGCAATCTCAAGCTGCGTCTCCAGGTTGTACGTTGCCTTGGTCACGTCCGGATACTGGAAGAGGATCAGCGGCAGGCCGCTTTCCTCGTAGATGGCGCGATAGCGGTCCTGCGGCGCGCCCTTTTGGTAACCGAAGCGCAACCAGCCGTGCGACGGATAGACCAGACCGGCCGAGGCCCCAGCCTTGACGGCACGCTTGGCCTCCGCCGCCGCCACCTGCGTGCCCTCGAGCGTGATGCCGGCGATGACGGGAAGCTTGCCGTCCACCGATTTTACGAAACTCTCGATTACGGCGATTTGCTCGTCTTGCGAAAGGAAGGTGCCTTCGCCGGCGTGTCCCAGCACGACCAGGCCCTTCACGCCGTCAAAGCTGCCGAGCCACTTGCCTAGGCGCTGGATGGCCGCGTGGTCGACAGCGCCATCGCGGGTGAACGGGGTCACGGGGGCGGGTACGAGGCCGCGCAGATCAATGTCTTTCATGGAGTCTCCTCACGAGTGGATCGATAGGTCTTTCCGGGGGCGTCATGCCGTACCCGGAGAGCGCTCGTCGCCGGCGAAGCCTTGGAACGCCTGGGTGGTCGACGTGCTTGCGATGCAGTCTAGGGAGCTGCCAGGCATGCCGGAAGAGTGAATTCAGGCATTTCAGATATACTGAATTGACATATCAAAAACGTGGGGACGCCGTGGATTACGCGGGCTGGAAACTATTCATCGAGGCCGCCGAACTTGGCAGCCTCAGCAAGGTGGCATTGGCGCATGGCACAACGCAACCGCATATCAGCAGGCAGATTGCCGAGTTGGAGCAGGCAGCCGGTGGCCGGCTATTTCAGCGGACGGGCCGCGGCGTCGTGCTGACGGAGTTGGGTCAGCGCATCGCACCGAAGGTGCGGGCATGGCTGGCGGGCACGGAGCAGTTGGCCAACGACATTCAAAGCTCGGCCGGCAAACCAATCGGGACCGTACGCCTGGGCATCATTCCCTCTACGGCGCATCCTTTGGTTAGCACGCTGTATTACCGCCTACGCGATCGCTATCCACTCGTGCAGCTCAGCGTGCGAGAAGGTCAAGGCGCGCAGTTGGAAACCTGGCTGGAAGAAGGCAGCGTTGATCTTGCCCTGTTGTTCCGGCACAGCCCGACACCCAAGCATGGGGACATCTATCTCACCGAAGCCGCGACATACCTGGTGGGCAGACCCGGCGATCCGCTTCTGGCTGAGCCCACGGTGCCGTTTGCAGCCGTGAACGATTTACCGCTGGTTTCGTTCTGCCGGCCCAGCAGTTGGCGGGATTGGCTCGACCACCTTGCGACCCAGCGCGGCATCTCTCTTAACGTCGTCGTCGAAGCGGATTCCCTCAGCCTGCAGACGCGCATCGTTGAGGACGGCGGCATGTACGCGCTGCTGGGCCCATATGCCATCGCCAACGCCGTGCGGGAAGGGCGGCTGCAGGCGGCCAAGGTGGTGGACCCGACGGTCTATCGATACATCGCGCTGGCGATGTCCCGGCATGGCGATCTGACGCTCGCCAGCCGCACGGTGATGCAACTCACAAAGGAGATTGCTCAGACGGGAACAGCGGTTTCTGAGCATGGGCAGTAAGGAGGTCCGACTGGGTACGCCGCGCGTTGACAGGGGCGTGTGAAGCCCTCACGTGCGCTGTCTCGCGGAGCGGAGCCAGCGCGAGCATGACGGGTACGGCTTCTATATGTGGACGGCAAGCTACCTCGACAGACTTAATTTCCGCCCGACGGACTTTATTTTTCCCGATCAACCGCCAGCACACTCCACGAGATTCCGCTACACTAATAATTGACGCATCAATCATTGATGTATCATTTGTATTGTCCATCTCCCACCATGGCCGTCCACACCGCGCTACCGCATTCCCATACCCAAGTCTTGCCGTTCAAGGAATCGCTGCTGGCAATGATCGGCATCTGCTTCGTCGTCGTGCTGGTAGCGCTGGATCAGACTGTGGTCGGTACCGCGCTTCCGACAGTGGTGGCGGAGCTCAAGGGCTTTGAGCTGTATGCATGGGTGGCAACGTCGTATCTGCTGACCTCCGTGGTGACGGTGCCGATCTTCGGCCGGCTGGGAGACTTCTACGGCCGCAAGCCGTTCGTGATTGCGTCCATCGTGGTCTTCACGCTGGCCTCCATCATGTGCGGCATGGCGGGCAGCATGAGTTTCCTGGTGTGGTCGCGGGCGCTGCAGGGCATCGGTGGCGGCATGCTGGTCGGTACGGCTTACGCGTGTATTCCTGATCTCTTTCCCGATGCGCGTGTACGTTTGCGGTGGCAGGTGATGCTGAGTGCCTCGTTCGGTATCGCCAACGCCATCGGCCCGACACTGGGCGGGTGGATGACGCAGGCGTTCGGTTGGCGCTCGGTGTTCTACGTGAACATTCCGTTTGGCGTGCTGAGCCTGTGGTTTGCATGGCGCTTCCTGCCGCACCTGCGCCAGAACGTGCATACGGGGCGTATTCGCCTGGACTGGGAGGGCGCGGTGCTGATTACCGCGGCGCTGGGCGCGTTGCAGTTCTTTGTGGAATTGCTGCCGCGCCAGGGCCTGTCGCTGCCGTTGCTGGGCTGGCTGGTGCTGTCGGTGGCGGCGTTCGTGGGTTTGTGGTGGTGGGAGCAGCGTGCCGAACAACCGCTGTTGCCGTTCGACATGCTGCGCAACCCCGCTCTGGCCACGCTGTTCGTGCTGGCCATGCTGTCGGGTTTCTCCATGTTTGCGGTGCTGTTCTATGCACCGTTGCTGTTCCAGGGCGGTTTTGGCATGTCGCCGCAAGAAGCGGGGCTGGTCATCACACCGCTGGTGGTGTGCATCACGCTGGGCAGCATCATCAATGGGCGCATCGTTACGCGTATCCCCAATCCGAATGCCATGCTGTATGCCGGTTTTGCGCTGTTCGCGCTGGCGCTGGCCGGCATGGCGGTGTCGTCCAAGGCAATGCCGCACGCGGTGCTGGCCGGGTTGATGTTGCTGGCAGGCCTGGGGCTTGGTTTCGTGCTGCCCAACCTGACCGTGTTTGCCCAGCAGACGGCTGGGCGTGCGCATCTGGGCATCGCCACAGCGCTGCTGCAGTCGCTGCGCATGGTGGGCGGCATGGTGGGCACCGCACTGGTCGGCACGATGGTCAGCGAGCGCTATGCCTCCGGCGTAGGTGACGCCTTGCGCGCAGACAACGCCACCCAATGGCTGCACAAGCTTGCCGATCCGGAAATCCTGATCGACCACGACGCGCAAACCGCGTTGCTCACGCAGATGCACGCTGCGGGCCATGATGGCGCCGCACTGCTTGAAGCCGCGCGGCACGTGCTGGTGGGCGCGATCCATATCGGCCTGATCGCCGCAACCGTGGTGGCAGCCATTGGCCTGTGGCGCGTACGCCGGGTGCCACCGGTGGTGCTGCATCACGTGGAACCCGTGCAACACACGGAATAAGGCCTTTGTACGCAGTTTGTGCCACTTAGCGGTTACGATGCGCGCATTCCCGCAATTTCATGCCTGATCGATGACCTCTGAACGCGAACGCTTCGCCGTCATGCACCAGTTTGGCCGCACCTACCGTGCATTCATGGCTGCCTTCGAGGCGCATGTCGGCCAGCCGATGCCGCGCTGGCGCATCCTGCTCGCGCTGCACGACAACACGGGCGGCGGCCTCGCCCAGAAGCAGCTTGCCGAGCGTCTGCAGATGGACCCCGGCGCGCTCACCCGTCAGCTCAAGGTGCTCGACCAGCTCGGCTGGATCGAACGCACCACCGACGCACGCGACAACCGCCTGACCAACGTATCGCTCTCCGACGCTGGCGTGGCTGTCGTTCTCGAATGCATGCCGCGCCGCATCGCCTTCATCAATGCCACGCTCGATGGGCTGCCCGATGATCTTGTCCACGCGCTGTCCGAAGCGCTGGCACAGATCGAGACGCGCCTGGCCGAAGTGCCCGAGCTGTCCAGCCAGGCAGACACCAAGAACACCGATCAGCCCGAAGAACGCTAAAGCGTTCGGAATGCGCCCGGAGACACGCCATGTCCATGGTGATCAACAGCGCGTTGTACCGCAACGGTAAGCGCGAACGCGACCTCTCGGTCGAAGACATCAGCGACGTCCTGCATACCCCCGGCTCCTTTGTCTGGCTTGGCCTGCACGAGCCGGACGACGCCATGCTCAACCAATTGCAGGAAGAATTTGGCCTGCACGACCTCGCCATTGAGGATGCGCGCAACGCCCATCAGCGTCCCAAGCTGGAGGTGTATGGCGATACGCTGTTCATCGTGCTGAATACCGCGCAGATGGAAAACGGCAACGTTGTCTTTGGCGAGACGCACGTGTTTGTCGGCAAGGATTTTCTCGTCTCGGTGCGGCATGGGCCGTCGGCGTCGTATTCGCCCGTGCGCGAGCGCTGCGAACGCACACCGCAACTGCTGGCCAAGGGCGCACCGTTTGCGCTGTATGCGGTGATGGACTTTGTGGTCGACAACTACCAGCCCGTGCTCGAGCGCATGCAGGAAGAGTTCGAGCACATCGAAAGCCAGATCTTTGGCGACACATTTGACCGTGCAGCCATCGAGCGGCTCTATACGCTCAAGCGCCAGCTTCTACGTCTGCGCAATGCCGCACTGCCGGTGGAAGACATAGCGGGCCAGCTCGTGCGCCTGCACGAAGACGTGGTGCCCAAGGAGCTGCGCGCGTACTTCCGCGACATTGCCGACCATGCGCACCGCGTGGTGGGCGCGCTCGACGTGATTCGCGAAATGCTGACCACGGCCATCTCCGTGAACGTGGCGCTGGTATCCGTCACGCAGAACGACATCGTCAAGCGGCTGGCGGGGTGGGGCGCTATCCTGGCGATTCCGACTGTGGTGTTCAGCAACTACGGCATGAATTTCAAGAGCATGCCGGAGCTGGAACATCCGGCGGGGTATCCCATCGTGCTGGCGTGCACGGCCACCGCCTGCGTGTGGCTGTATCGCAAGCTGCGCAAATCGGGTTGGATCTAGGAGACACAAGATGGCGATGGCGCGCTGCTGCTGGGCGGGTGAAGACCCGCAGATGATCGACTACCACGACACCGAATGGGGCGTGCCCTCACACGATGACCGCCATCTCTACGAGATGCTGATTCTGGAAGGTGCGCAGGCCGGGTTGTCGTGGCAGACCATTCTGCGCAAGCGGGCGCGCTATCAGGAAGTGTTCGAGGGGTTTGACGCTGCACGCGTGGCGCGCTTCACGCCGGCACGCGTTGAAAAGCTGCTGGCCGACCCCGGCATCGTGCGCAATCGCGCCAAGGTGGAAGGCGCCGTCATCAACGCGCGCAAGGTGCTGGAGTTGCAGGAAGAAGTGGGTTCGCTCGATGCCTTCCTGTGGGCGTTCGTCGATGGCAAAACCATCGTCAACCGCTGGAATAGCTATCGTGATGCGCCCACCGCCACCGATGCCTCCAAGGCAATGAGCAAGGCGCTGATCAAGCGCGGCTTCAAGTTCGTCGGCCCCACCATCTGCTATGCCTTCATGCAGGCCACCGGCATGGTCGATGACCACGAAGCCGGGTGCTTCCGCGCGGGCAAGGTGTAGCGTGCAGGGCTGAGTGCAACCTCTTACCGGCAGGCAGCGACCTCTTCTTGATTGGCGCAATGTCCGCTATTCTCGCCAATCCCAACACTGACGGAGTCGTTCTTCATGTCGCTGACCTTTCTCGGCATTTCAGGTAGCCTGCGCCGCAAATCGACTAACCAGGGCCTGCTGCGCGCGGCGTCCACCCGCCTGCCTGCCGGCGTTGAAATGGATCTGGCCGATCTGACGGATATTCCGTTCTACAACGCAGACATCACGGACAAGCCCGCTTCGGTGGTGCGCGTGCTCGAGCAGATTGGACGTGCCGATGCGCTGGTGCTGGCCTGCCCGGAGTACAACTACTCGCTGGCGCCGGCGCTGAAGAACATTCTCGATTGGGCCTCACGTGAGCCGAACAACGCGCTGCTGGCCGGCAAGCCGGTCGCGATCCTTGGGGCGGGCGGCGGCATGGGCACGTCGCGTGCGCAATACCACCTGCGTCAGGTGTGCGTGTATCTGGACCTGCATCCGCTGAACAAGCCGGAAGTGTTTGCCAACGCGTTTGCCGGTGGCTTCACTGCCGATGGCGACCTGACCGACGAGCGCATCGCTGGCCTGATCACCGAGCAGATGCAGGCGCTGGCGAATTGGACGTTGAAGCACAAGGCGTAAGCGACGCCCTGCGGTAACTCACTCGCCGGCGTGCAGCGTACGGTTGCGCCCGGCAAGCGACCCCATCACGATGGAGGCCAGTGCAATCGCACTGAACAGCCAGCCCATCACGGCCCAACTGCCGGTCAGATCGTGCAGCACCCCCATCAGGTACGGCCCAGCAGCGGCCATGGTGTAGCCGATGCCTTGCGTCATGGCCGACAAGCTGGCCGCCACGCGCGCATCTGCCGAGCGCAACACGATCAGCGACAGGGCCACGCTGAAGTTGCCGCCCTGGCCCAGCCCCAGCAGCACCGCCCACCACCACAGCGTTGACAGCGGCGCGTAGAGGCAGCCGATCAGGCCGGCCCAGCACATCAGCATCATCAGCACGACGGCGGGGCGCTGGTCCCGCCCGAGTCGCGCCACGAACGGCCCGCCCAGTGCGGTGATGAGCTGCACGAGAATCGACACCGCCACCACCACACCCGACTGCACGGCAGACAGCCCTCGGTCTTGCAGGATCACAGGCAGCCAGCCGAACACGCAGTACGCCAGCGACGATTGCAGGCCCATGTGCAGTGTCACCTGCCAGGCGATCGGTTTGTTCCACAGCGACACGCGTTCGAGCCGCGTAGCCGACCCCTTGCCGTGTGCATGCCGCATGTGCGGCCACCAGCCGACAAAGGCCAGCAGGGCGGGCAGGGCCCAGAACGCCAGTGCTGGTTGCCAGCCGCCCAGCCATGCCGAGAGCGGCGCGCTGGCGCCGGCTGCCACGGCCGCACCAAAGCACAGCGCCATGGTGTAGACGCCGGTCATCAGATCAGCCTGGCGGCCGAAGTCACGCTTGACGATGCCCGGCAGCAGGATGCCCGTCACGCCAATGCAGGCGCCCGCCGCCAGCGTGCCGATGAAGAGCGGCGCGACACCGCCCGCGCTGCGCAGGGCAATGCCCGCTGCCAGCGCAATCAGCAGGCTGCCCACGGCGCGCTCTGCGCCAAAGCGCCGGGCCAGTACCGCTGCGGCCGGTGCAAACAAGCCCAGGCACAGCACCGGCAATGTCGTCAGCAAGCCCGCCGTCGCGCCCGACAACCCCGTGCCCGCCGCCACTTGCTTGAGCACCGGAGACAGGCTCGACAGCGCCGGCCGCAGGTTCACGCCCACCAGCACCAGCCCGACCACGAGCAGGATCAGCGCACCGGACGAGCGGCGGTCAGCGGAGGATGGCGACGCGTGTTGTGTTTGTTGGGACATGGCAGTGCAGGCAGGCGGGCAAGCTGCCGATTGTAGGGCGCGCGCCGGTTTGGTGCATGCGCGCCCCTGATCCCAGTGAGGGCGATGCCGCTATGGTGTGCGGCCGATTCGCTGGGTGAGGTCGGCCAGCACGTCGGCGGAGGGGGTGCCGCGTTCAGCCGCCAATGCCAGCGCACGGCGGGTGAGCGCGGTGTACAGCGCAGCGTGATCGGCGCCGAGTGTGTCGAGTGCGCTCAGGTGTTTGTCGATGACGCCGCCATCGCCGCGTGATACGGGGCCCGCCAGCGCCCCAGCCAGGCCGCGCGCACGGGCAGCTGCCAACGTGCCGTCCACCAGCGGCCACATGGCGGCGACTGCGGCGTCGCGGTCGATGCCTGCAGCTTCCCACAACGTGGCCGCCTCCTGCAGAGCACACAGCAGAAAGCTCGCCGCGTAGTTGGCGCCCGCGTGGTACAGCGCGCGTTGACCGGCACGCACCTTCAAAGATGTACACCCCAGTCGAAACGCAAAGCTGGCGAGCGCCGCATCGTGCGGGGCGTCGGCATCAATGGCGATGGACGCACCGCCCAGCCGCTCGGCATCGTCCGGCAAGCCGGCAAAGAGAAACAGCGGGTGGAAGCTGGCCGTATCCGCGCCGGCCTGGCGGGCAGCGTCCAGCAAGTCGCGTTCGCCCGCGCCGCTGCAATGGAGCACGAGTTGCCCTGGGCGCCAGCGGACGTTGTTGACCACACCGGGAATGGCGTCATCCGGCACGGTGACGAACACCCAGTCGGCAGCATCCGCCACGCCCTGCGGGTCGGTTGCCTTGGCGCCGGTGGCCTGCGCAAGCCACGCTGCCGGCGCGCTGGAACGGTTGGCAACCGCGACAGTGCGCACACCCGCATCGTGTGCCCGTGTGGCCAGCGCACGCGCCAGTCGCCCGGTACCAATCCAGCCCACTGACACCGGCGCTTCGATCGCAAAAGACGTCATGGCAAACCTCGAATCATAGTCGTCCGCATCTTATAGCGAAGCGTCATCCGAAGGCCGGCATGTGCCAATCGGGCAATCAGGCGGCGCGACCGGCAAACTGCGCGCCTTCGCCCGGCAGCGTTGGGCAGAGCGGGTTATCTCAGACGGACATGTCAGCGCAGGCAGGCGTTATGCCACCAAGCAAAAGTAGGGCAACCCTGATCGGGCTCAGGCTCATCGCGGTGCTGCTGTGGAGTGCGGCCCTGGTGGCTGCGCTGCAGCATGCACCGCTGTCGTTCGCGTTCTGGACAGGCGCATCGATGGTGGTGATGGGGGCGATCCTGTGCTGGCTCGCTACGCGCGGGAAACGCGCGAGGGCTTGAGGGTGCAGTCGCCGTGCCTGTCCGACGCACGGCGCCTAATATTTGCAATTAACCGCCATTAATTCACAGAAACCGCCAATGGAGCCAGCACGGGAACGGGGCGTGCTAGATGCCGGGTAAGCCGCTGCGCCAGACGAGGGCAGCGGCATACCAATACTGAATCAGGAGGCATCATGCTCGGCACCATTCTCATCATCGTCCTTATCCTGCTGCTGATCGGCGCGCTGCCGTCTTGGCCGCATAGCCGCACCTGGGGCTATGGGCCGACGGGCGGGCTGGGTCTGATTGTGGTGATTGTCGTCATCCTCGTGCTGCTGGGATACATCTGACCCGGTGCACACTTTTTCCTGGTCTCTGAGCATCGCCTGAACGGTTTTCGAGGGTTGGCTTAGCACCGTAACGGTGCGGGTGTCTTGCGGACGCTTGACTGGGCATAATCCCAGCTGCGTTTCCGAAGGACACTTTCCATGAAGACAGGTCGACGCGCCGGCAGCCGTATGCCCGGCGGTCCTGCCCGATTTGCGCCGCCGTTGCTGGCCCTTTCACTGGCCATGCTGCTGGCAGGCTGCGCGGTCGGGCCTGATTACCGTACGCCGCAATTGAGCGGCGCCGAAGCCCCGCAACATTGGCACGCCACGCTGCCGCACCACGGCAGCCGCATGGCGCTGGCACGCTGGTGGGAGCAGTTTCACGATCCCGTGCTGACGCAGCTTGTGGAGCAGGCCGATGCGGGCAGCCCTACCGTCGCACAGGCCGTGGGCCGCGTGCGTGAGGCACGCGCGAATGTTTCCACCAGCCAGGCGGCGCTGTTCCCGCAATTGAAGGCCTCCGGTTCTGCCACGCGGCAGGGTGGGTTCGGCAGCAGCAGCGCGTTTGGCGGCGCCGGTGTCGGCGGGCTGTCTGCCGGCGGGCTAAGCCCCACGTTGGGCCTGGGCACGATCACCACGCTGGCGGCGCAAGCCGATGCGTCGTGGGAGATCGATCTCTTCGGCGGCAAGCGCCGCAGCCTGGAAGGCGCCGACGCGCGCCTGACCGCCAGCGAAGCCGATTGGCACGACGCTCGTGTCTCGCTCGCTGCGGAAGTCGCCAACACCTATCTGCAGCAACGCGAGTGCGAGGCGCTGGTCGACATTGGCGCGGCAACGCTGGCGTCCCGGCAAGAGACGCTGCAACTGACCGAGCGCAAATTCCGCGCAGGCTTTGTCGCCCCGGCTGATTATGCGCAAGCGCAGGCCACCGTGGGCGATGCCGTCAACGCGTTGGAAGGCCAGCGTGCGCAATGTGCGCAGGGGATCGACAAGCTCGTCATGCTCACGGGTATGGACCACGATGCGTTGAACAGCCTGCTCGCCAAGGCCAGTGCGCAGATTCCCGCGCCGCCCGATGCCGGCGTGCCCGAGGTGCCGGCACAGGTGCTGTCGCAGCGGCCGGATGTGTCGTCGGCTGAGCGTGCGCTGGCGGGTGCCAGCGCGGATATTGGTGTGGCGGTGGCGAGCCGCTTGCCGTCGATTACGCTGGCGGGCTCCATCGGCATCAACTCGTTCCGGCTCGGTGGGCAATCGTTGACGAGCAAGTCTTGGTCATTCGGGCCATCGGTGTCGTTGCCGATCTTTGATGGCGGCACGGGTGCGGCGCGCGTGGAAACGGCGCGTGCGCGCTACGACCAGGCGCTGGCCAGCTACCGGGGCAAGGTGCGGCAGGCCGTGCAGGAAGTGGAAGACGCCTTGGTGCGTCTGGATGCTTCTGACCGTCGGGTCGATGCGGCCACGATGGCTGACACGCAATACGCGAAGGTGCTGGAGGCGTCCAACGCGCGCTACCGCCTGGGCGCAGGCAGCCTGTTGCAGCTTGAGGATGTGCGGCGCACGGCGTTGCAGGCTTCGCAATCGTTGGCAGCCGTCAAGCTCGAACGCGCGCAGGCATGGGTGGCGCTATACAAGGCCGTCGGCGGCGGCTGGCGCGACGATGCCTCCAATCCTCAACCTGATACCCATACCACTGCGCCGGCTGCTCAGAGCCGCGCGCATACCGGAAACGCTTCATGACAGGACAACGTGTTTGGATGGCCGCGCTGGCCGTGATGCTGGTGGCCGTGCTCGCAGCGTGCGGCAAATCGGCACCGGAGAACAAGAGCAAGGAGCAACCGCCCGCCAAGCCGGCACTGACCGTCAACGTGACACATCTCGGGCCGCAGATGTGGCCGCGTACGGCCACGGCCAGTGGTGCGGTGCAGGCATGGCAGGAAGCCAGCATCGGCGCCGAAGTGGGCGGGTTGAAGCTGGCGGAAGTGCTCGTCAACGTGGGGGATGTCGTCAAGCAGGGGCAACTGCTGGCGCGCCTGTCGGACGAGACGGTGCGTGCCGACGTTGCCGCGCAACGCGCCACGCTGGCAGAGGCTGAAGCGTCCGCCACCCAGGCCGCAGGCGAAGCCCGCCGCGCGCACGAGCTCGACAAGAGCGGTGCCATCAGCCAGCAGGATCTGGTGCAGTACGACACGCAGGCCAAGACGGCGGCGGCCAAGCTGGCTTCAGCGCGTGCGCAGTTCGACAGCCAGCAGCTGCGGTTGCGCTATACGCGGGTGGTGGCGCCGGATGACGGCGTGATCAGCGCGCGTTCGGCCACGGTGGGTGCAGTCGTGTCGTCCGGCACCGAACTCTTCAAGCTGATCCGCAAGAACCGCCTGGAGTGGCGCGCCGAGATGCATGGTGATGTACTGCCGCGCGTGCAGCCCGGCCAGGCCGTGCGCCTGCGCCGCATGGATGGCGGCGTCGTCAACGGCCGCGTGCGCCAGATTGCGCCCACGGTGGATGCGAACACGCGCAACGGTCTCGTCTATGTCGATCTACCGCCCGAAGCCGGCAGCACGGGCGTGAAGGCGGGCATGTATCTGTCGGGTGACGTGCTGCTGGGTGATGCGCCTGCCAAGACGCTGCCCGAGACTGCGGTGTTTTCGCGCGATGGTTACGACTACACGATGGTGGTCGGCCCACAGAACCGCGTGCGCCAGACCAAGGTCGTGCTCGGTCGTCGTCAGAGTGGCCAGGTTGAGGTCACACAAGGCATTGGCCCGAACGACGCGGTGGTTGCCGCAGGCGCGGCGTTCCTGAGCGATGGTGATCTCGTGCGCGTGGCTGCGTCTGGAGCCCCCGCATCTGCGCCCGCTGCATCGTCGCCCGCTGCGGCAGGAGCCAAGCCATGAACTTCTCTGCCTGGGCGATCCGCAAGCCCATTCCGTCGATCTTGCTGTTCATCCTGATCACGGTGGCGGGGCTGGTGTCGTTCAAGATGCTGTCGATCCAGAACTTTCCGGACATCGACTTTCCCGCCGTGTCTGTCACCGCCAGTTTGCCCGGCGCCACGCCCACGCAGATGGAGACCGAGGTCACCCGCAAGATCGAAGACAGCATCGCCAGCATTGGCGCGATCAAGCACATCACGTCCACCATCAACGACGGCAGCTCGACCACGATGGTCGAGTTCCAGCTTGAGAAGGATGTGCAGGAAGCGGTGAACGACGTGCGCGACTCTGTCAGCCGCATCCGCGCGCAGTTGCCGTCCGACGTGCAGGAGCCGGTGATTTCGCGCGTGACGTTCGCCGGCCTGCCGGTGTTGACGTACGCCGTGGAAGCGTCGGACATGGACGCGGAGGATCTCTCCTGGTTTGTCGACAACATCGTCAACAAGCGGTTGCTGTCCGTGCGCGGCGTGGCCAAGGTTACGCGCCAGGGCGGGGTGGACCGCGAGGTGCGCGTACAGCTCGACCCCGTGCGTCTGCAAGCGCTGAACGTGACGGCGGCTGATATCAGCGCGCAGGTGCGCGGCATGCAGCAGGAGGCGCCGGGCGGTCGGGGCAACATCGGCGGGCAGGAGCAGGCCGTGCGCACGCTTGGCACCGTGAAGAGCGCGCGTGAGCTGGCGCAGATGGACATTCCGCTGTCCGATGGACGACGTGTTCGCCTGTCGGATGTGGCCGACGTGCGCGACACCGCCGCTGAGCCGCGCCAGATGGCGTTGTTCGACGGCAAGCCCGTGGTGAGCTTCCAGGTGTTCCGCTCGCGCGGCGCCAGTGAGGTTTCGGTGGCCAAGGGTGTGCGCGAGGCCATTGCCAAGCTGCAGGCCGAGCGCCCCAACGTGCATGTGACCGAGGTCTACAACATGGTCAAGCCGGTGGCGGATGCCTACACCGCTTCCATGCACGCGCTGTACGAAGGTGCCATCCTGGCGGTGATCGTGGTGTGGCTGTTCCTGCGCGACTGGCGGGCGACGTTCGTGTCGGCGGTGGCGTTGCCGCTGTCGATCATCCCCACGTTTGCCGCCATGCAGCTGCTGGACTTCACGCTCAACGGCGTCACGCTGTTGGCGCTCACGCTGGTGGTCGGGATTCTCGTCGACGATGCCATCGTGGAGGTGGAGAACATCGTGCGCCACCTGCGCGACGGCAAGAAGCCGCTGGAGGCCGCGATGGAGGCCGCGCAAGAGATTGGCCTGGCGGTGATTGCTACCTCGCTCACGCTGGTGGCCGTGTTTCTGCCAACGGCCTTCATGGGCGGCATCTCGGGCAAGTTCTTCAAGCAGTTCGGGTGGACGGCCTCGCTGGCGGTGCTGGCGTCGCTGCTGGTGGCCCGCTTGCTGACGCCCATGATGGCGGCCTACATGCTCAAGCCGCAAAACGAGCCCAACCGCGACAGCTGGATCATGACGCGCTACCTGCAGGCGGCGCGCTGGTGCCTGGTGCACCCCTGGAAGACGGCCAGCATGGCCGCGGCATTCTTTGTCGTGTCGGTCGCCATCATCGGGTTGATTCCTGCGACCTTCCTGCCGCCGGAAGACTGGGCGCAACTGCAGATGACGGTGGAAAGCCCGCCCGGCAGCACCATCGCCCAGACGCGCGAGAACACTGAGCGCGTGCGCAAGATCGTGATGCAGCACAAGGAAGTCCGGCACGTCTATACGGCCATCGGCTCGGGCGTGATGGCCGGCGTGCCGGGCTCCAGCGGCGGTGAGGTGCGCAACGGCACGCTGACCATCTCGCTCACGGACAGGCATGACCGCAGCATCAAGCAACAAGCGGTGCAGCGCCAGTTGCGCGAGATGCTGGAGGGCGTGCCGGGCATGCGCATTTCGTTTGGCGCCGTGGGCTCGGGTGAGCAACTGCAGGTGGTGCTGACCGGCGATGACCCCGCCACGCTGCAGCAATCCGCCCGCGATGTGATGCGCGATCTGCGCACCGTGCCGGGCCTGGGCGCGATCACGTCTTCGGCGAGCTTGCTGCGGCCCGAGATCATCATCCGTCCGGACTTTGCGCGTGCCGCGCAGCAAGGCGTGACCGCCGCCGCCATTGGCCAGGCCGTGCGCGTGGCGACGGCTGGTGACTACGACGTCAACCTGCCCAAGCTGAACCTGCCCGAACGGCAGGTGTACATCCGCGTGGAGCTGGACCCGAAGGCGCGCAACCAGATCGACACGATCCGCCAGTTGCGGGTGGCCGGACGCAATGGCGCGGTACCGCTGGAAAACATTGCCGACATCTCCATCGCCAGCGGCCCGGCGCAGATCGACCGTTACGACCGCAGCCGCAACATCACCATCAGCGTGGGGCTGGAGGGGCGTGCGCTGGGTGACACCAACATGGCGGTGGAGGCGCTGCCGTCCATCAAGAACCTGCCGCCGGGCGTGCGCCGCATTGCCTCGGGCGATGTGGAGGGCATGCAGGAGTTGTTCAGCAGCTTCTTCCTCGCCATGTTTGCGGGCGTGCTGTGCGTGTATGCGGTGCTGGTGCTGCTGTTCCACGACTTTACGCAGCCGGTGACGATTCTGGCGGCGCTGCCGCTGTCGGTGGGCGGTGCCTTCGGGTTGCTGGCGTTGTTTGGCTTCAGCCTGTCGTTGCCGGCGCTGATTGGCTTGCTGATGCTGATGGGCATCGTGACCAAGAACTCGATCCTGCTGGTGGAATACGCCATCGTGGCGCGGCGTGACATGGGCATGTCGCGCACCGAGGCCATCATCGATGCGTGCCACAAGCGCGCTCGCCCCATCGTCATGACCACGGTGGCGATGACGGCCGGCATGGTGCCGATGGCGCTCGGCTTGGAAGGGGATGCAGGCTTCCGTGCGCCGATGGCGGTAGCGGTGATCGGCGGCCTGCTGACCTCCACGCTGCTGAGCCTGCTGGTGGTGCCGGTGGTGTTCGAAAAGGTGGATGACCTCAAGGAATGGACGCTGCGCAAGCTTCGTGGCGCGCGCCATCACGAGCATCGAGTGGAACCGGCGTCGGAGACCGGTCAGCGCTAGGTGTAGCATCGGGCGGTCTAACGTACCACGCTGCGGAGACCGCCCATGCCTGATGCTGTGCTGTTTCAGACCGATGGCCCAGTCTGCACGATCCTGCTCAACCGGCCCGAGTGCCGCAATGCAGTGGATGGGCCGACCGCGGCTGCGCTACTCGCCGCGTTCGAGCACTTTGAAGCCGATGATGCGCTGCGCGTTGCGGTGCTTGGCGGCACGGGCGGGCATTTCTGTGCGGGTGCCGATCTCACCGCGGTGGGCGATCCGGCGCGACGCAATCACCTTGACCCCAATGGCGGGGCGCCTGGGCCGATGGGGCCGTCACGCATGGCGTTGTCAAAGCCGCTCATCGCAGCGGTGAGCGGCTATGCCGTGGCGGGCGGGCTGGAACTGGCTTTGCTGGCCGACCTGCGTGTGGTCGAGCGCGATGCCGTGTTCGGCGTGTTCTGCCGCCGCTGGGGGGTGCCGCTTATCGATGGCGGTACGGTGCGTCTGCCGCGCATCGTTGGCATGGGGCGGGCGCTGGACATGATCCTGACCGGCCGCGCTGTACACGCCGAAGAGGCGCTCGCGATGGGCCTTGCCAGCCGCGTGGTTGCGCCCGGTGAATCGTTGTCTGCGGCACAGCAGCTTGCCCGCGAGGTTGCCGCGTTTCCACAGCAATGCATGCTGGCCGATCGGGCATCGGCTTACGCGCAGTGGGATCTGCCGCTGGCGGAGGCACTGTGCCAGGAGGGCGCGCATGGCACGCCAATGGTGTTTGCCGAAGGCACGGCAGGCGCGGCACGATTTGCTGCCGGCGCGGGGCGGCACGGGCAATCTGCCTGATCTGCTTTCAAGCGTTCCGAGGTTTTTAAATGTCAACCCGAAAGTTGGGGGAATGGCTTTATCCCCCCTTCTAACGGGCTGGCAGCGCGTTGATTGGCAGTACAATTCGCCGTTCGCAAGTAAAGCGAATGCCGTGTCAATACAATAAAAGCAGTCAGTCAGGGGTGTTTGGGGAGTGGTATGCCGCAAGTCCGGTTTCGCCGGGCAGTGCTGGCATGCCTTGCAGTCTGGGCGTTTGCAGGTGAATGCCCGTCACCATCGGCCGCTCGGTTCAGGCGGCGTCAGCCGGTTCTTCCTCCTTGTTCACTGGTCTGCTGCACGCGGAACGCGCGTGCCGGCACGGCGGCTCTTATTCTGTTGATATTAGATCTTCAGAAATCTGATTTAAATTGCTTTTACAGGAGAGATCGAGTGAAGACTATCTCGAAAGTGGTGTTTGCCGGCGCAGCGGCGCTGGCATTGGGCATGCTCGGCGGTTGCGCGGCGGAGACGTCGCAGGCGCTGCCGGTAGCGAAGGTGGAATCGGCAAGCCGTCCGTACGCGGGCGTACGCACCCCGATTGCCGTGGGCAAGTTCGATAACCGTTCGGCCTACATGCGCGGTGTGTTCTCGGATGGCGTGGACCGCCTGGGTGGTCAGGCCAAGACCATCCTGATTACGCATCTGCAGCAGACCAACCGCTTCAACGTGCTCGATCGCGACAACATGGCCGAGATCAAGCAGGAAGCTGCCATCAAGAACACGGCACAGAAGCTCAAGGGCGCCGACTACGTGATCACCGGCGACGTGACCGAGTTCGGCCGCAAGGAAACCGGCGACCAGCAACTCTTCGGTATCCTCGGCCGCGGCAAGGAGCAGGTGGCCTACGCCAAGGTCGCGCTGAACGTGGTCAACATCTCGACCTCGGAAGTCGTGTACTCGGTGGGCGGTGCTGGTGAATACAAGCTGTCGAACCGTGAAGTGATCGGCTTTGGCGGCACCGCCAGCTACGACTCCACGCTCAACGGCAAGGTGCTGGACCTGGCCATGCGTGAAGCCGTGAACAACCTGGTGGCCGGCATCGAAGGCGGTGCCTGGAAGCCGGGCGCGCAATAAGCGCACACGCAGTTAAAACAAAAACGGGAAATAAGGGGTAACAAGAGTCATGAGCAAGTTGTTTGCCATGTGGCGTGTGGCGGCCGGTGCGGCCGTCGGGAGTGCATTGCTGGCCGGTTGCGCCGGCCCGAAGCCGCTGTACCAGTGGGAAGGCTACCAACCGCAGGTGTACCAGTACTTCAAGGGCGAAGCGAAGGAAGCCCAGGTGGCCGAGCTTGAACGCGGCCTGCAGAAGATCAAGTCGGACAACGGCGCCGTGCCGCCGGGCTATCACGCCCAACTGGGGATGCTGTACGCCGGTCTTGGCAAGGATGACCAGATGGTCCAGGAGTTCAATACCGAGAAGACGCTGTTTCCAGAGTCGGCAACGTACATCGACTTCCTGATGAAGAACGTGAAGAAGGGGACCAACTGATGGCCAAGCGCTTTCTGAAACTGGCCGCTGCCGCCGGCGTGGTTGCCCTGATGGCCGGCTGTGCCGCACCGACCAAGAACATCGACTACTCGGCCTTCAAGGCCAGCAAGCCGCGTTCGATCGTGGTGCTGCCGCCGCTGAATGAATCGCCGGACGTGGGCGCCACCTACGGCATGCTGTCGCAAGTAACGGTACCGCTGGCCGAGGCTGGCTACTACGTGTTGCCCGTTGCGTTGGTTGACGAGACCTTTCGCCAGAACGGCCTGAACACGGCCGGCGACATTCACGGTGTGCCGGCGGCCAAGCTGCACGACATCTTCGGTGCGGACGCTGCGCTGTACATCACCGTCACGCAGTACGGCAGCAAATACAGGGTGGTCAGCAGCGCCACTGTGGTGTCGGCCGACGCCAAGCTGCTGGACCTGAAGAGCGGTCAGACCCTCTGGACAGGCCACGCCAGCGCGTCGAGCAACGAAGGCGGTAACAACTCCGGTGGCGGCCTGATCGGCATGCTGGTGTCGGCGGCGGTCAACCAGATCATCGCCAATCTGAGCGACCAGGGCTACAAGGTGGCCGGCACGACCAGCGCGCGTCTGCTGTCTGCCGGGCAACCGGGCGGCCTGCTGTATGGCCCGCGCTCGCCGAAGTACGGTACGGACTAAGCTGCTGCTTACGACAAGAAAAAACGCCAATCGGCTCGCGTCGGTTGGCGTTTTTCTTTGGTGTTGGCGCTGCTTAAGCCGTAGCCGCTTCAGTCTGCGCAGCCTTGCTACCTGCATGCAGCGCCTTGGCGTGCTTGGCACGCAGGCGGCGCGTGGCCTCCACCATGCCTTGCAGCGCCGCTTCCACTTCCGGCCAGCCACGCGTCTTCAGGCCGCAATCTGGGTTCACCCACAGGCGTTGCACCGGCACCACCTGTGCGGCCTTGTCGAGCAGCGCTTCCATCTCTTCTACACGCGGCACGCGCGGCGAGTGGATGTCGTACACACCTGGGCCGATCTCGTTCGGGTAGGCAAATTCTCCAAACGCATCCAGCAGTTCCATGTTCGAGCGCGAAGTCTCGATGGTAATCACGTCGGCATCCATCGACGCGATGGCCGGTAGGACGTCGTTGAACTCCGAATAGCACATGTGCGTGTGGATCTGCGTGTCGTTGCGCACGCCCGAGGCCGATACGCGGAACACCCGCGCCGCCCATTCCAGATACCCAGGGACATCGGCTGCACGCAGCGGCAGGCCTTCACGGAACGCCGGTTCGTCGATCTGGATGGCGGCAATGCCGGCCGCTTCCAGATCGCATACCTCGTCGCGCAAGGCCAGGGCGATCTGCAGTGCGGTTTGCTCACGCGGCTGGTCGTCGCGCACGAAGGACCATTGCAACATCGTCACCGGACCCGTCAGCATGCCCTTCATCGGCTTGGTGGTCAGGCTCTGCGCGTACTTGGACCACTCCACCGTCATCGGCTCGGGGCGGTACACATCGCCGTAGATGACGGGCGGCTTCACGCAGCGCGAGCCGTAGCTCTGCACCCAGCCGTTGGCGGTAAAGGCGTAGCCCCACAACAACTCGCCGAAGTACTCGACCATGTCATTGCGCTCGGCTTCACCATGCACGAGCATGTCCAGTCCCAGGGCCTCCTGGCGGCGTACCACGTTGGTGATCTCGGCGCGCATGCGCTCCAGGTAGTCCAGCGCAGGCAGGTCGCCACGCTTGTGGCGTGCACGCGTCTGGCGGATCTCGGCCGTCTGCGGGAACGACCCGATGGTGGTGGTCGGCAGCAACGGCAGGTTCAGGCGCGCTTGCTGCGCTTCGGCGCGCGTGGGGTAGGGCGCAGCACGCTCGGCATCTTCTGCGCGGATGGCGGCCACGCGCCGTTTGACACTGTGGTTGTGCACGCGGCGCGATTGTGTGCGCGCGGCGATGGCGGCGCGGTTGTTATCGAGCGCACCTTGCACGGCAGCTTGGCCTTCGACCAGCGCAAGCTTGATCACAGCCAGTTCGTCCAGCTTTTGGCGCGCGAAGGCCAACCAGCCCTGGAGTTCGTCATCGAGCCGGGTTTCTGCGGACAGGTCCACCGGCACGTGCAGCAGCGAGCAGCTCGGCGCAATCCACAGGCGTTCGCCAAAGGCTTCGGCCAGCGGCGCCACGCGTTCCAGCACGCGCGCCAGGTCCGTACGCCAGATGTTGCGGCCATCGATCACGCCGATGGAGAGCACCTTGTCCGCTGGCCACGGTGCAAAGGCGGCGAGTTGCTCCGGCGCACGCACGAGATCCAGGTGCACCCCTGCCACCGGCAGCGACCGGATGAGCGCCGCGTGATGCGCGGCGGCCTCAAAATACGTCGTAAGCAGCAGCTTGGGGCCATTGGCCGCTTGCAGAGCTTGGTAAGCTGGGCCGAACGCATCCACCCACGGTTGCGGCAGGTCCAGCACCAATGCAGGTTCGTCGATCTGCACCCACGCCACATTCAGCGCGGCCAGGCGCTGCAGCACGGCAGCATAGGCCTGCAGCACCTGCGGCAGCAGCGCGAGCTTATCTGTCAGGCCGTTGCGCGCCTTGGACAGATGCAGGAACGTGACCGGCCCGATCAGTGCCACCTTCACGCGGTGGCCTGCCGCCTGCGCCTCGCGCACCTCGTCAAAGAGCCATTCGGCGCCGGGCCCGAACTGCAGGTCGGGCGTGAGTTCCGGCACGAGGTAGTGGTAGTTGGTGTCGAACCACTTGGTCATTTCCATGGCGGCGTGGTCGGCGTTGCCGCGTGCGAGCACGAACGATTGCGCCAGCGTCAGGTGTGCGGCGTCAAAGCCAAAGCGCGTGGGAACGGCGCCCAGCAGGGCGGCCGTCTGCAGCATTTGGTCGTACCAGGCGAAATCGCCCACGGTCACGAAATTCAGCCCGGCGTCGCGCTGGGCTGCCCAGTGGCGCTCGCGCAATGCGCGGCCGGTGGCGCGCAGGTCGCCTTCCGCAGAGGCGCCTTTCCAGAATGATTCGAGTGCGAACTTCAACTCACGCTGTGCGCCGATGCGCGGGTAGCCGAGGGTATGGATGGTCGTCATAGGAGATGCGGGTGCCAATATGCAGGTCGATTTTCGAGTTCTGCGATGATGGGCGACGACATCGCATGAATCAAATGATATTATTTTCGTATTCGTTGAATGAAATTCATGTTTTGGGAATTGCGCGGCCATGCTGGAAATCCGTCATCTACGTACCCTGATTGCCCTAGCCGATGGCGGCTCGGTATCGCGTGCCGCCGAGCGGCTGCACTTGACGCAATCGGCACTCTCGCACCAGCTGCGTGCGCTGGAATCGCACTACGGGCTGGCCGTCGTGCGCCGCAAGGGGCAGACCGTGGAATTGAGCGAAGCCGGCGAACGCTTGCTCGAACTCGCTCAGAAGGTGGTCGCCGACATCCAGAGCGCCGAGCGCGACCTGGAACGCATCAAGGGCCGTGCTGCCGGTACGCTGCGCATTGCGCTGGAGTGCCATACCTGCTTCGATTGGCTGATGCCGGTGATGGACGCCTTCCGCCAGCGCTGGCCCGAGGTGGAGATGGACCTCGTCTCCGGCTTTCATACCGATCCGCTCGCGCTGCTCAAGGATGGCCGTGCCGACGTCATCATCGGCTCCGACGCCAAGATGCGCCGGGGTGTGGTATTCGCGCCGCTGTTCCGCTTCGAAATCCTGGCCGTGCTGCCGGTGGATCATCCGCTGTGCAACAAGAAATGGCTGGAGGCGAAGGACTTTACTGACCAAACGCTCATCACGTACCCCGTGCCAGAAGAGCGCATCGACCTGATCCGGCAGGTGCTGACGCCTGCTGGCATCGTATTCAACCGCCGCACGGCCGAGCTGACCATTGCCGTGCTGCAGCTTGTCGCCAGCCGCCGCGGGCTGGCCGCGCTGCCGAGCTGGGGCATCAAGAACTACGTGGACTACGAATACGTGGTCGCCAAGCGCGTCGGCAAGGAGGGCGTGTGGAGTGACCTTTATGCCGCCATGACGCGCGACTATGCGCAGGCGCCGTTTGCGCAGGACTTTATTGAGACGGCCAAGTCGATTTGCTTTGCGCAGTTGCCGGGGTTGATGCCGTTGGACGCTTAGTCAGGTGCGTGTTTTCTGGGGCAGGCGTGGCAGCTTGTTCTGCAGGCCGTCTTTCAGGAAATCCAGCAGAGACCGCGTCGCCAATGTTCGATACCGGCTCGGCATGGCAAGCATGTAAAGCCGGCTGCCGAACACACTGAACCGATACCCCGGCAGCACGCGCTTGACGTGGCCTTCGCGCAGATCATCGGCGGCGGCGTAGTAGGGCAGGATGCCCAGCCCATTGCCGGCACGTACGGACGCTTGCAGGAACAGATAGTTGTCGGACGAAACGCCGGGGTCGAGCGTCACGTGCGTCCGCTCATCGCCCAGTTGCGCGGATAGCCGCAGCGGCTGCCCAACCGCCGGTGCACTGACAATGGCGTGTTTGGCCAGCGCATCAAGCGTCTTCGGCGTGCCATGCACGGCCAGGTAATCCGGCGCGGCGCACAGCACCCAGTCCACCTCAGCGAGCAGCGTGGCGACCAGCGATTCAGGCGGGTTCGACACGATGCGCAGCGCCACATCCACGTCTTCGCCAATCAGGTCCGACACGCGGTTGTCGAAGCGCACATCCAGCCGGATGTCCGGATACGCGCGCTTGAATGCCACCAGCAGCCGCGATACCAGCAGATGCCCAAGCCCTGTCGGCACCGACAGCCGCACGCTCCCTTGCAGCGATTTGCCCAGCGACGAGACCAACGCATCGGCCGCCGCCATCTCCCGCAATATGCTGCGCCCATGCTCGTAGATGCCGGCGCCGACTTCGGTCGGCTCCACGCGGCGGGTGGTCCGGCGCAGCAGTTGCACGCCCAGCGCGCGCTCGAACGCCTTGAGCCGGTGGCTGACGTTCGAGCGCGTGGTCTGCAGCTTGCGCGCCGCCGCCGACAGGTTGCCCGCATCGACAATTTCCACGAACAGCTTGAGTGCATTCAGGTCCATATCGGATCCATCCCGGTGGGCCATATTGGTGAAGTAGATTCGACATTCTGTTGATGTGAGGCCTGATTGTCAAAACGCACCAACCGGGTACCATCTTCCGGAATATTCAACAGGAGCCTAGCGACATGGCACTCGACGACGAATCCTTCGGCCTGCTGCAGCAATCGGTGCAGCGCTTCATTCAGGAACGGCTCGTGCCGGCGGAAAACATCCTCGAAGACGAGGACGATGTGCCGGCCGACATCGTCGCCGACATGAAGGAGATGGGCCTGTTCGGCCTGTCGATTCCGGAAGAGCACGGCGGCATTGGCCTGTCGATGGCGCAGGAATGCGAGGTGGGGTACGACCTGGGCCACACGGCGCTGGCGTTCCGCTCGGTGTTTGGCACCAACGTCGGCATCGGTTCGCAGGGCATCCTGATGGACGGCACCGATGCGCAGAAGGCCGACTACCTGCCGCGCATTGCCAGCGGCGAGCTGATCATCTCGTTCGCGCTGACGGAACCGGGCGCCGGATCGGATGCCGCATCACTGCAGACCCGTGCCACGCTGGATGGCGACCACTACGTTATCAACGGCACCAAGCGCTTCATCACCAACGCACCGCGTGCTGGTGCCTTCACGCTGATGGCGCGCACGGGTGGTGAGGGTGCAGGCGGTATCTCGGCGTTCATCGTGCCGGCCGATACGCCGGGCATCACGCTTGGCAAGCCGGACAAGAAGATGGGCCAGCGTGGCACCAAGACGTGTGATGTGATGCTCGACAACGTGCGGGTGCCGGCGGCGAACATCATCGGTGGTGTGGCGGGGCAGGGCTTCAAGACGGCGATGAAGGTGTTGGACCGGGGCCGCCTGCATATCTCATCGCTCGCATGCGGAATGGCGCATCGGCTCATCACGGATGCCGTGGCCTACGCCAAGGAACGCAAGCAGTTCGGCCAACCGATCGCAGACTTTCAACTGATCCAGGCCATGTTGGCCGATAGCCAGGCCGAGCTGTATGCCGGCATGTCGATGGTGCGCGACTGCGCCCGCCGCTACGACGCCAAGCCCGTCGGCAAGCAGGATCATGAAGTCAGCATGCTGGCTTCGTGCACCAAGATGTTCTGTACGGAAATGGTGGGGCGTGTGGCGGACCGTGCTGTGCAGATCCACGGCGGCGCAGGCTACATCGCCGAATACAAGGCCGAGCGATTCTACCGAGACGTGCGCCTGCTGCGCCTGTACGAAGGCACGACGCAGATTCAACAGCTCATCATCGCCAAGAACCTGTTGCGCGACTGAGCTGGCTCCAGGAATGGTCCCAAAGCTGGCTCTGTATTGGAGCCACGCTTTGGTTCAGAATGGGCAGGTTCCTACTTGATTTGTACGGCTGTTGCCGGAGTTGCCATGTACGTTCCCGCCCACTTTGAAGAATCGCGCACCGAGGCATTGCACGACCTGATTGCGCAGAACCCGTTCGGCTCGCTGGTCACGCATGGCAAGAACGGGCTCGACGCGAACCACATTCCGTTTCTGTTGCTGCCCGAAGAGGGCAAGCTGGGCACGCTGCACGCCCACGTGGCGCGCGCCAACCCGGTCTGGCAGGACGTGGCCGACGGCGATGAGGTGATGGTCATTTTCCGCGCGGGCGATGCGTATATCTCGCCGACGTGGTACCCGAGCAAGCATGAAGCCCACAAGCAGGTGCCGACGTGGAACTACCGCGTGGCACATGCGCATGGCCGCATCACGGTGCGTGACGATGAGCGCTTCGTACGCGGCGTGGTGGCGCGCCTGACGCGCACGCACGAAGCATCGCAGCCCACGCCGTGGAAGATGTCCGATGCCCCGGCCGACTACACCGACGCGCTGCTCAAGATGATCGTCGGCATCGAGATCGAGATCACGCGCATCGAAGGCAAGCTCAAACTGAGCCAGAACAAGGAGAGGCGGGACATCGTCGGCGCTGGCGAGGCGCTCAAGACCAACGGCGAGCGTGTGATCAGCGACGCCATGCTGGCCTGCGCGGCGAACAAGGCGGAGTAAGAAGGCGTCGGGCGACGGACGCTTAATCCGTTGCCCTGGCGGTATTACTTTCCGCTGCGCGCCGGCAGGATTTCGCCGCGCACTTCACCAAAGCCCACACGATAGCCATCGCCCTGGCACCAGCCGGTCATGATGACTTCGTCGCCGTCTTCCAGGAACGCACGCGTGGCACCGTTGCCCAGGTCAAGCGGCTGCTTGCCGTTGACGGTCAGCTCCAGCAGGCTGCCGTACGAATCGGGCGTGGTGCCGCTGATGGTGCCGGAGCCCATCAGATCGCCCACGCGCACGTTGCAACCGGACACCGTGTGGTGCGCAAGCTGCTGCGCCATCGTCCAGTACATCGCGCGGAAGTTCGTGCGGGCGATGGTGGTGCGCTGGCCACCGTGCGGACGCAGGGCAGTTTCGAGCGCGATGTCGTAGGCGTTCGGCTGGCTCTGGCGCAGGTACTCCAGCGGCTCGGGCGACTGCGCCGGGTTGGCCACGCGGAACGGCTCCAGCGCTTCCATCGTCACGATCCATGGCGAGATCGACGTGCCGAACCCCTTTGAGTTGAACGGGCCCAGCGGCACGTATTCCCATTGCTGGATGTCTCGCGCGCTCCAGTCGTTGAGCAGCACGACGCCGAACATGTGGTCCGGTGCAGCATCGACGGAAACCGGCTCGCCCAGCGCGCTTGGCTTGCCCACCACGAAGGCCATTTCCAGCTCGTAATCCAGCTTGCGGCAGGCGCTGAAGATCGGGCGCGGTTGATCTGGCAGCTTGATCTGGCCCATCGGGCGGTGCAGCGGCGTGCCGCTTACCACTACCGAACTGGCGCGGCCGTTGTAGCCGATGGGGATTTCCAGCCAGTTGGGCAGCAGCGCGTTTTCCGGGTCGCGGAACATGCGGCCGACGTTGGTGGCGTGTTCCTTGGAGGAATAGAAATCCGTGTAGCCGGGGATGTCGATCGGCAGGTGCATCACGGCGTGGGATTGCGGCACCAGCGCGCGGGCGTGCAGCGTGGCGTTGTCTCGCACGTGGGTGTCATTCACGCTGAATAGCGCTTGCAGCTTCTTGCGGGTTTCTGCCCACACGGGCTTGCCTAGGGCGATGAAGGTGTTGAGTTTGCCGGTGCGGAAGGTGCCTCGTGTGGAAGCTGGCAGTAGGCCGGCGTCATCCAGCGCGCCGAGGTCGATCACCTGGTCGCCCAGGGCCACGCCTGCGCGCGGTGAAGGGTTCTCTTTGGTGGAGAAGATGCCGAACGGCAGGTTTTCCAGCGGAAAGTGCGTGTCGGGCGTGTTGGCCGATTCCAGCCAGCTGAGTTGGCGTTTGGTCATGATGGGGCAGTGGTTTGTTTGTTGTCGGTTGTGTGTTGACGCTATCGGTGCGTCCACTGTTTCGTCCCCTGCCGGGGCCGACTCACTTTCTTGGTCTTGCCAAAGAAAGTAAGCAAAGAAAGGCGCGCCCGAGATGGCGACTTCCCCTTGAATTTATGTCGCAGAGAGGGGAAGGGGAAAACTCGCTGCGCTCAGACAGTTCCCCTTCCTTTTTCCTCTCTGCAACAGAAATTCAAGGCGCCATCTAGGGCATCAACGGCCACACCTTCTGGGTGCTTGCCTTGGCGCCAAAGCGAATGCGGTGGATCGTGGGCGCTTAACGCTTGGTTGGGTCGAAATGCTTCTTCAAGCCCTGCCAGCACTCGAAGTACTTGGCTTGCAGTTGTGCGGATTCCGCTGCGAAACGCGTCGGGCGAATCACGGCGGGCGTTTCGAACATGAAGGCCATCGTCGCGTCTACCTTGTGGGGCTTGCTGGTGTCACCGTTACTGGCTTTCTCGAAGGTTTCTGCGTCGGGGCCGTGGCCGCTCATGCAGTTGTGCAGGCTGGCGCCGCCGGGCACGAAGCCTTCGGCCTTGGCGTCGTACACGCCTTGAATCAGGCCCATGAACTCGCTGGCGACGTTGCGGTGGAACCAGGGCGGCCGGAACGTGTTTTCGGCGGCCAGCCAGCGCGGCGGGAAGATCACGAAGTCGATGGTGTCCACGCCCGGCGTGGCGGACGGGCTCTGCAGCACCAGGAAGATCGACGGGTCCGGGTGGTCATAGCTGATCGAGCCGATGGTGTTGAACAGGCGCAGGTCGTACTTGTATGGCGCAAAGTTGCCGTGCCAGGCCACCACGTCCAGCGGCGAGTGGCCGATCTTGGCGGTCCACAGGCTGCCCTGGAATTTGGCAACGAGTTCAAAGTCGCCTTCGCGGTCTTCGTACCAGGCGTGCGGCGTGAGGAAGTCGCGCGGGTTGGCCAGGCCGTTCGAGCCGATCACGCCCAGATCAGGCAGGCGGAAGAGCGCGCCGAAGTTCTCGCAGATGTAGCCGCGGGCTTCGCCATCCGGCAACTCGACGCGGAAGCGCACGCCGCGCGGGACGACGGCAATCTCCAGCGGCTCGACATCGACCACGCCCATCTCCGTCAGCAGGCGCAGGCGGCCTTGCTGCGGCACGATCAGCAATTCGCCGTCGGCGTTGTAGAAGAAGCGGTCAGTCATGTCCGCGTTGGCGGCGTACAGGTGGATGCCGCAGCCGGTTTGCGCGTCGGGGCCGCCATTGCCGGCAAAGGTGACGATGCCGTCAACGAAATCCGTGCCGGCAGCCGGTGCGGGCAGCGGGTCCCAGCGCAGTTGATTGGGCGAGGGCGGGACCTCGTTGAAGTTGCTGTGGAAGCGCGTTTGAGCAATGGCTTCGAACGGCAGATGTACGGCACCCGGGCGGATGCGGTACAGCCACGAGCGGCGGTTGTGCGCACGCGGCGCGGTAAAGGCCGTGCCGGAGATCTGTTCCGCATACAGGCCATACGGCGCCTTCTGTGGCGAGTTCTGGCCGTGCGGCAGCGCGCCGGGCAGGGCTTCGGTGGCGAACTCGTTGCCGAAGCCGCTTTGGTAAGCGGGGCGGTCCAGCGACGCGGGGGTGAATGCGTTCTTGGCCGTCGGGGCGAGCATGTTCATGGTGAAGTCCTCAGTTGGAGGGATGCGTCAAAAGAAAGCGTAGTCGTTACAGCGCCATCAGGCGGGCTTGCGTGCGGCAAAGCGTGCGGCGTCGGGGCCACGGGCAGCCAGCGTGAGCGCCAGCACCATGCCGAACGACACAAGTGCCGGCACCGCCGCAGCGGAAAACAGCGCGGGGCTGCTCCACTGCATGGCAATCAGTTGTCCGCCAATCACCGGGCCGATGACCGAGCCGATACGGCCCACGCCCAGGCTCCAGCCGATACCGGTGGCACGCAGCGTGGTCGGGTAGTACGTGGCGGCCAGTGCATTCACGGCCGGTTGTCCGCCGACGATGCAAAAGCCCGCCACGAACACCACCGCCACCAGCATCGGCAGTGCCGCCGCCACATGGCCGATCACCGCGACGGTGGCGCAGGCGATCAAGAAACACACGGCCAGCACGCGCACAAAACCCAGGCGGTCGATCAGCCGGCCCAACGTGAGCGTGCCGATCACACCGCCCACCTGCAGCGCGGTCGCCACCAGCACGGACGTGTCCGTCGGATAGCCCGCATCACGAATCAGCGTCGGCAGCCAGTTCGACAGGAAATACAGGTCGATCAGGTTCATGAAGTTGATGACCCACAGCACCAGCGTGACCTTGGCGCGGCCCTCGGTGAACAGGGCGGAGACGGGCATGCCGCGCGCCGGCGCCTCGGGCACCACGAACTGCGTCTGCGCATCCACCTGCAGTTGCGGCGCGAGCTTGCCCAGCCAGCGCGCGAGGCGTTGATGGCGCGTTTGCGAGTCACCCTTCAGCACGAGGTACTGGAGCGACTCCGGCAGCCACAGCACCATCATCAGCCCGATGACGAGCGGCACCAGACCGCCCACCAGAAACACCGACTGCCAGCCAAAGCGCGACAGCAGCGCCGCGCTCACGAACCCGCCTAGCGCCGCGCCTACGGTAAAGCCGCACGACACCAGCATCATCCACGTCACACGCGAGCGCGCCGGGCTGAATTCACCCGCCAGCGCCATCGCGTTGGGCATGATGCAGCCCAGCCCCAGACCGGTGATGAAGCGCAGCACTAGCAGTGCTTGTACTGTCTGCACCTGCGTGGTGGCCAGCATGCAAGCCGCAAAGAAGAACGTGGCAACGATCAGCACCGGCCGCCGCCCGAAGCGGTCACCCAGCACACCAAACACGAGCGAGCCAACCAGCATGCCGAACAGCCCCGCGCCGAAGACTGGCCCGAGGCTCGCCTTGGTGATGCCCCAATCATTGATGATGGCCGGCGCCACGTAGCCCATGGCCTGCACGTCAAAGCCGTCGATGATCAGGCACAGCCCGCAGATGGCGAGCAGCAATATCTGGAAGCCGCCGACCTTGCCCTGGTCGATCAGGCGCGCAAGGTCAATGGGGGCAGCAGGCGAGGGGGCTGGGCGCATGGGTGGTCTCCGGTGGCGGCAGGATGTGCTTTGGCCGCTCTGTCGTTCTGGTTCTTTTTAGGTATGCGCGTATTGTCCGGATTGCATGAAAATTTGGAATATCAATGCGAGAATGCATTCTATTGATACTATGAATATTGGGGCCTCGGATGCTCAACCTGCGCGATGTGGACCTGAACCTGCTGGTGGTCTTTCAGGAAATCCTGCGTGAGAAGCGCATTTCTGTGGCGGCGGACCGGCTCGGCCTATCGCAGCCGGCGGTGAGCAATGCCCTGGCCCGCCTGCGGCAGACCTTCGACGACGAGCTGTTCGTGCGCACGCCGCGCGGCATGATGCCAACCGCACTTGCCGAGCAACTGGCCGAGCCGGTGGCCACGGCGCTGGACACCTTGCAGCGGGCACTGGGCCAGCGCACGCACTTTGAGGCGGCCAGCTCCACGCGCACCTTTACCATTGCCATGAGCGACGTCGGCGAGGTGTATTTCATGCCCGTGCTGGCGCAGCTGTGTGCCGAGCAGGCGCCCGGTGTGCGCATCGACACCCTGCGCGCCGGCGGCTTCGACATGAAGGCGGAGATGGAGGCGGGTGCGATCGACATGGCCATCGGCGCGTTCGATGATCTGTCGGGCGAGAGCGTGTTCCAGCGTCGCCTGTTCCAGCAGGACTACGTGACGATGTTCCGGCGCGGCCATCCATTGGGGGCGGGCGAGTTGACGCTGGAGCGCTTTCGCACGACGTCGCACTTGGTGGTGGCGAGTTCGGCCAGCCCGTACAACGCCATCGGGCCGCTGCTGGACAAGGCGGGGATCACGCAGTCGGCGCGCTTTTCGGTGCCGCACTTTGTGGCGGTGCCGTACATCGTCAGCACTACAGATCTGGTGGTGACGGTGCCGCGCAAATTGGCCGAGCGCGCGGCGCCCCCGTTCGGGCTGGAGTTTGTGACGCCGCCGCTGAAGCTGCCGGCGCTGCAAACCAATGTGTTTTGGCACCGGCGCTTCCATCAGGATGCTGGCAACCAGTGGTTGCGCAATCTGGTTGCGCAGCGGTTTGCGGAGGTGGCGGGGTAGCGTGTTTGCTGCGCTCCTAACGTTGGCAGGACGTTTACTCTCGAAGTAATGAATGGCTGCCCAGGTTGATTGAAGCGGGGAACAGCGGGCCCTAGCATGGGCTCCAGCAAAGTGACGCCCGATCACATATCAACCATGGAGACAGCATGACAGCAGAGATGCAAGGGCAGGAATGCTCGGAAGAGCGCCGTCGTTTTCTCGTCAAGGGCAGGTCGTTTTCGGGGGCGATGCTGGGTGCCGCCGTATTCGGCAGCGTGCCTGGCATCGCAGCGGCAGCCAATGCTGGTGCCGCCACGGCGCAGGCAACGCCTGCTGGCAACGTGTCGTCGGACATTGTTTCGATGGATGCCGTGACGCTTTCCTCTGCAATCAAGGCGCGCAAGGTGTCCTGCCGCGAAACGATGGCGGCGTATCTGGCACACATCGAACGCGTCAATCCCAAGGTCAATGCGATCTTCGCGCTGCAGGATGGCGATGCCTTGCTTAAGCAGGCCGACGCGCGTGACAGCGAGCTTGCACGCGGTGAATACCGGGGCTGGATGCATGGCATGCCGCATGCCGTGAAGGACCTTGCGGCCACAACGGGCATCAAGACCACCTACGGCTCGCCGCTGTACAAGGACAACGTTCCCAAGCATGACGACATCTTCGTCGAGCGCATCAAACGCCAGGGCGCCATCCTGATCGGCAAGACGAATACGCCCGAGTTTGGCCTGGGGTCGAACACGTATAACCCGGTCTATGGCACCACGCTCAATGCCTACGACCAATCCCGCATTGCCGGCGGGAGCAGTGGTGGCGCTGCCGTGTCGCTGGCCCTGCATCTGGTGCCGGTGGCCGACGGCAGCGACATGATGGGGTCATTGCGCAATCCGGCCGCATTCAACAACGTCTACGGTTTCCGCCCTTCTGCAGGTTGCGTGCCGTCCGGGCCTTCCGACGAACTGTTTCTCGGGGAGTTGAGCACCAACGGCGCGATGGGCCGCACGGTGACCGATCTTGCGACGCTGCTGTCCACGCAGGCCGGCTATGACCCCAGGGCACCCCTGTCGATTCAGCAGGACCCGACCCGTTTTGCGGGGCCACTCAAGCGTGACTTCCGTGGCACGCGTGTGGGCTGGCTGGGTGATCTCAATGGCTACCTGCCGATGGAGGCGGGGGTGTTGGACTTGTGCCGCCAGTCGCTGAAAAGCTTCGAGGCCATCGGGTGCCGGGTCGAGGACACGGACCTGAATTTCTCGCCGCAACGCCTGTGGCAAACCTGGCTGACGATGCGTCACGCCTCGGTGGCCGCCAGCAAGGGCGAGGCGTACAAGGACCCGGCCAAACGCGCACTGATGAAGCCGGAGCTGATCTGGGAGATCGAAGGCGGCCTGAACCTGAGCGCGCAGGATTACTTTAGGGCATCGGCCGACCGCAGTGCCTGGTACAACGCCATCAACGCGCTGTTCACGCGCTACGATTTTCTTCTGCTGCCGACCGCGCAGGTCTTCCCATTCGATGCCAAGACACACTGGCCGGCGAGCATTGCAGGAAAGACCATGGACACGTACCACCGCTGGATGGAGGTGGTTACGCCGGTGTCGTTGTCGGGCAGCCCCGCGATGAGTGTTCCGGTGGGTTTTGGCGCGCAAGGGTTGCCAATGGGGGTGCAGATCATCGGCAAGCGTCAGGCGGATCTGGCTGTGCTGCAACTTGCCTACGCGTATGAGCAGGCGACGCAGTGGGTGCAACGCCGTCCGCCGGCGCTGCTGGGTGCGTGATCGCCAACCGTTGGCCTGATCTGATGGCGTGTCATCTCGATGCAAAACGGGATGACACGCCAGACGCATCAGTTGCTGGGCTTGCCCTTGCCCATCACCTCCATCATGCGCACCGTGAGGTACAGTCGCGGCACCACGCTGTCGAGGTCGGCCCATTCGTCTGACGAGTGCAGCCGGTCGCCAACGATGCCCATGCCGTCCAGCACGACCGGCTTGCCGGTGTTGGGGTGGTAGGCGAAGCCGGCATCGGTGCCGTAGCGCATGGCCACCGGCTTGATCGACTTGCCCAGCTCCTTGTAGATGCCGTCGGCAGCAGCGGCCAAGCGGTCGCTGTCGGCATTCCGGCTGAACGGCGGGCGGCGGTTCTCCACCTTGACCTTGACCTCGGTGTCGGCAATCAGCTTTTTCTGGATGATCTTGTCGGCGTCGACCTGCACGCGCTGCACCTCGGCCACGTCGGCCATGCGCATGTCAGCGGTGGCGGAGGCTGCCTCGGGGATGATGTTGACGCGATCGCCCGAGCGCACCACCGTCCAGTTGACCGTGGTGCCCTTGGCCGGGTCACCCAGATCCTTGAGTTGAACGATCTGATTGGACAGCTCCAACGCAGCATTGCGACCGGCTTCCGGCGCCGAGCCCGCATGCGATGCACGGCCCTTGACGTCCAGATGCACATAGGCGATGCCGTTGGTGGCCACTGTCACCACATCGGCCTCGGGCGGTTCATACACCAGCACGTAATCCTGATCAGCTGACAGCTTGGTGATCAGGCTGCGTGAGCCGAGCGAGCTTTTTTCCTCATCGGGGTTGAACAGTACGGTCAGCGTTTTGTAGTCCTTGAAGCTGCGCTCGCGGGCGATCTCCAGCGCGTAGAGGATCATCAGCGCGCCGCCTTTGGCGTCGGCCACGCCGGGGCCGGTGGCCTTGTTGCCGGCGATCTTGAACGGGCGCTTGGCGGCCTCGCCGACGCCGAAGACGGTGTCGTAGTGAATCATCAACATGATGTTCTGCGTGCCGGTGCCTTGCAGCTTGCCAATCACAGCCTTGCCTGCGGCCGGCGGCGCGGCGACGACTTCGACGCTGGCGCCGAGGTCTTTCAGGCGTTGTGCGAGGATCGCCTCGACTTTGGCCAGCCCATTGGCATCGTCAGTGCCCGTGTCGATATTGACCAGCGTGGCCAAGTCTTTGACGAAGGCATCCTTGCGCTGTTGCGCGGCTTGGAGCAAGGCGCTGTCGGCGTTGGCCGCCTGTGCGGGCTGTGCGAATGCGGTGGTGGAGGTGGCGCAGGCCAATGCCGCAGCCAGTGACATCAGTTGTCTCTTTTTCATCGCTGTTTGTTCTGATGGAGGGGGCGATTGTGAAATGGGTGCGCATCGCGCCGATCAACAATCGCGAGGAATTATCGCACTGGGTTTTCACAAGGTGTGCTGGAGGGGCGCTTGTTGGAGCGTCAAGCTTTCCGATCGGGTACTTACAGAGCACGACTCGCCGCCACGCGTTGGTTTGCAAGCATCGCGCGGCGAGCCCCCCAAAACCTACCAGGATGATGTGCCCTGCACGGTTGACCAATCCGTCCTATCCTCTGCGCTGTTTCCAATGCGCGAGCCTGTGCTCGGCATTCAATCACCATGTACCGGAGTGGATCACATGCGCTACAACATGTTGGGACGGACAGGCCTGTTCGTATCGGAACTGTGCCTGGGGACGATGACGTTTGGCGGCAATGACGGTATCTGGCAGCACATCGGGGATTTGCAGCAAGCCGATGCTGAACGGCTGATCGGCCGCTCGCTTGAGGCCGGGATCAACTTCATCGATACGGCAGATGTGTACTCGAATGGCGTGTCGGAGCAGATCACTGGACAGGCACTCAAGAACCTGAAGGTGTCGCGCGACAGTGTGGTGGTCGCCACCAAGGTGTTTGGCCAGACCGGAGAAGGGGCGAACGCGCGTGGCGCCTCGCGCTATCACATCATGGATGGGGTGAAGGCAAGCCTGGCGCGTTTGCAGCTCGACCATATCGACCTGTATCAGATCCACGGCTTTGACCCAGCCACGCCCATTGAAGAAACCGTGCGGGCGCTCGACACACTGGTGCGGCAGGGGCATGTCCGCTACGTTGGCGTATCGAACTGGGCGGCCTGGCAGATCGTCAAGGCGCTGGGCATTGCAGAACGCCTGGGTTGCGCGCGCTTTGAAAGCCTGCAGGCGTACTACACCATTGCCGGTCGTGACCTGGAGCGCGAACTGGTGCCGATGCTGCAGAGCGAAGGCCTGGGCCTGATGGTGTGGAGCCCATTGGCCGGTGGCTTGCTCAGCGGCAAGTACACCCGCGAGCAACAGGGCGAGCAGGGCAGCCGCCGCACGACGTTCGATTTCCCACCGGTGGACCGCGAGCGCGCCTATACCTGCATCGATGCCATGCGTGTCATGGCTGATGCGCGCGGCGTGTCGGTCGCGCAGATTGCGCTGGCCTGGTTGCTGCACCAGCGCGTGGTGACCAGCGTGATTGTCGGCGCCAAGAAGGTCGAGCAGCTTGATGACAACATCGCCGCCACCCAGGTCGAGTTGACGGCGCAAGAACTGGCGCAGCTCGATGATCTGAGCAAGCTCCCGGCCGAATACCCCGGCTGGATGCTGGAGCGCCAGGGTGAATACCGGCGCGGCCAGCTTGCCGGAACACGGCAGGCCGGGCGTTAACCACCGGACGCCGGCTCGAACCGTTCGCCCTTGAACACACGGCGCGGGTTGCCGCGCTCCACCTGGTGATGGAGCGCGCGCCGGTCCGCACGTTGCGCAGCCTGCGTCGCTGCATCATGGTCGGCCAGCTTGTGGGCGAGCAGCAGCACGGCCAGCCGCTTGTTGGCGTGCTGGCTGCGCTC
Source organism: Ralstonia sp. RRA (assembly GCF_037023145.1). Classification (NCBI taxonomy): domain Bacteria; kingdom Pseudomonadati; phylum Pseudomonadota; class Betaproteobacteria; order Burkholderiales; family Burkholderiaceae; genus Ralstonia; species Ralstonia sp. RRA. Next base: position 1,680,314 of record NZ_CP146092.1, on the reverse strand, counting down.
GGTTTGCACCTTCACGCTGATGCCCGTGGCGATATGCGTTGCCCGCACGGCCGATTCAGTCTTGTTCACGTGCTGTCCGCCCGGGGCGGACGAGCGCGTGGTCTCAAAGCGGATCTCGCCGGGTAGCGTTTCAGACGGCGCCTCACAGCGCGCCACACCGAAGAACCAGTTCTTGCGTGCGTGCCGTGGGCCGTTTGTGCGATAAGGGCTGGGGCACGTCCATTGGATCGTGCCCTCCCATGCGCGCGCCACGACGTCTTCAGCATCGCCCTCCAGGCTGACCAGCGCAGAACGCAGCGTGCCGGCACGTTCGCCGTCCTCCTGTTCCACCAGTTCGAGTTGAACGCCTGCGTCTGCGGATTCGCGCTGCAGGCGCATCAGTGCTTTCGCCACCGCCAGTTCGCATTCCGCCGGCCCCTGCGCAGAAGAGAATTGCAGCAACACCATCAGCAGCACTCCCCACGCGTCTTGTAGGTCAGCACCGGGCGCAGGCGCGCGAGCACCTTCACCAGGCCAGCGTCCACCAGCGGAGCAATCACGCTGTCGATCGACTTGTAGGCTTCGGGTGCCTCTTCATAGATCAACTGCTTGTCTTCGCAGATGACGTGGCCCCCGAGCTTGGTCCGGTTCAGTTGCGCTGGCGTGAAGCGGCGCACGAGGCGATCCTTGCAGTCGCTGCGCATCCACTTGCGGCCCGCGCCGTGCGCGAGCGAGAACAAACCATGCTCGCTCGGCAGCGGGGCGACCAGATAGCTGTAGTCTCCGCGCGAACCGGGGATGACGACCACACCCGCATCCGACCGCGTGGCGCCCTTGCGATGCAGCCAGCCACGTTCACCATGGACCATGGCCGGTGCGACAAAGTTGTGATGCACATCGAGCAGCGGTTTGCCCTGCGCGTGCAGGCGGTCCAGCATGCGGCGCGCGATCAGTTCGCGGTTGGCCTTGGCAAAGTGCAGCGCCGTGTCGTGGCGTTCCAGGTAGGCTGCGCACGCCGGGTCATCCTGCGACAGCCCGCTGTGGCCATGCGCACGAACCTGTTCTTCCAGAATCGCCTGGCCCAGCCCGCGCGAGCCGCTGTGTGCCAGCAGCAGAAGCTGACGCGGGTTCAGCGAAATACCGGCCGCTTCGTCGTAAATGGTGTCGACGCGCAGCAGTTCAGCAAAGTGATTGCCGCCACCAATGGTGCCCAGTGCGGCGTCAAAGCCAGTGCCCGCGGGAGCCAATGCCGCTACCCGTTCACGCCAGCTTTCGTCGAGCGGCGTATCGATGTTGCCAAGTCGCTTGTCGAGCTTGTCCAGGCTGACCTTGTTGGCATCGAGGTCGGTGGCCCATAGCGTCATGCCGCAGCCGATGTCACCGCCGATCAGCGCCGGATACAGGCGGCCGACCGAGAAGAACGCCGCGCCCACGGGGTAGCCGCGGCCCGGATGCAGGTCGGGCATGCCAGCCACATGGCGCATGCCGTCGAGTGCTTTGGTGGTTTGAAGTTGTCGGATCGCATCGCCTTCGATCCAGGTGTCGTCCGAGGCGATCAGGGTGCCGCCATCGAACAAATGCAAGATGCAGTTGCCCATGAATATTCCATATCAGGTCTGAAAAAAACGTCTGATGTGGCAGGCCGAGGCCCTGGGCAATGCGAAGACGCTGTGAGCTACAGCGCGAGAGATTCGATCAACCCAGGCAAGGGCCTGCAAAGGGGAAAGCAAGGTGACGCATGATTTTTTCCTCCTGTGCAAATTGGTTGATCGGTAAGCGGAGCGGATACTAGCACCGCACTTTGCGCAGTCGCAAGTGCGATGCCGTGCGAGTGTTGGATTGTTGAAACGCGATGGCGCTTACGCGGTGGTTGCGGGCAATGCCAGCCGCGCCGCCGCCAACGCCTCGCGCAGCACCGCCATGTCGCCGATATGGTTGGCGAGCAGCAGGATGAGCTGCGCGTTGAGCATCGCGCTTTGCTCGTCGCTCAGGTTGCGGTGCGTGTCGATCAACGCCTCGTAGAAGTCGTCGGGGCGGGGCAGGTTGGGTTGAGTGTTCAGCGGCATGGTGGTCGGCGTTGCGCTCAGGCGCTGGGTTCAGACGATCGCGGTGGCGCGCGGCGTTGCGGTGGATGCCGCGTGGCCGCATGCGCGAAGCACGGCAGCCGTCAGCTTGGCAGGGTCGAGCGCGCGCCAGCGTGCGCAGACGTGCTGGTCCGGGCGGATCAGGTAGGTCGTGCCGGGCCGCGCGTCATAGCGTTGTGCGACAAGGCCATCGACGTCTTCGAGCGCGGTCACGTTGGCCGAAACCGTGCCTTTTCCACCGGAAGGGAAGATCGCCAGCGTGGACAAGGGCAGCGCATCCACATGTTCGCCGGCACCGCAGAAGCGCAGCACGGTAAAGCCGTCGCGCATGTGGGAGAGCAGCCAGTCTGCGCGGCCATCGGCACCGCGTACCGGCGCGTCTAGGGCAACCGCCCCCGGCACCAGCGCGCTGGCAAACGGTGCCTCATCGGGTGTCAGCAGCGGCGAGTCTGCGAGCACCGTCGGCATCGACAGCCGCCCGCTGTTGACCAGCGTGCGCGCAAACGGATAGTGCTTGGCCAGCCGCAGCGTGGCATCGCGAAAGAGTCTGCTGACGGCGCTCTTTGGCGTGATGAAATCGGTCGAGCGCGTGGAGTGGCGGATGTTGTCGTCCGCCGCGAATTCGCGTTCGCTCGCGTAGGTGTCGAGCAGCGTGTCGGGGGCGTCGCCATTGAGGACCATGCGCAGCTTCCACGCGAGGTTCTCGGCGTCTTGCAGGCCGCTGTTGGCACCACGCGCGCCGAAGGGCGACACACGATGCGCCGCATCGCCGATGAACAGCACGCGGCCATGGCGGAAGCGGTCCATGCGCTCACATGAGAACGTATAGACGCTGACCCATTCCAGTTCAAAGTCGACGCCTTCGCCCAGCAATGCACGCACACGCGGGATGACGCGCTCGGGTTGCTTCTCGGCCACCGGATCAGCGTCCCAGCCGAGCTGGAAGTCGATGCGCCAGACGTTGTCGGGCTGGTGGTGCAGCAGCACCGATTGGTTCGGGTGGAACGGCGGATCGAACCAGAACCAACGCTCGCTTGGGAACGGCGCGTCCATGCGCACATCGGCGATCAGGAAGCGATCCTTGAACGTCTGGCCATGCGCTTCCAGGCCCATCATGTGGCGTACCGGGCTGCGCGAGCCATCGGCGGCGACTACATACTGTGCACGCTGCGTGTAGGTGCCGTCGGGCGTCTCGATGGTGAGCGTCACGCCATCGGCATCCTGCGTGAGGCCCGTCACCTTGTTCTTCCAGCGCAGCGCGATGTTGGGCAGCGCCTGGGCGCGTTCAGCGAGAAAGCCTTCGACGTAGTACTGCTGCAGGTTGATGAACGCGGGGCGATGATGGCCGGCTTCGGGCAGCAGGTCGAAGCTGTAGAGCAGTTCGTTCTTGAGGTAGACCTTGCCAACGTTCCAGCTCACGCCCTTGTCGACCATGCGGTCGCCGCAGCCAAGGCGGTCGAAGATCTCCAGCGAGCGCTTGGAAAAGCAGATGGCACGCGAGCCGGTGGACAGCGTGCAGTCGTCATCCACGACCACAACGGGCACGCCCTGCTGCGCCAGGTCGATGGCCGTGGCGAGGCCAACGGGCCCCGCGCCGACGATCACGACGGGGCGGGGCTCGGTCGCTGCGCCAGGCTGTTGTTCAGCGCACGGCGCGTACGAAAAAACGCGGTTCTGGAAATCGGGGTTCATGTCTCGCTCGCACCTGCGACGGTCTTGGCCGTCGCTTTGTTGGTGGAATCCGTTCACGGCAGGGGTGCCGCTATGTCAGTTCTGCAGTGCGGCCCACATTTCCTGATCGCGCTGGGCGGTCCAGATACGCGGGTGTTTGATGCCGCTGGCTTCGTCAAAGGCGCGCGTCACGTCAAATGGCAGACAGTGTTCGTAGATGAAGACGTGGCCAAACTTCGGGTCCATCGCGGCGCGGGTGTGCGCCATGGCGGCCTTGAGGTCCATCTTCTGCGCCACTGCTTCGCGACCGCGTTCGAGCAGCGTCGAGACGAAATCGCGGGTGTAGGCGAGGCCCTTGTCGACTTCGGCCGGGTTGAGCAGCGCCGGGCCGCGGCCGGGCACCAGCTTGTCGGCACCCAGTGCACGCAGCGCATCCAGCGTGGCGGGCCACTCTTCGAGTTGCGCGTCACCGCAGTAGCAGGCGGCGTCGTATTCAACCAGGTCGCCCGAGAACAGCACCTTTTGGGACGGAATCCACACCACCGTGTCGCCTTTCGTGTGACCGGCGCCCAGGTGCAGGATCTTCACTTCCAGCTTGCCGAGGAACAGTGTGAGTTCGCGCTCGAACACCAGCGTCGGCCAGGTCAGGCCAGGTACGGTTTCGACACCCGCGAACAGGCGAGGGAAGCGTTCGATTTCCGACTTCATATCGGCTTCGCCGCGCTCGACGATCATTTCGTACGTGCCGCGGCTGGCGATGATGTTCTGCGCGCCCTCGGCAAAGTAGGCCGACGCGCCCAGCACGCGCACTGCGTGGTAGTGCGACAGCACCACGTGCTTGATCGGCTTGTCGGTGATCGCGCGGATGCGGGCGATCAGGTCTTGGGCCATCGCTGGGGTGGCGGTGGTGTCGACGATCAGCACCGAGTCGTCGCCGATGATGACGCCCGAGTTCGGGTCGCCCTCGGCGGTGTAAGCGTAGGCGTTGGGAGAGAGCTGGGTGAAGGTGACTTGTTTGGCCTCGAGGTCGGCTTGCGAGGCGAAGGCTTTGGCCATTCTGTCACTCCTGTCGTAGTGAATTACGGTTGGGGGAATTTATTTCGGTGGTGAAGATGCCGTGAAAGCGCGGTTGGGGGCACGCGGATGTCAGGCAAGACCGAACGTTGGCCATCATAGACCGCACGGTTGGGTGGCGCGCCTAGGGTATACGTTGATTATGATTAGAAGCATTGTTTTTACAATGCATAAAAATTAAAACACCATTAACGGCGGCGGCCCGCATGCTACGCTCGCAGCACTTGTCGCCTCCGGCACCGCCCGGTGCACCCCAACTTGCGCCCCCCCACGAGGACATGGAGACCACTGAAGTCGAAGACGATCTGCCACCCGATGGCGATGCTGACGATGCGCGCGCAAATCGCGACCGTTCTGGTATCCAGTCCATCGAGGTCGGCTCGCAATTGCTGGTGGCGCTGACGCATGCCATGCGCGCGATGGCGCTGGGTGACCTTGCACGTGCAGCGGGCATGCATCCGTCCAAGGCGCATCGCTATCTGGTGAGCCTGCAGCGCGTGGGTGCTGTCTCGCAAGACCCGCTCACCGGCCGTTATGAGCTTGGGCCCTTTGCGCTGCGTCTGGGGTTGGCGAGTCTAAACCGCACCGATGCCATCGTCCGCACGCGGCCTTTGCTGGCTGGCATGCGTGACCAGACCGGCCACACCATCGGCATTGCTGTGTGGAGCGATCGCGGCCCAACCGTCGTGCACTGGGAAAAGGCCGGCGGCGCACCTGGGGTGAACCTGCGCATCGGTGACGTCATGCCGATGCTCAATTCCGCCACCGGCCGCCTGTTCGGTGCGTATCTGCCGATCGAGCAGACACTGCCGCTGGTCGAGCGCGAACTGCACGAGCGCGCCAGCGACGATCTGCCGGGTCTGCCGCGCTCGCTGACGGACTACTACCGCTTATGTGAAGACATTCGCAGGGAAGGTGCGTCGTGGGTTTCGGGCAGCCTGTTGCCCGGAGTGAGCGCACTGTCATTACCGGTGTTTGGCGAGCGCGGGCAACTGGAGCTGGTACTCATCGCGCTGAATCTGCAGCCGCTCTTTCATGCGGAACGCGGCGGCGAACTGGAAGCCACGCTGCGTGCCTTCGTGACACAGCTTTCTGCCATGCTGCGGGTGCCGGCACCGGAACCGGCCAAGGCGGCCGCCCGTCGAGCCCGCTCAGCGCGCTAGCGGTTCTTAGGGTTCTCGCCAATTTTATCCTTTCGTAAGAAATTTACTATCTCGTAACTCGTGGTGCCCCCTCGTGCGGCCTGCATGCTCGCGCGAATGCCACGACTACAAGAACGAGGAGACTCATGGACTTGTCGATTGCCGCCATCCTGGCGCAGGACGGCGTGACATCAGGCGCGATCTACGCGCTCCTGGCATTGGCGCTCGTGCTGGTGTTTTCGGTCACGCGCGTGATCTTCATCCCACAGGGGGAGTTCGTCGCTTATGGCGCGCTCACGCTGGCAGCCATTCAGGCCAACAAGGCGCCCCTGTCCGCGTCGATGCTCGTGGCCCTTGGCGTGCTGACCTTCCTCGTCGAGATGGGCCGCACGCTGCTGCAACCCGAACTGCGCCTGCATGCGTTGCGCACGGGCGTGATCTACGCGGGCAAGTATCTTGTCTTTCCGCTGGCGGTGTATGCGGCGGCCAACGCGCTGTCGCCCATGACACTGCCGATGGCAGCGCAGGTGGCACTCGCGCTGCTCATCGTCATTCCAATGGGGCCGATGATCTACCGCCTGGCCTACGAGCCCCTGGCCGAAGCGAGCACGCTGGTGCTGCTGATCGTCTCGGTGGGCGTGCACTTTGCGATGGTGGGGCTGGGCCTTGTGATGTTCGGCGCGGAAGGCTCGCGTACCGATGCCTTCTCGGATGCGCGCTTTGATCTGGGGGCGCTCTCGGTATCGGGCCAGAGCCTGTGGGTGGTCGCGGTGTCGGTGCTGATGATTGTGGCGCTGTACTTCTACTTTGGTCGCACGGTGTCAGGCAAGGCGCTGCGTGCGACGGCCGTGAACCGGCTCGGGGCGCGGCTGGTGGGCATCGGCACCACGCAGGCAGGGCGGCTGGCCTTTACGTTGGCGGCGGCGCTGGGCGCGCTGTGCGGCATCCTGATCGCGCCCCTCACCACGGTGTACTACGAATCCGGTTTCCTGATCGGCCTGAAGGGTTTCGTGGGCGCCATCGTCGGCGGGTTGGTCAGCTATCCGGTGGCTGCCCTGGGCGCGCTGCTGGTGGGGCTGCTGGAGTCGTATTCATCGTTCTGGGCGTCGGCGTTCAAGGAGGTGATCGTGTTCACGCTCATCATCCCCGTGCTGCTGTGGCGGTCGCTCACCACCAAGCACGTCGAAGAAGAGGAATAAGCCGATGAACACGCTCACCAAATCTTCTGACCAGACCGGCCAGCGCGGCTGGTTCTCGCGTAACCGCGTGTTGACGGCACTCTTCGTGATCGTGCTGGCGCTGGTGCCGGTGGTGCCGACGCCCGAGTTCTGGATCACGCTGTTGAATTACATCGGGCTCTATAGCCTTGTCGCGCTGGGTCTTGTGCTGCTCACGGGTGTGGGTGGGCTGACCTCGTTTGGGCAAGCGGCGTTTGTTGGCCTGGGCGCGTACAGCACGGCGTATCTGACGACGCAGTACGAGCTGTCTCCGTGGCTGGGCTTGCTCGCAGGGCTGGTCATCACGGTGGTCTGCGCTTATGTGATCGGGCTCATCACGATGCGCATGTCGGGCCACTACCTGCCGCTGGCGACCATCGCGTGGGGCCTTTCGTTGTTCTTCCTGTTCGGCAATCTGGAGTTTCTGGGCAAGTACGACGGGCTGAACGGCATTCCCGTGCTGAACGTGCTTGGCAAGCCTTTGCAGACCGGGCGCGAGATGTTCTACCTGATCTGGGCAGTCGTGGTGGTGGCGGTGCTGGTGGTGCAGAACCTGTTGAACTCGCGCCCAGGCCGCGCCATCCGCGCGCTAAAGGGCGGCGGCACGATGGCCGAGGCGATGGGCGTGAACACGGCGTGGATGAAGGTGGTGATCTTCGTGTTTGCGGCCGTGCTGGCGTGCATCTCGGGCTTTCTCTATGCGCACTTGCAGCGCGCGGTCAACCCGACGCCGTTCGGCCTGAACTACGGCATCGAATATCTGTTCATGGCGGTGGTCGGTGGCGTGGGCCATGTGTGGGGTGCGGTGCTGGGCGCGGGCTTGCTGACCATCCTGAAGGACAGCCTGCAGAGCATCTTGCCGAAGCTGCTGGGCTCCAACGGCAACTTCGAGATCATCGTGTTTGGTGTGCTGTTGGTGCTGTTGTTGCAGCACGCCCGCGATGGCGTATGGCCCTTCATCCGTAAGCTGTTTCCGTCGGCGCCGACGGCCCGCGCGCCGGACGATGCGCCCGCGCTCAAGCAGCGCGAGAAACCACAGGCGGGCGAGTTGATCCTCGACGTGCGTGCGGCGCGCAAGGAGTTTGGGGGTCTCGTTGCCGTGAACGACGTCAGCTTTCAGGTCAAGGCCGGCGAGATCATCGGCCTGATCGGCCCGAACGGTGCGGGCAAGTCGACCACCTTCAACCTTGTCACCGGCGTGCTGCCGGTCACGCGCGGCGAGGTGCTTTACCGGGGCGAACAGATCAGCGGCAAGCCCTCGCGTGAGATCGTCAAGCGCGGCATCGGCCGGACTTTCCAGCACGTGCAATTGCTCTCGGGCATGACGGTGCTGGAGAACGTGGCGATCGGCGCCCACCTGCGCGGCGACTTCGCGGCGCAGGGCGGGGTGCTCGCCAGCGTGGTGCGCATGAACCAGGCTGAAGAGCAGAAGCTGCTGTTCGAGGCGCGTCGCCAGCTGGAGCGTGTGGGCCTGGCGGATTGCATGTATCAGGAAGCCGGCAGCCTGGCGCTTGGTCAACAGCGCATTCTGGAAATCGCCCGCGCGCTGTGCTGCGACCCGGCGCTCCTGCTGTTGGACGAACCCGCAGCCGGCCTGCGCTACAAGGAGAAGCAGGCCCTGGCCGCACTGCTCACCAAGCTGAAGGCCGAAGGCATGAGCGTGCTGCTGGTCGAGCACGACATGGACTTCGTCATGAATCTGACCGATCGGCTGGTCGTGATGGAGTTCGGCACCAAGATCGCCGAAGGTTTGCCGCAGGAAGTGCAGCAGAACCCGGCCGTCCTGGAAGCCTATCTGGGCGGCGTGGAATAAGGAGAGCGCGCATGTCGATCATTCTCGAAGTGAAGGACCTGCATGTCCGCTATGGCAAGGTGGAAGCGCTGCACGGCGCCAACCTCAAGGTGGAGGCGGGGCAGATCGTCACTGTCATCGGCCCGAACGGCGCGGGCAAGTCGACCATGCTGGGCGCCATCATGGGCGCGTTGCCGACCACCGGTTCGGCCAACGGCGTGGTCTCGTATCTCGGTCATAACCTGACTGGGCTGCCGGTGGAAAAGCGCGTGGCGCGCGGCATGTGCCTGGTGCCGGAAAAGCGCGAGCTGTTCGCCACCATGAGCGTCGAGGACAACCTCGTGCTTGGCGCCTACCGCCGCAAGCGCGCGGGCGAGCGCAACTATCTGGATCAGATGGAAGTCGTCTACGACCTGTTCCCGCGCCTGAAGGAGCGTCGCGTACAGGAAGCCGGCACGCTGTCCGGTGGCGAGCGCCAGATGCTGGCCGTGGGCCGTGCGCTGATGGCCAAGCCGCAGTTGCTGATGCTGGACGAGCCGAGCCTTGGCCTGGCGCCGCTCATCGTGAAAGAGATCTTCCACATCATCAGTGACCTGCGCAAAACCGGCGTAGCGGCGCTGCTGATCGAACAGAACGCGCGCGCCGCCCTGCAGGTGGCTGATTACGGCTATGTGCTGGAAACCGGGGATATGACGCTCGAAGGCCCAGCGCAGGAACTGGCCGTCAACCCGCGCGTGATCGAGACCTACCTGGGCCTGGCAAAGAAGGCAGCCTGAGCGCTGCCGGGCGCGGCATCAATCGTCGTAGTCGTCGCGACGATGGTGCTTGCGCCATTCGCGCTCACGCCAGCGCTGCTCGCGCCATTGGCGTTCCTGCCATTCACGGCCGCGCTCATCATCGTAGTAACCGGGCGCAACGATAACCGGCTGCGGCGCGACATAGACGGGTGGCGGTGCATAGTAGGCCGGCGGCGGAGGCGGTGCGTAGACCGGCGCGGGCGCATAGACCGGCGCGGGCGCGACATACACCGGCCCGGGCACACCAATGCCGATATCAACATTCACTCGGGCCAGGGCAGCCTGGGACGACAGCGCCGCAATGGCGGCCAGCGCGCACAGCGCTAGGTTCTTTTGCATGATGGAAATCCTCGCTACGGCCGCACTGTAGTGGAACGGGGCGCGCGCAGTCTTACAGAAGATATACGGGTGTTACGAATTGTAATGGAGTGATGCGGTGGGCGCTCAGCGCAATGAGCGTTCCATCAGCTCAGCGTCGTCGCCGTAGACGCTGCGCAGCGCCGTCAACTGCGTGCTTCCCATGTGGGTGGACTGATAACCGAGGCGGCGCCAGAAGGCATCGGCGCCTTGCACCGCCACCAGGCGTGATTGACGCAGGCCCTGTGCCTGGGCGCTGGTGCACGCGGTTGCGTATAGTCGCTCGCCCAGGCGCTGGCCGCGGCCTGCCGGTGCAATCGCCATGTCATGCACGAACCAGAGTACGTCCGCTGCATCCGCCGCCAGCAGTGGTACGTGCAGTTTGGGCGGTGTCCATGCATGCCATGCATGCGAGAGCAGGTAGCCGACCACCGCTGCACCATGCAACGCGACCAGGCACATGGTCGGGCTGCGCGCCCAGCGGCTGGCGAGCGCATCACCGGGTTCCAGGAACCCATCGCCGTAACACGCTCGCTGCACGGCCAGAATGCCCGGCAGATCGGTATCGGCAACAGGTCGGATGATGAGGTCGGACATGGCAGGCAAGGGTAGCCGGAAGCCTCCGGAAAACCTGCAAGTCTACCGGACGCTTCTGGCGCGTCATGCCGTTTGCGCATAACCCGGGCGCACAATGCTATTCGCGGTGCGGCCCACGTATCCTTTAGATTCCATGGCAGGGCAGTCCCGCCCGCCACGAATCTTTTCCCGCCCAGCATGTCCCGAATCGTCTTCCTGAACGGCCAATATGTGCCCGCCGCCGACGCCACCGTCTCCATCATGGATCGCGGCTTCACCTTTGCCGATGGCATTTACGAAGTGACCGCTGTCGCGCGCGGCAAGCTCGTCGACAGCGATGCGCATCTCGCGCGCCTGACGCGCTCGTTGTCTGCCATCGACATCGAGAACCCGCACAGCGAAGCCGAATGGACGCGCGTGTGCGAAGAACTGGTCGCGCGCAACGGCCTGGAAGAGGGTGTCGTCTATATGCAGGTCACGCGTGGCGTGGCCGAGCGCGACTTCGGCATTCCCGCCAGCATCACGCCCACCGCGGTGGCCTTCACGCAGGTCAAAACCATCGTCGACAGCCCGCTCGCACGCAAGGGCGCGACCGTGGTGACGGTGCCCGACCTGCGCTGGAAACGCTGTGATATCAAGAGCGTCGGCCTGCTGCCGCAGGTGATGGCCAAGCAGATGGCCGCCGCAGCTGGCGCGCATGAAGCCTGGATGACCGATGGCGACCGCGTGACCGAAGGCGCGTCGTCCACCGCCTTCATCATCACCGCAGACAAGCGCCTGATCACGCGCCCGCTGTCGAACGCCGTGCTGCCGGGCATCACGCGCGTGTCGATCATGGCGCTGGCGCGCGAGCACGGCCTGACGTTGGAAGAACGGACTTTCACCGTGCAGGAAGCCCAGCAAGCTGCCGAGGCGTTCTACACCAGCGCATCGACGTTCGTGATGCCGGTGGCGTCCATTGATGGCGTGAAGATCGGCAGCGGACAGCCGGGCCCGCTGACGCAGGCATTGCGCGCGCTGTATCTGCGCTTTGCCGGTATTGACGCTGCGGAACCGGTCGACCAGGTGTGACGAGAACGGTTGAGCCGACGCGGTAAAATCGCCCGCTCAGTTTTTGCAGCAAGGCGAGACCACCCATGAAGACAGGAGGCTGGCGCCCGCAAGGTGCCATCGCAGCAACCTTATTGGTTGTTGCGCAGTGGGCAGCAATGCCCGCGTTCGCTCAAACCGTATCCACGTCGGCGGCTGCGCCGGCCATGTCCGCAACCCCCGCCGCATCCGCAGCGCCCGAGCGTGCCAGCGACGATGATCGCTGGCGTCGCTTCGTCGGCGCCACCGGCGTGGTGTCGTACGTCGACAAGCAATCTGTCCAGCCGCAGGTGGAGGCGCAAGCCGGCACACCCACCGTGCACTTCAAGCTGTTGCGCAACGTCCTGCCCGATTTCACGATCAAGACATCTGACGGCCAACCGATCCGCTCGTCGGTCAAGCAGGTGGTGCTCGACTGCGCGCAGCGCACTTACACGGTGATTGCGCAGACGCTCTACCGCACGCGTAACGCCAGTGGCAAACCGCTGTACCAGATCCGCTATGGCGAAGACGCGCAAAGCCGCTCACTTCGCGAGGGCAGCGTGTTCGACTGGATTGCGGGGCGTTTCTGTTCAGTGCACCCGCACTGATACGCGAAAGCACAGAGGCAGCGTTGATGCGCTGCCTCAGACCTGCGCTTCTTCCTCCCGGCCCCGCGCGTAGGGCTGTCGCTCCTGCTCAAGCTCCGGATATCGGTTTGAAGCGAAGCCCATGGCGGCTTCGTACGATCCGAACTGACTCGATTCTTCGGCCACGCCGTCGTTGACCAGAATCGCGTACCACTTCCCGTAGAGCGGTCCGTAGACCACCACTTTGCTTTTCATCGTCTTGTCCCTGTCTTTGTATCGATGACCGGGCGTCGCGGTTTGCGCGAAGCCGGCGGCTCGGGCTGTCCGGGCGCCAGGTCGTGGCAGGCCGTCAGCGGTGTTATTGGCGGTCGATGATTGCAGCGAGATGCAGGCACGTCAACGTTTGCGTTGGGCGCAATCTTCTAATGCAAAACATTAAATATGTGCCGTGGCAGTTAAATTTTGTGAAATTGACATCGCCGATGCGTAGCTTCTAAGGTCCACGGGCGTGTTGCGCGCCACATGGCGTGGCGCCTGATTGATGTCTGTTTGTTTGGCCAACCAGACAAGCCCGTAAGACCTTCCGGAGAGTCGCTGCCCATGGATTGGATTCACACCGTGTTCAAAAGCGTGCCGGAGACGGCGCTCTTTCTGTCGCTTGCCATTGGCTACGCGGTCGGCAAGATCAACTTCGGCAAGTTTCAGATCGGTGGTGTGGGCGGCTCGCTGATTGCCGCGGTGCTGATCAGCCAGTTTGGCGTGACGATCGATTCTGGCGTGAAAAGCATCATGTTCGCGCTCTTCATCTATGCGGTTGGCTACGAAAGTGGGCCGCAGTTCTTCAGCTCCCTCAATCGCAGCACGCTGCGCGAGATCGCCATGGCGGTGTTTCTTGCGGTGAGCGGCCTGGTCACCATTCTTGTCTGCGGCAAGCTGTTCGGCTTCGACAAGGGGCTGACTGCAGGCATTGCGGCGGGTGGCATGACACAGTCGGCTGTCATCGGCACGGCGGGCGATGCCCTGTCACGCATGGGCCTGCCCGCCGATGAGGTGGCACGCCTGCAGTCGAACGTGGCCATCGGCTACGCGGTGACTTACGTGTTCGGCAGCCTGGGCGCCATCATCATGTGCGTGAATATTCTGCCGCGCCTGATGGGGCGTGAGCTGCGCGACGATGCCAAGAAAGCCGAGCTTGAAATGGCCGGCGGCAAGCGTCCGCTGGAGCAGGGCGAGGTGGCGTCGCTGCCGGCGCTGGTGGGGCGCGTGTACGACGTGACCACGGGTGCGGGCAAGACCGTGGAGGAAGTCGAAACCACGCTGGACGATGGCATCACCATCGAACGCGTCCTGCGCAACGGCGAGGAAATCGCCATCGAGCCGACGTTGAAGTTGCAGCGCGCCGACCGCGTTCTGCTGATCGGCCGTCGCGAAGCCGCCGCCAAGGCCTGGACGCTGCTGGGCGATGAATCTGCCATGTCTTCCGACATGGACCAGCCGCTGCAGGTGCGCGACGTCGTGTTCACGCGCAAGGGCGCAAGCCACAAGACGCTGGGCGAGTTGAAGGCACAGGCCACGCGCGACATGAAGCACGGCGTGTACATCGCGCGCATCACGCGCATGGGCAAGGCCGTGCCGCTGCTGGACGGCACCATCATGCTGCACGGTGATGTCGTCACGCTGCACGGCGCACCGTCCGACATCAAGCGCGCCTCCGCCGAAGTCGGCTATCCCGTGCCGCCTGGCGACAAGACGGACTTCGTTTATCTCGGTCTGGGCGTGCTGGTCGGTTTGCTGATCGGCACGCTGGTGGCAAAGGTGGGCGGTATTCCCCTCACGCTGGGCAGTGGCGGCGGAGCGCTGCTCTCGGGGCTGGTGTTTGGCTGGCTGCGCGGCAAGCACCCGACCTTTGGCCAGTTGCCGAACGCGGCATCGCAAATCCTCAAGGACATGGGCTTAGCCGCATTCGTCGCATGCGTGGGGCTGGGCTCCGGCGCGCAAGCGTGGGCGACGCTGCAGAAGAGCGGCGTGTCGATCTTCATTGCCGGCGTGATCGTCACGATGGTGCCGTTGATCTTGACCTACCTGTTCGGCCGCTATGTGCTCCGCTACGACAACGTTGCCGTGCTGGCGGGTGCACTGTCAGGCGCGCGTTCGGCCAACCCTGCATTTGGCGGTGTGCTGGAGAAAGCCGAGAGCAGTGTGCCGACCATCCCCTTTGCCATTACCTACGCGCTGGCGAACGTGCTGCTGACCCTGCTGGGTCCGCTTGTGATCGCCTTCGCCTGAGCGTCTCTTCGGCCTGCTACCCGCGTGGTGGGCTGCCCTTCGCCAACGCCGCATCCACGGGAACCTGCGATGACTACCAATCCGACGCAAAAATCCAAGGAGCTGGAAGCCCTTGGGCAACTGAGCCCGTTTGAACTGAAGGACGTGCTGATCCAGCTCGCGCAGAGCGATTCGCAACGCATCATGCTCAATGCCGGGCGCGGCAATCCAAACTTCCTGGCATTGGAGCCGCGCCATGGTTTCTTCCAACTTGGCCTGTTCGCGCTGGAGGAGTCCGAGCGCTCATTCTCGTACCTAGCCGAGAAGATTGGCGGAATCCCCACCAAGCAAGGCTTTGAGGCGCGCTTTGAAAGCTTTGCACGCCGCAACGCAGAGGTGCCTGGCGTGAAGTTTTTGCACCACGCTGTGTCGTACGTGCGCGATCAGCTTGGCCTGTCTGCCGAGGATTTTCTGGCGGAGATGGTGAACGGCATTCTCGGCTGCAACTATCCGGTGCCCGACCGCATGCTGAAGATCAGTGAGCAGATTGCCGCGCGCTATCTGAAGCAGGAAATGATCGGCAATGCGCCATTCGTCGGCCAGTTTGATCTGTTTGCCGTGGAGGGCGGTACGGCGGCGATGACCTATCTGTTCAGCACGCTCAAGGAGAACTTCCTGCTCAATGCCGGCGACAAGATTGCGCTGGGCATGCCGATCTTTACACCGTACATCGAGATTCCGGAGCTCAACAGCTTCCAGCTTGTCGAGGTCAAGCTCAATGCGGACCCATTCAATGGCTGGCAATACACCAACGAAGAACTCGACAAGCTGCGCGATCCGAGCGTGAAGGCGTTCTTCCTGGTCAACCCGAGCAACCCGCCGTCGGTCAAGATTTCCGAAGACGGCCTGAAGAAGCTCAAGGCCATCGTGGACGAGCGCCACAAGGCCGGCAACGATCTCATCATCCTGACCGACGATGTGTACGGCACGTTTGCGGATGACTTTGTCTCGCTGTTTGCGGTGGCGCCGTACAACACGATCCTCGTGTATTCGTACTCCAAATACTTCGGTGCGACGGGTTGGCGCCTGGGCACCATCGCCACGCATGAGAAGAACGTGCTGGACGATAAGCTGGCCGCACTGCCAGAAGACAAGCGAAAGATCCTGCACCAGCGCTATGCGTCCATCACGACCGAACCGGATCAGCTCAAGTTCATTGATCGCCTGGTGGCCGATAGCCGCACCGTGGCGCTGAACCACACGGCAGGTCTGTCGACGCCGCAGCAAGTGCAGATGGCGCTGTTCTCGCTGTACGCGCTCATGGATCAGCCGGATGCCTACAAGGCGGCAGTCAAACGCCTGGTGCGCGGGCGCAAGGCTGCTCTGTATCAGGCCCTCGGCATTGAGGACGATGCGGATGAGAATGACGTGGCGTACTACAACATCCTCGACGCCGAAGTGGTGGGCCGCAAGACCTACGGCGAGGCTTTCGTGCAGTGGTTCCGTAGCAAGACCAAACCGGCGGATGTGCTGTTCCGCCTGGCCAAGGAAAGCGGCGTGGTACTGCTGCCCGGCAATGGCTTTGGCGCACTCAACCCATCGGTGCGCGTGTCGCTGGCCAACTTGAACGAGCCGGACTACATCCGCATTGGTGCAACGCTGCAGCGCTTGCTGGAGGAATACCACCAGCGCTGGCTGGATGAGGGCGGTAAGTAACGCGTTCGCAAGATCAGGCCGGTACCAACGTGCCGGCCACGCGGGCCCGTTGCAATGCGGCGGGTTCGTTGCCAGATTCCACGTAGTCGGCAAAGCGGCGGATGCAGTCCGCCACCCAGTCGGGCCGGCGCAGCGGCAGCCAATGGCCGGCGTCGATCTCGTGCCGCCAGTAGTGCGCTACCCAAGCCTCCACCGCACGGGTGATGGCGGGACTCACGTAGCGATCCCGTGTCGGCACGATCAGTTGCACGGGGGCATGCGGCGCACGTGCCTGCGGGCGGGCCAGCCGCTCGCGAAAATTGGCGCGGTACATCCGCACACCATTGCATGCGTCGCGCACCAGCGATGGCCGTTGCTCCGCACCGCGTATGCCTTCCGTCTTGCGCAGCCACCACGGCCATGCGCGCGCCATCCACAGCCGCCACGACCATTCCGGTACCAGCGGCAGGTGGAAAACCCCCACATACCACGACTGCAGCCGCTGCTTCCACACCGCGCGCCTGGCCGCCCAGGTGCCGGTGTCGAGCTGTGCCCGCATCCAGTGGCCGACGTGATCCAGGCACGGTCCTGAGATCGACGTGTATGAGGCGATGCGTCCGCGCAGGCGGTCGGTCGTCACCGATTCCCAGCTGTGGATCGAGCCCCAGTCGTGCCCGACCAGGTGGAATGGTTCTCCCGGCAGCAGCGCATCCGCCACCGCGGCGAGGTCATCGACGAACTGCGGGATGCGGTAGCCGGTGGTGTCGGCCGGGGCGTCGGACAGGCCCGCACCGCGCACGTCGAAGGTGATGACGCGGCTATGGCGCGCCAGTGCATCGCGCACGCCGTCCCAGACCGAACTGTCGTCGGGATACCCGTGTACGAGAACGATGGCGGGGCGCTGCCGGGCAGCGTCATCCCTAGGCTGCGTCAGGCGCGCATGCAAGCGCACGCCGCCTGAGCGCACGACGTGGGAAGACCGCTGAACGGATTGGGGATGGCCGCGCGTCTGGCGTAAATCCGGATGCGTATCAGGGCGCGTGGGAACGGCTGGCGTGGGCATCGGCGGGTCTCCATGTCGATCTGATGGTGACATTGATCGATGGCATGGTAGGGGCCGATATCACGGGTTGGCAATGCGCAACTTCACTGACGTCGCGTATGTGCACCGCCACAAAGAACGTAGCTTTTCGTGAAAAAGTTCCATAGAATGCGAACGCGAATTGTTCCTATTACCATTAATTAAGCGGCTTGAGTGAGTCTACAGGCCGCCGAGATCAGGGAAATGCAAGAAAAAGAACACGGAGGAGACGGCGTACGCGCACGTCGGACGGCGCGCGCGTCATGGCGTGCAATGTGGATGGCAGCCTGCACCGCGCTGGTGACGGCCTGCGGTGGCGGAGATGGCGGGAGCAGCACAACGTCGTCGAGCACACCCGCAGCCAACGCCCTGTCGCCGATGGCGCAGGTGGGCAAGCAGATCTTCTTTGATCAGACGCTTTCCGCCTCGGGCAAGCAGTCGTGCGCGTCGTGCCATGACCCGGCGCGTGCCTTTACCGACCCGAACAACCTGGCCGTATCGATTGGCGGGCCGAATTCCGATCTGCCGGGCCTGCGCAATGCGCCGTCGTTGAACTACGCGTCGTTCACGCCGACCTTCCAGACCGACAACACCGGCAAGACCTCTGGGGGATTCTTCCGCGATGGCCGCTCGCCGTCGCTGGCGGACCAGGCACAGCAGCCGTTCACGAATCCGTTCGAGATGGCCAACGCCTCGGCCGACGACGTGCTCAAGACGTTGCTGACACGCCCGTACCTCGAACAGTTCAAGGCCGTGTTCACCCAGGTCGGCATCCAGGACAGCACGACCGCGATGCAGAGCATCGGCCGCGCGCTGGCTGCCTATCAGAGTGAAGACCCGAGCTTCCACACCTTCGACAGCAAGTTCGACGCCTACCTCGCCGGCAAGGCAACGTTGTCCGACGCCGAGATGCGCGGCCTGCTGCTGTTCAACAACCCGACCAAGGGCAACTGCAACGCTTGCCATATCTCAACGGGCAAGGGCACTACGCCAGCGCTGTTTACCGACTTCACCAACGACAACGTCGGCATCCCGCGCAACTGGAGTCTTGCCGCCAACCAGGAGGGCACCACGCTGCCGTACGTGCCGAAGAATGGCCTGGCGCTGGGCGATCCGAACTACAGCTATTACGACATGGGCTTGTGCGGCCCGCTGCGGACCGACTTCCGCGTCGGCGGCTCCACATGTGGCCGCTTCAAGGTGCCGACGCTGCGCAACATTGCGCTCACAGCCCCGTACTTCCACAACGGTGTGTTCCAGACGCTGGATCAGGTCGTGGCGTGGTACGTCACGCGCGATACCGATCCTGGCCGCTGGTACGTCAAGGCCGACGGCACGCCTGACGTGCCGTACAACGACCTGCCGGTTGCCTTCGATGGCAACGTGAACGTGGCAGAGGTGCCGTACAACCCGGCCAAGGCCCCGTCGCTGACGAATCAGGAGATGAGCGACATCGTGCACTTCCTGTGCACGCTCACCGATGGGTTTGATCCGACCAATCCGTCTGCCTACAACGTGCCGGCGCAATGCGGCTCGACCGCCGCCAGCGTGGGTGCCGCCCGTATCCAGACCGTCTCGGCCAGCGGAGCCACGCAGGCCAAGACGAGCACCACCAAATAAACCATTCAAGACACCAAGGGAGCGTCACAGCATGAAACGAACCGCCTTGTCGGCCGCCGCCGCCATCGCTTTGATGGGGACCGGCGCGGCCAATGCCGCCACGACCTCGCAACTGGAGCAGAAGCTTGATGCCATGGCCGCGCAGATCGAAGCGCTCAAGGCCGAGCTGAAGGAAGTGAAGTCGCAGAACGCGACGCTGGCCACGCAGCAGCAGACGCAGGCCAAGGCCCAGGCGCAGCAGACCGCTGCCCTGCAAGACGTGCAGCAGACCGTGCAGACGGCGCAGCTCGCGTCGACCAAGCCGTCGCCGCTGGATAACCTGACGCTGTGGGGCTATGGCGAACTCAATTACGACCGCCCGACCCGTCGCTCCGAAGACAGCAAGGTCGACCTCTCTCGCGCGGTGTTCGGCATCGGCTATCGCTTCAACGATAAGACGCGCTTCAACTCCGAGTTCGAGATCGAGCACGGTGTCACCTCGTCGTCGGACGTCGGCGAGTTCGAGGTTGAGCAGTTCTACATCGACCACAAGCTGACCGACAAGATCGGCCTGAATGCAGGCCTGTTCCTGATTCCGGCGGGCTTCATCAACCGCAACCACGAGCCGACCAACTACTACGGCGTGCACCGCAACTTTGTCGAGACGCTGATCATCCCGAGCACGTGGCGTGAAGCCGGCCTGTCGTTGTACGGCGATACCGATTTCGGCCTGAACTGGAATGTGGGCCTGACCACCGGCCTTAACCTGGCCAAGTGGAACTTCAACCCGGAGTTTCCGCAGTTCACTTCCGCGCTGGACATGCAGAACAACGCCATGGCGCCGATGCAGACCTCGCATCAGGAGGCGGCGCTGGCCAACGCCAAGAACCTGTCGCAGTACGTGGCGCTCAACTACACCGGCATCTCGGGCTTGACGCTTGGCGGCTCGGTCTTTACAGGCAAGAGCAGCCGCACGAATGCGAATGCTACGAACACCCCCGACCCCGTGCTACCCGGGCAGCGCGCCACGCTGTATGAGGCGCATGCCCGCTGGACGCCGGGCAAGTGGGATCTGTCTGCCCTGTATGCGCGCGGCACATTCAGCAACACCGCTGCCGTCAATCAGCTAAACCCGGGTGCCTCCAACCCGATGCCGGCAGCGTTCTACGGCTGGTATGCGCAGGCGGCCTATAACCTGTGGCAGAAGGGCGACTATCGCTTCGCGCCGTTCGTGCGCTACGAGCGTTACAACATGGGCGAGAAGTACGAAGGTCTGGCACCGGGCTTCACGTCGCCGGCTGGCTGGCCGTCGCTGTCCGACACGGTTTACACCATCGGCGCGAACTTCTATCTGAACCCGAACGTGGTCTTCAAGGTCGACTACCAGCGCTTCAAGCAGAACCGCGATTTCTCGCGCGTCGACCTGGGTCTGGGCGTCGCGTTCTAAGCCGTAGCAATCCAAAGAACCGAAGGAGGCGCAAGCCATGCGTTACCAGCCAGTGCCCATCGTTCTCGTGTGTGCCGCCGCCGTGGGCGCACCGGGTGTCGTCATCACGCAGGCTTTTGCAGCGGACTACATGACCGCGGCCGAGGCCCAGAAGGCGATGTTTCCCGATGCCACCAGCTTTGAGCCGGTGGCGCTCGCGCTGTCGGCCGATCAGCTCAAGCAACTGGCCGACCGCGCAGGCGGCCAGGCCAAGCCCGGCGTCTGGCGCGTGTGGCAAGCCAAGCAGGGCGACAAAGCGATCGGCTACGTCGTGACCGATGCCGTCATCGGCAAGTTCGAGCTGATCAACTACGCCGTGGGCCTGAACCCAGCGGGCGAGATCACCGGCGTCGAGATCCTCACGTACCGCGAGAGCCACGGCTATGAAGTCCGCAACAAGCCGTGGCGTGCGCAGTTCCTGGGCAAGTCGGCCAAGTCGGCGCTGCGCATTGGTGACGACATCAACAACATCAGCGGGGCGACGCTGTCGTGCACGCACCTGACCGACGGCATCCGGCGCATCGCGGTGATGGCGCAATTGGCGCTGGTCAAGAACTGACGCGTCAGATGGAGCCAGGAGTCTGCCGGCGTGCGCGGCCGCTGCTCGGCACGCTGGTTGACGTGCACGCCGCGGGGCCGGATGCAGATGCAGCCGTGGCGGCGGCATTCGACGAGATTGCCGCCGTACACGCGCTGCTGAGCTTTCACGCGCTGGACAGTGAACTGCAGGCGATCAACCGTGCTGCGCCTGGTGAACAGCTGCACGTTGATCCCCGAACGCTCACCGTGCTGCGTCTTGCGGCCACACTGTATGGCGCATCGGCGCGTGCGTTTGATTGCCGTGTCGGCACACCTGAACAGTTGGCCGACACGCGCTTTCCCATCGCCTTTGACGGCGACATCCTCATCAAGCAGACCCGCGCATCGATGGACCTGGGCGGCATCGCCAAGGGCTACGCGGTTGATCGTGCGATCGAGGTGATGCGTGCGCTTGCAATCGAGCGCGCTGTCGTCAATGCCGGCGGAGATTTGCGCCACCACGGAGCCCGGCCGATGACGGTCCAGGTGCGCGACCCGCGTAATGCGGCGCGTATTGCCGTGACGGTCACGCTGGACAATGCTGCACTCGCGAGTTCAACGGCGGGCGGTTTGGGTGCGCGTGCTGATAGCGCATCGCGTATTCACAATGCAGATCGAATCGATCTTCCAGCGCTGGCAGGGGCGACTGTGCAGGCGCCCACCTGCATGCTGGCTGATGCATTGACCAAGGTCGTGCTCGCCACAGGTGATGTCACGCATCCGCTTCTGAATCAGTACGGTGCAACGGTGGCCCTATACTCGCCCATTTAGCTCGCCGGCTTAACCGGTTGCCCAGTCCGTCATGTCTGCCTCTCCTCGTTTTACGCACCATCTGCGCGAAAGCGCCTTCCGCCTCAGCCGCCGCCGGCGCTGGATGGTGTATGGCGTGTTTGCCGTGCTGCTGGTGACGGGCCTGGTCTGGCTGGCGCTGCATTTTCTGGATGACGGCAGCGAGGGCGGCACGCTGGCGTTGGCGTGGAGCATGAAGCTGCACGGTGCAGCCGCCATGGCGGGTTTGTATCTGCTCGGCATGCTGTGGGGCCCGCATATCCGCAACGCCTGGGTACGGCGGCGCAATCGCATGGCGGGCGCCGTGTTTGGCACGCTGACTGCCGTGCTGGTGGTGACGGGCTACGCGCTGTACTACGTCAACGGCGAACTGCCACGCCAGGGTGCAGAGATCCTGCACTGGGTGGCGGGGGGGGTGGTGTGCATTGCCTTGTGGGTACACATTGTGATCGGGCGCCGCAAGCGCCGTGCGGTGTCGACCTTCCAGATGTGAGGGTCAGACGGGCAGCTCCGGCCCGTCTTGCAACAGCGGATTGGCCGCTGCGAATTCAGCCAGATGCTCCAGCAGTGCGCGTACCTTGCGCGGCAATTGCTGCTGTGGCCACACCGCATAGATGGTACGTTGTGGCGTGCGCCATTCAGGCAGCACGCGCACCAGCCGGCCGGCTTCCAATGCTGCATGGCACAGCGTGCGCGGGCAATACAGCAGGCCCTGTCCCGCCTCGGCCAGTGAAGCCGCCAGCTCGATATCGTTCACGTCGCATTGCCCTTGCGGCTGCATCTCGATAGTCTCGTTGCCATCGGGCGAGGTGAAGCGCCAGGTGGAAATGGGTGACGCCACCAGCAGCCGATGGGTCTCCAAATCATGGGGATGCGCCGGTGCGCCGCGCTCGGCCAGATACGCGGGCGAGGCCACCAGCACGATCCCGATCACCCCCAGCCGGCGTTGGCGTAGTTTCGGGTCATCCTGCTGGCCCACGCGGATGGCAAGGTCCGCGCCGTGCCGCCAGACATCTTCATTGCGATTGCTCAGGGATAGCTCCAGTCGGATCTCCGGCCACGCCGCCATGAAGCTCGCATAGGCCGGCCCCAGCAGCCCGCGTGACAGGTTCAGCGGCGCCAGCACGCGCAGGGTGCCCTTGATCTGGTTGAGATCGTCGTCGAGTGTTGCGGTGGCTTGCGTGAGCGCGGTCAGCAGCGGGCGACATTGCTCGTAATAGAGCAGACCTTCGGGCGTCGGCTTCAGGCTGCGGGCGCTGCGCAGCAGGAGCTGGCAGCCGAGGGTGGCCTCCAGCTTCTGCAGGCGCCGTGTGAGGGTGGCTGCAGGCAGGTTGGCGTGGCGCGCCGCTGCCTGCAGGCTGCCGTGGTCCACGATGGAAACGAAGAGGGCCAAGTCGTCAAACATGATTCCATTTTTGGAATTTAAGTTTCAATAAACATCTATAGTTTCTTGAAACACGGTTGTCTAGCATACCGTCAATCACATTTGATGGCTTTGCAAGGAGAACCGCCATGTCGATGCTTGTTTCGCTACCTACGCGCCTCCGTGTCACGTTTGCCTGGCTGATGTCTGGTCTGATGTCGTTGCTGATGACGGGCTGGATTGGTTGGATCAATGCCGGCTTCAGCGCAGACTTTGTCGCCCGCTGGGCGCATGCCTTCGTGCTGGCCTGGCCGGCAGCATTCACCATCGTGCTCGTTGCCGCACCCACCGTGCAGCGCCTGACGCAACGGCTGGTGGTGCCGGATGCGCTGCAGCCCTGACTGAAAAAGAAATCGGCCCACCGGGAGGACGGTGGGCCGAAAGTTGACAGCAGGAAAGACCGATCAAAATCGGTGTGACACGCAGGTTGGCGGTATGCGGATGTTCCAATCGCAACGTCACCAACCCAATCGCGCATGACAACACTGACTCGGCAACCTTCGGTTGAGCTCGCAGCGCGGATTCCCCAATCACACTGCAAGCCCATCCTTGCCAAGCATTGCTGCCCGACGCGCCCTACCTGACACCCGACCGCCTCCACCTTGCACACTGGCGGAGTTCGTCGCCAAGCAGTGATTGCACTGTATGACCCGTCGGCTTTCGTCAAACTTTCGGAGGCCCTCAGGACTTACCCGCATGTGCGTGCCCCCGTGCGGCAGAATGGCAGCCTCATCACACGGACTGCCCACCATGCCCGCATCTGCCGAACTGCTGATCCGCCCCATCCGCCAAGACGACTACGAGGCCTGGAAACCCCTCTGGGACGGCTACAACGCCTTCTACGGCCGTGCCGGGGAAACCGCCTTGCCCGACTTCGTCACGCAGACGACGTGGCAGCGCTTCTTTGACGAGCATGAACCCGTCTATGCCATGGTTGCCGAGCGCGATGGCGCGTTGCTCGGCATCGTGCATTTCCTCTTCCATCGCAGCACGACGCAGGTGCAGATGACCTGCTACCTGCAGGATCTTTTCACCGCACAAGCGGCGCGCGGGCAGGGCGTGGGCCGCGCACTGATCGAAGCCGTCTACCAGCGTGCAGCAGAGGCCGGCCTGCCGCGCGTCTACTGGCAGACGCACGAGACCAACACGACGGCGATGAAGCTCTACGACACGGTGGCGGAAAAGTCCGGCTTCGTGGTCTACCGCAAGTTTCTGTAACGCCTGGACACTAGCCCGCCACGCGGAACACGCTGACCGCCCGCGCCAGCTCCTGCGCCTGTTCTTCCAGCGATTCCGCCGCCGCCGCGGCCTGCTCGACCAGTGCGGCGTTCTGCTGCGTCACCTGGTCCATCTGCGTGACGGCCTGGTTGACCTGCTCGATACCACTGCTCTGTTCGGCAGAGGCCGCGCTGATCTCGTCCATGATCTGCGTGACGCGCGCGATGGCTTGCACGATACGCTCCATCGTGGCGCCCGCTTCGCTTACCAACGTGGAGCCCGTCGCTACGCGCTCGGCGGATTCACCAATCAGCGCCTTGATCTCCTTGGCCGCCGCTGCGGAGCGCTGCGCCAGCGTGCGCACCTCGCCCGCCACCACGGCAAATCCGCGGCCTTGCTCACCCGCACGCGCCGCCTCCACGGCTGCGTTGAGCGCGAGGATGTTGGTCTGGAACGCAATCCCTTCAATCACGCCGATGATGTCGACGATCTTGCGGCTGCTGTCGCTGATCTCGCCCATGGTGGACACCACGCGCGCCACCACCTCGCCACCCTGGCTGGCCGTGCTGGACGCATCGCCCGCAAGTGCGCTGGCATGGCGGGCGTTGTCGGCGTTCTGACGCACGATGCCCGTGAGCTGCTCCATGCTCGATGCGGTTTCTTCCAGCGACGAAGCCTGTTCTTCCGTGCGTTGCGACAGGTCTGCGTTGCCTGCCGCTATCTGCTTGGAGGCCACGTTGATCTGCTCGATGCCGGACTGGATGCGCGCCACCGTGCCAGTGAGCGTGGATTGCATCGTATGCATGGCGTGCAGCAGGCTTGACCGGTCATCTGCACGCAGCGCAACCGGCACGCTCAGGTCGCCATCGGCAATCTGCGTGCACACGGCGGCGGCATAGCCAGGCTCGCCACCCAGGCTGCGCTGGATGTTGCGGATCAGCGCCAGCATCAGCAGCGTCAGCAGCAGGCCGATGGTCAGCACGATGGCCGTGCCCTTGAGTGCGTTCTCGCGCAGCACGGCGTCGATGTCGTCGATATAGGCGCCGGTATAGACGTGCCAATCCCAGTCGGACAGGTACTGTGCA
Organism: Ralstonia sp. RRA; assembly: GCF_037023145.1. NCBI lineage: Bacteria > Pseudomonadati > Pseudomonadota > Betaproteobacteria > Burkholderiales > Burkholderiaceae > Ralstonia > Ralstonia sp. RRA. Next base: position 1,654,747 of record NZ_CP146092.1, on the reverse strand, counting down.
TACGTGAGCTTGGGAACGGGTTTCTCCGTGCCCGGGCGTGGAAATTCGTATTCGATGAAGCCCGTGCCGACCCCAATGATGCGCTTGACCGCCTGCACGCCGGCTGGGTCGTTCAAGGTGTCGACGTGCTGGTTCTCAGAAGTGGGTTTGACCGGCAGCAGGCGGATCACCTGCCCGGAATCCATCACGCCGATGTAGCCGGTCTTGCCAAAGCGGATGGGGCGTAGCGCTTCCAGCGCGGCGCGTTTGGCGTCGTCCACCGGCATGGTCTGCTTGGCGGCGCGATCCTGGTACGACTTGATGACGGCGGTGGCGCTTTCGATCTGGTGCTGCAGGTCCAGCCGTTTCTCGTTCAGCATGGTGGCGCGGTTGGCCAGCAGGCCGATCACCAGCAGCGCGCTTAGGCTTACCCACAGCAGCGCAAGCGTCGCGTACAGCTTGGCGTTCAAGGTCAGTCGTTTCATGTGGTTGTTGTTGTCTCGTGCGTGTCTCCGTCGCATTCCGGCCAGCCGCGAGCCAGCCGCCCCTTGTGCGCGACGAATAGAGATACGGCAACCAGTTGCATATCTGAAGAGACTTCCCTCGAAAGAGGGAGGGCCTGCGCGCCGCATCTCCGGTTACGCGGGCTGGCGCGGGTGGGTATTGATGGGGAGGGGCTGCCGGTTTTGGCGCCGGCGTGCTGGGTAGGAGAGGAGGGAGGGGGCGCTGTCGATTGATGCAGGGCTGGCCCACCTCGCCAAGACCGGCGTCCCGCGCGCCATCTGGCCGCGCGGTCGACTGTTGGCGCCACATTTCTTTGCAAAACCATAGGGTAATCCCGCATCTGCGATTTCGAAGACGCGGTCTATAGTTGCACCTGTGTTCCAGATATTAACAGACGTTTCATAGGTAAAACAAGTGAAACGTGATGGAGTCGACAAAAATGCAGCCGCAATTCAACCCCGACCTCGCTCCGTGGGAGCCGATTTCTCCGAACAACGTCGCTGGCAAGGGCCGTGTTGAGCGCCCGGGTCAGGTCGCCAATCTGGTGTGGCAGACGCGCGCCGCCGAGCCGACCCCGTATGAGAACCAACTGGGCGATTCGCTTGAAGCTGCGTTTCTCGGTGGCGCCAAGACGCCCGCAGACATCGTCGCCGTGCTGAATGAACGCGGCCCGCGCAACCCTGCCGGCGGCGACGTCTGGACGGAAGACGCCTTCCTGGCCGAGATGCGCCGCCTGGGCGCCTGATCACCACACACGATTCGACGCCGTATTGCCCGCAGAGGCAGCCGGCGCAACCCCATCAAGCGAGGCAAGCAATGGAAGGCAACAAGGAAGCGCAGAAGGAAGCGCGCATCAACACCGGTCTGCGCAACTACTGGTATCCGGTGGCGGCATCGTGGAATGTGAAGAACGCGCCGGTGGGCATCACCCGCCTGAGCCAGAACATCGTGCTGTGGCGCGACACCGCTGGCCAGGTGCATGCACTGGAAGACCGCTGCCCGCACCGTGGTGCGCGCCTGTCGATGGGCTGGAACCTGGGCGATCACGTGGCCTGCTGGTACCACGGCGTTGAAGTGAATGGTCAAGGCACCGTCACCAGCGTGCCGGCTGTCGACGCCTGCCCGATGGAAGGCAAGACCTGCGTGCGCAGCTACCCGGTGCAGGAACGTGCCGGCGCCATCTTCCTGTGGTTTGGCGACAAGGCACCGTCTGAATACGACGACGCTGTCGGCACGTTGCGCCTGCCCGAAGAGCTGACCAGCGACGAGCACAGCCACTTCCTCTGCTTCGCGCACTGGAACGTCAACTACCGCTACGCCATCGACAACGTCATGGACCCGATGCACGGCGCGTACCTGCACGCCGTGTCGCACTCGATGGCCAGCGGCGAGAAAAAGGCCGTGATGGAAGTGCTCGAAACCGAGCACGGCATCATGTTCCAGAAGACCGGCCAGCGCGGTGTGAACTTCGATTGGACCGAGTTTGGCGAGACCGGCACGATGTGGCTGCGCCTGTCGATTCCGTATCAGCCGAAGGTGGGCCCGGGTGGCCCATTCACCATCATCGGCATTACCACGCCGGTTGATGAAGA